>CALAEZ010000147.1 GCA_937891125.1 uncultured Treponema sp. | reverse complement strand
CGTGACTGGAGTTCAGACGTGTGCTCTTCCGATCTCTACATAAAAAGCCCTGTCTACGCACCCATTTACGGCGCCATCGTTTCTACGCCGTTAAAAGCCGGAACGCGGGTTACGACTAGCTCCGTGCTGACTGAAATCGGCGACCTGCGCAACCTGCAGGTGACGGTAAGCATTCCTGAGCGCTATGTCGCGCTCCTAAAGACGGGCTTATCAGCAAACGTTACGCTTGAAGCCTACCCGGATGTCGTTTTTACGGCGACCGTAAGCCGCGTTTCGCCGGTTGTCGATAAATCAAGCCGCACAAAAGAAGTCATACTCACCTTTGATAAGGGCGACTGGCGCATAAATGCCGGCATGTTCGCAAAGGTCATCCTCTACACGGTAGACTACAAGGACGAGGTCGTCATGCCGACAGACTCTCTGGTGCAGAAAGACGACAAGTATTACGCGTTTGTCGTAAATGACGACAGCACGGTAACGCGCCGTCAGGTTGCAGTCGGAAAGACGGTAGACAGCATGACGCAGATTCTGCGCGGCGTTGTAGAAGGCGAGCGCGTTGTCATAGAAGGCCAGACCTCGCTTTCTGACGGCGCAAAGGTGCGCGACATTACCAATGGCGTGCCTCAGGCAGATGCCGCCGGAAAAGAAAAAGCCGGCGCACCCTCTGGAGACGGCGCCCGGACGGCGGGAGAGCGCAGTGCAAATGGCGGCAGCGGAAAGCCCGCAGCTGGCGGCCCAGGCGCTTCCGGTGAAAAATCTGGCCGCGGGGGCGCGCAATGAGCATAACGAAAACCACGCTTGAACACCCTGTCCTTACGCTGATTGTCTTTGCGCTTTTGGGCATAATGGGACTGTTCACGCTCCAGAATGTGGCGTTGAGCCTCATGCCGGACATTGACTATCCGGTGCTGAGCGTAAGCGCGACGTATACCAATGCAGGCCCCGAGACCGTCGAAAAAACGGTGACAAAGGTGCTTGAAAGCGGTCTGGTGAGCGTTTCAAACCTAAAGACGATTACCAGCACTTCAAGCGAAGGCAGAAGCCGGATTACGCTTGAGTTTAACTACGGCACGGACTTGACCGAGGCGGTAAACGATGTGCGCGATAAGATTGACCGCGTAGAGCGCAGCCTCCCTGACGACGTCACGCCGACTATCTTTAAGATGGACAGCGACGCTATGCCGATTATGCGCATTGCGGTGCGCGGAAACCGCAGCAACGACGACTTAAAGCAGATTGCCGAGGATACGATTGTCGACATTTTAGAGCAGGCAAACGGGGTTGCTGAGGCAAGCGTTTCCGGCGGACGCGAAAAAATCGTGCGCGTCGAGCTTTCTGAAAACCGCCTTGCCTCTTACGGGCTTACGCTTTCTACGGTGTCGAGCGCATTAAGCAAGCAGAATCTGGAGCTTGGCGGCGGCAAAATCAACGAGGGGCGCAAGGATTACACAATCCGCACGACCGGCGAATACACGTCAGTCGCTGACATCAACAACACGGTCATTACCACGGTAAACGGCTACGACGTAAAGCTTTCTGACGTAGGCCGCGCGTTTTTAGGTTATGCCGACGCAACAAGCATTGTTTCGATAAACGGCGAGGCAGGCGTGTATGTAAGCGTAACCAAACAGTCCGGCTCTAACAGCGTATCGGTTGCAAACGAAGTCTACAAAAAGATGGATGAGCTTACCGCCGTGCTTCCGACGGACGTGACGCTTGAAATTATCCGTGACGACACTGACAGCATCCGCGACACGCTTTCGACGCTGCTTGAAAGCGCATGGCAGGGACTGCTGCTTGCCGTGCTTGTACTCTTTGTGTTCTTAAAGAGCATGAAAAGCACCATTATCATCGGCATAAGCATTCCGCTTTCCATTATCATTACGCTTTTGTGCATGAATTTCGCCGGCATTACGCTCAATATGATTACGATGACCGGCCTAATCCTGGGCGTCGGTATGATTGTTGACGCTTCCATTGTTATGATAGAAAACATCTACGCCTACCGCACGCGTGGTGCCAAGCCAAAGGTTGCCGCCGTGCTCGGTTCGGGCGAGATGGTCATGTCAGTTTTAAGCGGCAACCTGACGACAATCTGTGTATTCGTGCCGTTCCTGTTCTTTATGAGCGATTTAGGCTTTATGGGGCAGATGTTCAAGGGAATCATCTTTACGATTGTCATTGCGCTTGTTTCAAGTCTTTTTGTCGCAATCTTTCTGGTTCCCGTACTGGCAGGGCACTTCCTGCCGCTGACAAACCGCAATGAAAAGCCGATAAAAAGCAAATTCTTTATTCGTCTGTATGCGGCGTTTGACGCTCCGATGAATCTTTTGACGCGCCTGTACCGCCGTGCGTTAAAAAGTGCGCTCGGTCACCGCAAGGCAGCTCTTTTAATCTGCGTGTGTGCGCTCATCATTGCGCTTTCATTTATTCCGACGCTCCGTATTCAGATGATGACCGGCGGCGGAGACGACAGCGTTACCGTAAACCTGCGCTATCCGATTGGCACAAAACTTTCAGAAACACAGGCGGGCTTAGCGCAGCTTGAAGATATTATCCGAAGCGAAATAAAGGGCTACAAGACGCTCATAACGACAGCAGGCAGCAGCACGTCAAGCTATAGCGGCTCCATTCAGATAACGCTTCCTGAAAGCTCGGAGCAGATTGATACGGCAGAGACGATTCAGCAGAAGCTCCGTGCACATTTTGCCGATTTTCCGGCAGATGTAAAAATCAGTTTCAGACAGGGCATGGCGCGGCAGATGACCGGCAGCGATCTGGTGCTTAAAGTACGCAGCGACAGCCTTGACCTTGCGCTCCAAGTGGCGGGGCAGATTGAAGACGTTATGAATTCTATTCCTGACATTGGCGAGCCGTCGGTCGATACCGAGGAAGGCCTGCCGGAAGTGGAAATTGTCATTGACCGCGAGCGCGCCTACTCATTTGGCGTGGACGTTACGACGGTTGCAAAGGAAATCAACTACGCTATTAACGGCGTCACGTCTACAACCTACCGCGAAAACGGTAAGGAGTACAGCGTAAAGGTGATGTACCAGCCGGGCGACAAGCAGAAGATGGCTGATCTTGAGCAGATTTTCGTGAAGGGGACGAACGGCATGGTAAACGTGTCGAACTTTGCACAGGTGAAAAAGGGCTTAGGCCCGGTAAGCATAAAGCGCGAAAACCAGACGCGCATTGTAAAGGTGAGCGCCGATGTGCTTACCGAAAAGAACGTCAGCGTAGTGGAAGAGGAGCTGAAAGACGCTATTGCAGGCTCGTTCATCATTCCGGAGGGAGTTACGATAAGCTATGAAGGCTCGCTCAAGGACATGCAGGAGCAGGGCGGCGCGTACTTAAAGATTATCATCATGGCGATTCTGCTTGTCTTTGGCGTTATGGCAGGTACGTACGAAAACTTTAAGGCGCCGCTCATCAACCTCTGTACGATTCCATTTATGATTATCGGCGTTGTTGCCATCTATAAGCTTACGAATCAGGCGCTCAGCATGGTTAGCGCCATCGGCATGATTATGCTTGTCGGCATTGTCGTGAACAACGGCATCATTCTGGTTGACTACACGGGGCTTCTGGTGGAGCGCGGGCTTTCGCTCAAAGATGCCTGCCTTGAAGCGGGCGCAAGCCGCTTACGCCCAGTTATGATGACGACGCTTACTACCATTTTAGGTATGCTCCCGATGTGCTTTTCTTCTGGCGGCGGCAGCGCAAGCATGGTGCAACCGATTGGCGTTGCCGTTGTCGGCGGCTTAACGTCATCAACGTTTGTCACGCTGTTCTTTATCCCGGTGCTCTATTCGCTTGTGATGAAGAGGCGTGCGGTAAAGAAAAGCCATTTGCAGCTTCTGGTCGCCGAGGACAGCAGCATGGTCGCTGAGCCTGTCGAAGCGCCCGCGCCTGCAGAGGGCAGCGGCTCTGGCGAATCGAGCTTATCGGAGGAACACTAATGTACCGGGCAGAGATTATTGCAAACCAGTCCGTGCAGGACGATATTGTAGAAGCGCTTGAAGAGCATATTCCTGCAATCTTATACACGGTGGTGCCGCTTGTGCACGGCCGCGGCGCTGATGACCGCAAGCTTGGCAGCACCACCTGGCCGGAAAGCAATTTTGTGCTTTTCAGCTACGTGGAAGACAGCGCGGTGGCGACCGTGCGCGCCGTTATTGCCGCTATTAAGAAAAAGTTTCCTGACGAGGGCATAAAGCTGTTTTTGGTAAAGGCAGAAGAGTAAGCGAAAAATTGCAGGGGGCAGAGCTGTAGCCTGCTTGCATAATCGATGAAACGAAAAAATGCGCTGTCGGCGCTCAGAAGCTTGTGGCGCAGATCCACGCCGAGCTGCGGCGCGTGCCCTACACGCCAGCTTCCCGCGACTGCACGCATGTGCGCTTTTACCACTTTTTTGTTTGACATACATATAATTTGGCTATACATTATATGTATGATACTGACAACAACATCACCCTTAAAACTAAAGCCAGTTACGCTCTATGTGCCGGATGTCCTGTATGGCAAGTACCAGCTGCAGGCTAAGCGCCGCGGCTGCAAGACGGCAGAGCTTATCCGTAACGCAATGGAAGCGTATGCAGACGATAATTTTGGCGCAAAGCGGCCGCTCAGCACGCTTTCTTTTGAGCGCACGGTTCGCTTAAAGGAAGGCGCGCAGGATTTTCTTTCTGAGTCTGACTGGAAGGACGATTTTATGTCATCGGGCGTGCGTTTATGACTGGCATAGACACCTGCTTTCTTATCGATTTGTACTGGGAAGACTCTTCACGCCATGCTGCTGCAGTCGCTCTGTTTAAGCAGCTTGCAGACAGCTCATCTGAAGAGCTTGCGATTTACTACAACTGCTTTAATGAATTCGTGCATGTTATCACTGATGCGCGGCGCTTTGAAAATCCGCTTTCCATGAGCGAGGCGCTGTCTGTTGTAGACGAATGGTGCGAGCTAGAGCGCGTTCATATCCTCTACCCTGATGATGATTCTTTTACGCGCGCCGTTACATCGCTTACAATGTATAAGCTTGGACGCAACCGCATTAACGATACGCAGATGGCTTCCTGCTACATTCGCAACGCCGTGTTTTCGCTGGTGACAGCAAATCCAAAGGACTTTGCAATGTTTGGAATGTTCACCCTTATTGATTACCGCTCGTATTCGGTATAGTCTTCCGCTGTATGCGTTTTATTCACACCGCCGACTGGCATCTGGGAAACCAGATGCACGACATAGACCGCAGCGCAGAAACTGCCTCGTTTTTGCGCTGGCTTTCCGACCAGATTTTTGAACAGCACGCCGACGCGCTCATCGTTTCCGGCGACATTTTTGACACGGTAAACCCGTCTGTAGAGGCGCGCAAGCAGTATTTTGATTTTCTTGCGCATGTCGTGCAGCGCGGTTTACGAAACATCGTCATCGTAGGCGGAAACCACGATTCTGCGATTATGCTTGATGCGTCAAAGGAGCTGCTCGGCCTTTCACACATTCATGTGGTCGGCTCGATAAGCACGGCGGGCGCTGACGAGCTTGTTTTTGAGCTTACCGGAAGCGACGGCGAGCCCTGCGCTGTCTGCATGGCGCTTCCCTTTGTGCGCGAGGTCGAGCTGCGCGGAAGGCTTTCAAAAACAGTGCCCGACAGCGACCTGTATGCGCAGGGCTATGCGGCGCTCTACAGCGAGGCGCTTGAAAAAGCAGAAGCACTGCGTGCCGGGCGCGCGATTCCGCTCATTGCAACCGGTCACCTGTATGCCGCACAGCTTGACGGGCGCCTTGCCGCTTCCTCGGCAAAAGGCGTGTTTGAAGCTGGCGACGACGGCGTAAAAAAGCTTGACGTGCTGGGAAATCTAGGAGCGGTGCCGCCTTCCGTGTTCCCGGAGCAAATAGATTATGTGGCGCTCGGTCACATTCACTATGCAACCATGGTCGCTAAAAGTCCGCGCGTGCGCTACTCAGGTTCGCCGTTCGTGCTCGGCTTTGATGAGGCGACCGTGCCGCGAACCGTGCTTTCAGTTGAGCTTTCAGGAGATGCGCCCGCTGTTGAAACGCTGCAGGTGCCTGCGGCAACCGTGTACCGGCGTGTGTCGGGCATGCTTTCAGAGGTGCGTGACGCGCTTGAAAAGCTTGCCACCAGTCATGCCGCGCTTGAACGCGACAGGCGGAAGCCGCTTGTCCTTGAAATCTGCTATCAGAAAGAGCCGGGCGTAAGCGCCTCCGATTATCTTGAAGAGGCGATTGCCGCACTTCCTGCTGACGTGACGGTTGCAAGCTGGAAGCTTCTGTCGTCTTTTCAGGCCGAAAGCACCGGCTTTGGCGAGGTGGAAGCGCAGGAAATCGCTTCTTTTTCTGACGAAGAGATTTTTACGCGGCTGATAGAAGCTCGCCTTGCCGACGACGGCTTTGCAAGCGACAGCGAAGAGACAAAAGCGGCGCTTGATGAGTGTTTGCCGCTGTTTACCAGAATTGCGGCGGAGCTGTAGGGAGGGCAGGGACGATGCGCATTTTAAAACTGGAGTTTGAAAACCTGAATTCATTAAAGGGCAGCTGGTCAATCGATTTTACCGCCCCTGCCTTCAAGCAAAATCACGACATTTTTGTGATTCACGGGCCGACCGGAGCGGGAAAAACGACGATTCTTGACGCAATTACGCTTGCCCTCTACGGCTGCACGCCGCGCCTTGAGCTAATCACGACCGCTTCAAACGAGATTATGACGCGCGGAACCGCCCGCTGCAGTGCCAGCGTCACCTATCAGTGCAAGAAAGGCATTTTTACGTCTGAATTTATGCAGAGCCGCGCCTATGGAAAGGCGGGCGGAGCCCTCCAGGCGCCCTCCTACAAAATTACCGCAGAAGACGGCTCTCCTGTCGACATGGGAAAATCGAGCAGTGCGCTTGCAAAAAAGACGCAGGAGCTTATTCAGCTTGACTACACGCAGTTCTGCCGCTCGATTATGCTTGCGCAGGGCGCGTTCAGCCAGTTTTTGACCTGTGGCGAGCGCGAGCGTGCGCAGATTTTAGAAAAGCTTACCGGAACGGAGCGCTACCGGGCGATTGCGCGGCGCGTCTATGAGCGCTACAGCGAGCTTGAGCGGGCGTTTACGCTTAAAAAGAGCGAAAGGGAGCAGATTCTTTCAAATGTGCTTTCTGACGATGAGGCAGAGCGGCTTTCTGCGGAAGAAATGCACGCCGCGGAGCGCTTTGCTGACTGTGAAAAGACGTTTTACAGCCTGCAAAAGGCGCTTGACTCTTACGCAGAAAAGGAGCGGCTTGAAGCGTCGTTTTCAGAGGCGGAGCGTCGTGCGAAAGAAAACGAGCGCGCTGTCTTAGATTTTGCGCCGAATCTTGAAAGGCTTTCCGCTGCCCGGCGTGCAAAAAATGTTGATTCTGCCTATGCGGTCAAAAAAGAGCTTGAGCGCGCGCAGGAACGCGATGAAGGCGAAAAGGCGCGGACAGCACAGGAGCAGAAGCAGGCTGAAGCGACATTCCGGCAGGCGGAAAAAGCTTCCGCCGAAAAAAGCGAGACGCTTTCTGCCTGCGAAAAAGAGACTGAAAGCCTGCGCGCCATCTGGACGGAAGTGCGCGCGCTTGATACGCAGAAAAGCGCTCAAGAAGCGGCAGCGCGCGAGGCAGACGCAAGGCGCGCCTCTGCACAAAAAGCGCTGGAGCAGAGCACGGCAGAGCTGCGCTCGACCGCCACATGTATAGAAGCGCTCGAGCATAAACACGCATCGCTTTCTGCGTGGAGAGGCGCACACAGTCAGGATGCGGAGCTTCCCGGCGTCATCGGAAAGGCAGAGGCGCTTACCGGGAAGCTTGCAGAGGGAGAAGCAAAGCTTGAAGCACTGCGCAGGGCAGAAGAGGCGGCGTCAGAAAAAGCGCGGCAGGCGGAAGCTGAAAAAAAAGAAGCCGAAGATGCGTTTTCTGCGCTTGAAGAGGAAATAAAGGCATTTGTTTCCGGGGAAGCGCTCTGTATAATCCGCGAGCTGCAAAAGCGCCTTGAGCCGGGTAAGCCCTGCCCGGTGTGCGCGGCGGTCTACCGGGTAAAAAAAGGCGCGACAGACGCTTTTCAGGGCGAGCTTGATTTTAGCGCAAGCGCCGGAAAAGCCGACAGCGCTCAGTCAGACAAATCGCGCACGCTTTCGCTTACGAGCGCTGAGTTAAACAGCCGCTACGAGGACGCTCAGCGCCGCGTGCAGACGCTTTCAAGCGTGCTTGAAAAAGCCCGCGCAGAAGAGTCGCACGCAAAAGACGCCGTGCAGGAAGAGGAGCGCACGCTTACGGCTTCCCGCGAAGAGCTTCGCGCATTGTGCGCACCGTGGCAGACGACCGATGTGGAAGCGTTAAAAGCGCTGTGGCAGGCGTGGTCTGAAAACACCGACGCGCTTACTGCACTTGAACGTGAGCGTGCAGAAAAGCAGGCGCAAAAAAAGGCGTGCGCGGAGGCGGTAACAAGCCGCGGCGACGGGCTTTCCGAGCGTGAGCGCGAGGCAGAAGCGGCTCACCGCGCACTTACCGAAACTGCGCAGAAGCGCGCGGCGGTGTTCGGCGATAAAGACGTTCTGCAGTCGGAAGCGGCGCAGACAAGGCTGCTGCAGGCGGCAAAGGCGGAAGCGGCGCAGTGCGCAAAGGAGCTGCAGGACGCGCGTGAAGCCCGTACCCGCTTTGAAACGCGCCTTGATTCGCTTTCTAAAAGCATTGCAGAACGCTCTCCCAAGCTTGAAATGGCGTGCGCCGCCATGCTCGAAACGCTTTCTGAAAACGGCTTTTCAGATGAGGCGGCTTTTCTTGCTTCCCGCATGAGCGAGGCTGAAATAAACATGCTTACACAGCAGCATGAGGCGCTCCAGCGCGAGCAGTCTGAGGCGCGGGCAGCGTTAGCGCAGTGCAGGGAAACCTGCGCGGCATTTTCTAAAAACACGCCGCTTACCGAGCCGAAAGAGGCGATTGCTTTGCGCCTTGAAAGCGTAAGCGGGGAGCGCACCCGTATGCAGTCGCGCCTTGTCGAAGTCCGGGCAAAGCTCAGCACGAATGCGCAGTATGTCGACGCCGCCCGAAAAATCTCTGCTGAATACGAGGCGCTCCAAAAGGAGCACGCGCTCTGGAAGCGCATGAAGGACTTTGTCGGCGTAAAAGACGGCGATGATTTTTCGGTGTTCGTGCAGAGCATCGCATTCAATTCGCTCCTGTCGCTTGCCAACAGAACGCTCTATTCGATAACAAAGCGCTACCGCATCGTGCAGAAGGCGCAAGGTTCGCTCGACTTTGCTATTTCCGACGACTTTTACATTGATCCGCGCCCGATTACTAATTTGAGCGGCGGCGAGCAGTTTATCGTGAGCCTTTCGCTTGCGCTTGCCATCTCAAAGTTTGCAAGCCGCGCCGTCCGTGTAGATTCACTCTTTCTGGACGAAGGCTTTGGCACGCTCAGCGGTGACTATCTTACCGAAGCAATCAACGCGCTCAAAAGCCTGCAAAAGGAAGGCAAAATGCTGGGCATCATTACGCATGTCGGCACGGTCATCAGCGAAATCGACCAGAAGATTGAAGTCCGCCCCGTTTCCGGCGGCTACAGCGCACTTTTCGGAGATGGCATCACCGGCTCAGGCAGTTAGCACTACGGCAAACACTCTGAAAAAAAATGTAAATGTACTTTTTTCTTGACAATAACTTAAAACCGCAATAGTATAAGCTTATCTTAAAAATGACTGTCTGATTAGGCAGTCATTTTTTTGACTGCCTTGTGGCGGTCTATCTTTTACAGTATGAGGTGTTGTTTATGAAAACACTATACAAACAGTGGGGGGGGTAGTTTATAGTATACTGTTCCTTCTCTTACTCGCCCTTCCTCTTACAGGATGTAAAACAAGTTCTGATGATGCTCCTACCTATTATAGCGTAACCATTGCAAGCACCATTTCCAACGGCAGTGTTACTGCAAACAAAACCAGCGCTCTTGCAGGCGACACGGTAAAACTGACCGCAACGCCCGCAGACGGCTATGAGCTTTCTTCCTACAGCGTAACAGACGCAAACACAAATGCCATCACCGTAACGGAAGAAGGCACCTTTACAATGCCGGAAAGCAATGTAACG
Organism: uncultured Treponema sp.; assembly: GCA_937891125.1. GTDB lineage: Bacteria > Spirochaetota > Spirochaetia > Treponematales > Treponemataceae > Treponema_D. Next base: position 2,767 of record CALAEZ010000147.1, on the reverse strand, counting down.
GTAAGCGCAACATTCAAAGAGACTGAAGAGACCGCAAACCAGACTGCAGCAGACGCAGTCATTGCAAAAATCAAGGCAATCGGTACCGTGGCCTACACCAGCGACAGCAAGGCACTGATTGACGCAGCTCGGGAAGCTTACGACGCACTGACTGACGCGCAGAAAGAACTTGTGACAAACTACAGCACGCTCACAGCGGCGGAATCAACCTACAGCACGCTCAAAACCGAAGCTGACACAGAGACCGCAAACCAGGCCGCAGCTGCCGATGTCATCGAAAAAATCAACGCCATCGGCACAGTCGCCTACACTGACGCCTGCAAAGAAAAAATTGACGACGCCCGCACAGCCTACGACGCCCTTACCGAAGCCCAGCAGGTACTTGTGACCAATTACGACACATTGACAGAAGCGGAATCAACCTATGAAAGCCTGATTACCTACACCGTAACCCTTACCGGCGGTGCGAATGCAACTGCAAGCGGCGGCGCAACGACCCAAAGCGACCTAAGCGGCGCCATGACCACCGTTACCTACACAGCAAGCAACGGCTACTATTTTGCAGACTTTACCGCTACTACCACTAACGGCATAACCCTGACGCGCACCAGTAGCAGCGTCGTGACCGTTTCCGGCACACCAACAACCGACACAAGCATTACCGTTCCCGATGCAGCTCAAATCGTGCCAGTAACGGGCATTACCCTGAACAAGACCAGCACCACCATAACTGCCGGTTCTACCGAGACTCTAAGCGTAAGCGCCTATGAGCCAGGAAATGCTACATTCCAGACCGTAACCTGGTCCAGCGACAACACCGACGTTGCAACCGTGGACACCACTGGACTGGTAACCGCCGTAGCCGCAGGAGAGAACGGCAGCAACGCTAGCGCAACCATCACGGCAACCGCCACTGACGGAAGCGGCATTACTGCCACCTGCACCGTTACGGTAACGCCCGCTTCTGTAGATGTAAATAACAGGGGATTTACCGCAAGTTCTTGGGAAAACTGCATTGGTGGCAATCTCATCACCGAGTAGGCAGTTTTACAGAAACGTAACCTTATTAAGGAGCATACTATGAAACATAGAATACCATATCTTTTTGCAGCAGCAGTCTTTTCGGCTCTGTTTTTGGGCTGCCAGTATAACGATGTGGAAAGCGCACACAGCACATCCAATTTTCCCGAGGACGGCGTGATTCGCTTTACCACCAACCTGATTGAACCCACAGCCGCCCGCGCCAGCATCACCTCAAGCGACGTGAACCAGAACGGTCAGCAGTTCCAGGTGAAGATTGACAACCCCAACTCGGCCACCTACAGCTATTTCAATACCGTACAGTACGACGGCAGCGAGTGGAGGCCCCTGAACCGTATGCTCTGGCAGAACGACCAGCAGAGAATCACCGTGACCGCCGCCTACAAGCAGGGCAAGACATTCAGCGACAATGAGTTCATCGCCGGCGCCAACCTCACCGTGGCTGCCGACCAGAGCACCGAGGCCAAGCTGAAGCAGCAGGACCAGCTGACCATGCCGACAAAGACCATCGCCAACCCCTCGCAGGAGCAGACGCTGATGCAGAACGGCAAGCTGGTCATCAACTTCTACCACGCCCTCGCCAAGCTCGACGTGACGCTGGAACTGAATGACGAATTCTACCTCAATGGACAGGACAACGCCTCGGACATTACCGAGTTCACCATCAGCGGCACCAACGCCGGCTACCAGTTCAAGGCCACGGAGACTGCCAACGAGAACTATGGCACCGTGACCGCCACCAATGGCACCGCTGCCGACATCCTCGCTAACCAGTACGCCTTTACCGCTGGCACGGCCGAGAGCAAACACAGCAAGGCTTTTTACGAGAGCATCGTGGTGCCGCAGGAGATTGCTGCCGGTGCATTGACCGTATCGTTCAAGATTGGCACCCGCTCATTCTCATGGACCAACACCCAGGCCTACACCCTTGAGCAAGGCAAGCACTACACGCTGCCACTCACCGTTGGCAGCGACGCTGTGACCCTCAATGCCAACGCCTTCCGCATCTCCTCATGGGAAGACCAGCCCGGCGACAACCTCGTCACGGAGTAAAAAAGTTCGTGCGTTGCGGTTTCCCCGCAACGACCACCCCAAATCTTTAACAACAAAAAAATAAAAACAATATGAAAACAACAAAATATCTTTCTCTGGCAGCGCTCGCACTCATGGGCACATTTGCCAGCTGCCAGAACGACGACGAGGCCATTGTCTCTGATATCCGACCCGCCGATGTCGTCAAGGTCAATTTCTCTGTAGGTTCGCTCGATGGCGTAACCCGCAGCAACCCCGCATCGAACGACCTCGACGAGGCGCGCCTCTTCAACCAGGGCGACCAGATCGCTGTCAGTGCCAACGACCAGGAGGCTGTCATCTTCCAGTGCCAGAACGCCGACCAGCAGACATGGGCAGAGGCCGAGGCCGGCAAGTTCCTCCTCTGGAAGCAGAGCGAGATGACCTTCAAGGCATACTATCCCGCCACCGAAGGCACGTCGATGACCGCCTTCACCCTGCCTGCCGACCAGAGCACGACCGAGAAGATAGCCCTCGCCGACTACATGACCCGCCAGCAGACCTGCAACAACGAAAGCGGCACCGACATCTACCTGACCCTGGAGCGCAAGATGGCCCGAGTCATCGTCAAGATTGCCAGCTTCAACGACCAGTACGACGATGACGAGAAGACCGTCAGCAACGTCCGCATCTACAGCCAGTACAGCACCATCAA
>CALAEZ010000146.1 GCA_937891125.1 uncultured Treponema sp. | reverse complement strand
GATCTACACTCTTTCCCTACACGACGCTCTTCCGATCTTCTTTAAGGCGGGCATGATTGTCACGCTGGAGCCGGGCTTGTACGACCCCAAACTGGGCGGCGTGCGGCTTGAAAACAACGTGCTGATTACCGAAACCGGAAACGAAGTGCTTACCCACTCGCGGATTATCCGCTGCTGATTTTCTTTCCTTAACTCATCATTTTTTCATCTCACCGTTTCTCTTGTTTTTCTGACCTACAGCCGACGCTCTGCCTACGCAGAGCGTCTCCCTATCTCAAAAAAACCGTTGGTTTAAATGCCCCAAAAAAACAGGAGGATTTTTTATGAAAAAAATCGTATCAGTGTTGGCGGTCGCTGCTCTGACACTCGGTGCTGTTTTTGCTGCAGATGTATCGCTGGGGTTCCGCACGGGCTCGTACATTCTGGACAGGGAATCAACCACCGACATCGTGGGCACGGACGACGAGACCACCACAAAAGTTCTCGATTTGGCGGGCTACCGCGCCAAGGCGCACTCTGACCTTGTTATCAAGGCGGGCAATGACGTCGCGGGCGTAGTGGTCGACATCGACCCGAGCGCCAGCGCGAAGGACTTTTTCTTTGACGAATACTACGCATGGGCGAACGTGAGCAACCTGCAGGTTACCGCGGGCAACTGGACGGGGCGCTACATGAAGCGCGTCAATGCCGACGCGGGCAAGTGGGAGTCCAATGAATATGAGCGCATGAAGCTGGGCGTCAACAAACGGTACGGCAAGTTCGGCGTTGACGTGGACAACCTGACGCTCGTTGACGGCGAACAGCAGATTGCGTTCGCGGTTGCATACACGTTCCGCAGCCTCATCTCTGAGGACGACGCGCTCATGATCAAGGGCGTCGCGGCGGAGAATCAGGACTGGGGCGGCTTCAACTACAACGACGACGGCGAGCCGCGCATGTACCTGCGCACCGCACCGGCGTTCCAGGTTGCGTACCGCAACGAGACGATGGACATCGACGCCATCTTCAAGTCACCGGCGCGCGACCAGATTGCGACGGCGCTGCTCTTCCGCTTCATCGGCGTGGAGAACCTTGACACCGTCGTGGGCGTGACCTACGGCTCTACGCTGGGAAGCGTGAAGCACTACTACGAGCTGGGCATTGACCTGCGCGCGCGCTACAAGATTACCGACGCGTTCGCGGTCACGACCATGCACAACTTCTCATTGTTCAGCAGCGGCTCTGACAACAACTTCAAGGCGTTGTGGAACATGCTGAGCGCGAAGTATGACGTGAACGACGCCATCAGCGCGCAGTTTACCGTGCAGAACGAATGCAACCTGGGCGGAAAGTCCGGCGGCAACTCGATTAGCCTTGGTGACACCGGCGGCCTTAACCTTGAGCTGATTCCGGGCATCATCATCAGGCCGGCGGAGAACGTGTCGTTCACCACGGGCGTGATTGTTGACCTGAAAGGATATGTGGCGGCTAATTCCGACTGGACTGATGCAAAAGGCAAGACGCTTGGCATCAAGATTCCGTTCGTATTCAACGTTTCTCTGTAAGGACTTAGGAGGATTTCTATGAAAAAAATCGTTTCAGTGCTGGCTATCTCGGCACTGGCTCTCGGATCTGTTTTCGCGGAAATAAGTCTTTCATTTACGCAGAGATCTTATCTTTCAAAGAAGACAGGCGACAAAGTAGTAAAATTTGACCTTGACGGCGACGACGAGCTGAGCGGCGCGGGCGACTGCGTGACGTTCGAGTTCTCCAACGAAGCCGCGGGCATCGTGCTGGACGTGGACCCGGACGCCTCAAAGAAGGGCGGTGCCTTTGCGGCGGCAATCCACCAGTATTACGGCTGGGTGAACATGTTTGACGGCGCGTTCTCATTCCAGGGCGGCGTGTGGGACGTGACCCGGACCAACCGCATGAAGCAGGATGAGGGCGACTGGGACAGCGCTCAGTACGAGAAGTACAAGCTGGGCGTGCGCGACGGTCTTATTGCGCGCAAGATTGCCAACCTCACCGCATTCGTGCTTGACCACCAGGGCGTGGGCGAGGCTGACGCGGACCCGGACCTTGCGCTGGCGGCAACCTACAACAACGGCGACCTTGGTCTGTTCGTGACGGCGGCGGCAATCCGCAACAAGGACGGCTACGCGGGCAACGGCGGCAACGACGACTGCTTTGCGGGCTTTGCCCTGGAAGCGGGCTTTGCGCTCCCCGACCTGCTCAACCTGAACCTTATCGTAAAGAACCAGGCGAAGGAGACGTTCGGCGCGGGACTGTTCGCGGAGCTGGTTGCGGTGAAGGACCTTGACGTGCTCTTCGGCGCGAGCTTCGGCACGGCGTCAAAGTCGTCTGCCATCGGGCACAGCTACAGCGACGAAATCAATGAGGACGAAGATGGCTATCAGTGGATTGTCTCCTCGGCATACAACGAGCTGGGATTCGACCTGCGCGCGCGCTGGCAGATTACCAACCGCGTCGCCCTGACGACCATGAACAACGTCTCGTACAGAAAGTGGTCCGAGGCTGACGAGGGCGTCCTGGGCGTGTGGGACATGCTGAGCGTGTCCGCAAAGGCAAACGACACCATCAGACTTACGGCTACTGCCGAATGGGACTATGCTGACATCTCACAGAACGGCATCGGCGAGCTCTCCCTTATCCCGGGCATCGAGATTTCAGTGGCGGAGGAGGCACGGTTCACGACCGGCTTCATCGCTAATTTTGACGGCTTCGGAAGCGGCGTTGACAATGTTGGCGCAAAGTCATTCGCCATTCCGTTTATCTTCCATGTTGGTCTGTAATTGGCTGGTGTGACGAAAATTGGAGGAAATGAATACTATGAAAAAAATAATCAGTGCTTTGGCACTCGCTTCCCTTACGTTCGGTGCAGCTTTTGCAGATGCTTCCATCTCGCTGAACTACCGCTCGCAGGGATTCATCTACGGCACGGATACCGTAAACAACAAGAATGACTTCTTCAGCAACCTGGGCTACGGCGGCCCGCAGGACGACGTGAAGTTCACCGCGTCAAGCGACATCGCCACCGTCGAGCTGACGATTGCCCCCAACCCGTCCAGCCGCGACGCTTCGGGCACGACGTACCTGTACGACGCGTTTGTGAACGTGGGCAACTGGGAAATCGGCGCCGGCGTGTGGAAGAACGGAAAGTCTTCCGGCGCATACCAGCTGAAGACGGACGCCGACAACGCTAACATTGGCGGCGACTCGTTCGCGGCATACAAGCTGGGCAGCATGTTCAAGCAGCAGACCACGTTCATCGACGACATCGTGAACTTCGGCGGCGGCGGCACGACCTACGCGGGCTACGCCACCTGGGGAAGCCAGCTGGGCAAGGCCAAGCTGGTGCTCACCGGCTCGCTTATCTCTAGCAGCTGGGATAAGGAAGATACAAAAAGCGTGCAGCTTGCGGGCTACGGCGTAAAGGCCGACATCATGTACAACAACAACTGGGACCACCAGTTTGTCATCAAGGCAAAGGACACGAGCAACGTCGCGCTGGGCTACCACGTGCAGCCGTACTTCATCCCCAACACGGGCATGACCGTCGGCGGTACGCTGGGCATCGTTGACAGCAAGGTGAACGACTACAACGTTGACTTCCGCGTGCGCTGGCTTGGGCTTGCAAACAGACTGTCCGTCACGTTCTTCACCAACTACTCTTGGGTGCAGACGGCAACGGCAATCGGAAAGACGGTCGGCGCGTACGGAACGTACGCCAGCGACTCCGCATCCGGCTATACGGCACTGGGACAGACCATCACGGCACAGGCCGCTTTGTGGACTGAGTTGCACGCGCGCTACAAGCTGAACGGCAACTGGTTTGCCTTTGGCTCTGTGGGACAGATTTGCGGACTGGACGACTTTGAGCACCAGGGCATGCAGATTCACGTCGCGCCCGGTATCCAGTACTTCTTTACCGGAAAGTCATCGTTCATGACCTTCGTGCGCCTTGGCTTGAGCCAGGTTGCGGTGAAGGATGCTACGGACGAGGATATGGACGTGGTTCGCTCTGTGACGATACCGTTCATTATCCGTATCCGCTTCTAATTCTATAAAGGAGGACGTTTTTATGAAAAAATTAGCAAAGGCATCTGCGCTCCTTGCGGGCGCTGCCCTGCTGTTCGTCGGCCTTTTCTCCTGCTCCGGCACGGAGAACTTTGAGCCGGAAGTAACGGGCAGCAAGACGGTAAAGACCGCGCTGGATGCGGCCGGCAACGAAGTCAGTTATATCAGTATTGACTTTAAAGACCTGTCAAACGCAGATGTCAAGAATACGACGGGCGGCGTCTACAGTGACGGTAGTGACCATGATGTCTTGAAAGGCTCTCACCCGGTTCTTGGCGGTGACATTGTTATTAATGATGACATGGGCACAAAGCTGAAAGTCAAGTACAATGACGGAAGCCCTGTTGCTATCGGATGGAACGGTACTGCCACGGGTCTTGAAAAGGTAGCGAACCTTGAAGAGAGCTACGTAAAGGCAATGCAGGTGGGCGACAGTTTTGCCGACACCACCGCAAAAGGTAACGGACGTTCCATTGACTTTGTTGCGCTTGAAGAAGGCCCTGCAGAGGTCACCATTACCGTATGGGGCACTGCAACCGGTTACTGGATTATTACCGACCGTGCGGACAAGGTGCTGTCTAACGTGCTTGACGTAAAGTCAGGCTACACGGCGCCGGATAAAGCGTCTGGGGCTGTTTCTTACACCTTTGACCAGATTGAAGTTCCCGAGTCAAAGAAACTGCGCCTGGTATTCGTGCGCTTCCCCGGTAGCGGCACGCAGTACATCAACACCATCACCATAAAGCAGTACGACCTGGAGACAATCCCGGTAGACAAAGTCAACGTTACGGGCGAGGACACGGTGTACTCAGGCTTTAAGACGGCGCTGACGGCAGAACTGCTTGGCGAAGCCGATGCTGCTGGCGAACGCAAGAGCGCGACCAAGAAGTCGGTCACCTGGAGCGTGGACGACTCTACCATCGCGTCAATCACCGCGACGGGCGAGCTGACCTGCAAGCCCGGTACGGCTGCTGACAAGGTGATTACCGTCAAGGCAACCTCCATCAACGGCGCAGACGGCGCGACGGTCGTAGGCGAAAAGAAGGTTACCGTAAAAGCCGCCCCCACAACCGAGATTGCGGTGGCGGATTTGCAGTCTAAGCTGTTCTTTGTGGACACGACGGTAGCGGTGACATCGACGAAGGAAGAGGTCGCCACGGGCAAGGTGAGCGACGACAAGCTGTCTGAGGCTGTCAGCAAGGTGTGCGACTTTCGTCCGAGCGCAATAATCAGAGATCTCAAGCTCCGTCAGCCTATCT
>CALAEZ010000145.1 GCA_937891125.1 uncultured Treponema sp. | reverse complement strand
GCGAAACCGCTGTTACGCTAGAGCCTAAGCCCAAGCCTATAAACTTATAACCAGTTCGAGTAAATGCGTTTGCGGTCAAGGAACCGAACGTGCCGTACGTCATTGATTGATTGTTCATCGAACCAGAGCCGCCGTTTGCATTGTAGCTCAACGTTACGCTTTGCAATTTCCAGACGGCATACAGCGTTATGTTTTCGCTTCCCATGATAAAAGAGCTTGTTCCGCCTGCCGTGTAGGTGGCTTCCGTACTGCCGCTGCTTTCTGCCCAGCCAGTAAAGGTGTAGCCGCTCCGGGTGCCAACGCCGGTAAAGCGTACGTAGACTTTCTTTCCTTCCCAGTAGGTGCCGGTGTCAGTCGGAACGGTAACATATTCGTTATCGACCCCGTCGGCGTAGGTAACGGTGTAGGTCGGGGCGGGGGCGAACAGCGCGGTCACGGTTACGTCGCCTTCCGGCATGGTAAAGGTGTATACAGAGTCATCTGTAGAAGATTGCGTTGTTGGAACTGCCTGCTCTGTTGTGGTGCTGTACACGGTAACGGAGCTGATCTGATAGCCGTCATCGGGAGTCAGCGTAAGCGTTATTGTTATGCCGGCAGAAACGGCAACGGTTTTGCTGACCGAAAGCGTGCCGTTTTTGGGTGCGGCATAGCTTACGCTGTAGGTGTTTGTAGAAATGGCGGCTGTTTCTGAGTCATCATCTTTTTCAAAGAGACTGCATGCGCCAAGCACGCACGCAAGCGCAATGAGTGGAAAAAAAATCTGCTTCATCGCCCGTATTGTATACCGACTGTGTTTATCGTGACAAGCGACGAAACAGGCGTAGGCGTATGCTGTGAGTAAGCAAAAATGAATCGGAAGATTTTCTAAAAATTTTATTAAAGTAAGAGTGCGGTTCTGCCGATACTAGAGCGGGGGAAGAGTCCTGTTTTCAGGCTCTGGTGGGTGCATAAGAGGTTTTTTTAAGATATGCACCACATTGTGTTTTGTGCTTTCAGTATAATTTTCTCATGTTTCTTATGTGCGGCCTGCAAAAATGCAGATGAAATGACGCAGGACTATAATGAAAAGTTTTCCTCGACGCATTCTTCTGATTCGGTAACCGTAACCGAAGACTACGAGCCGGGCGTGTACAAGCTTGCCGCCCTTATTCCCGATGCAGAATACTCTGTCGACATTACCATGACGCGCCAGGTGCAGGCAAAAACGGGCTATACAAACTATTCGTGGTGGCTGCAGTCAGCGTCAGGCTCGCTTTTAGGCTCTGCAACCTTTGATTCTGACGGCGACCGCGTGTACACGGGCGGCATTACGGCACAAAGCAATTACGTAAACATCTTAACGTCGGTTACCGGTCAGGTGACTACCGAATACCGCACTGAGAACGGCTTAACCGACAGTCAGATTTCAACGCGGCAGAATACTGCCCACATTCTCCGCTGTCATGCCTTTAACGACATGGGAGATGAGTACTGGGATACAGCGCTCCTGTATGTCGTTCCAAAATCAGATGAGGACGAAGAGGACTAGCCATGCGTACGCTTTTCTGCTGTGTCAGTCTTTTTATGCTTCTCTTTTTCGCTTCCTGCTCAGGCGTGTCTGTTGACGACAGCGAGGTGTGCTCGGATGCAGACTGCGTGACGCTTAAGCTGGGCACTGTTTCTGACAGCCGCACGGTCTACCCTGACTCGTGGACGGGCTCCGGCTCTGCGCTTTCAGACTTTCACTTTGTCGTTTCCGCCTACACGGTAAGCTCTACTGACACAAGCGACACCACTGCAACCGGCTCGTACTACCGCGACTCAAGTGACAGCTCGCTTTTATATACCGAGTATTCCTACAGCGCACTGAAAGCAGGCTCTGTTTCGCTCAAGCTTTCGCCTGACATCTGGCGCATTACGCTTTCTGCCTACCAGAGCGGCATTACTGCCTCTAGCGACGGCTCTGTTTCCAATACCGACCTTGTGCTGACCGACACTGAATACATCAACTTAAAAAGCAAGTCTACCAGCCGCACGCTTTCCTTTGCGCTTACCGCCCCAAGCTCTTCAAGCGTAACGGGCACTTTAAGCGTTGCCTTAGAGTTTTATCCGCCCGACACGTTTAACAGCCTTGAATACACGCTGTATGCCTATGACGCAGAGACGGCAACGCTGGGCTCTCTTGTGGCGACCGCCTCTTACAGCGCTTCAAGCGACGTTTTTACAAGCGAAGCAACCGGCGTTACCGGCTTTTCGTACAGCTACTATGTGACCGACGGCATTACGCTTTCGGTAACAGGCGGAAGCTATCTTTTAGTGATTGCCTTTGAAGACATAAACGGCATGTACATTGCCCGCTATCCGCTTTCCTGCGTGATTGCAGGCGGTGCCACTACGACCGCAGACATCGTGCTCCACCGCGCAGTCTTTAACTCTTCTCCGCTTAACTGCTCGGCTCTTTCTGTCGACACGCTTTCGTGGAACGGCGTAAGCGTAGAAAGCGGCGCCTCGCTTTCAGAAAAGGCGGGAAGCGGCATGTATCAAATTTTAAAGCAGGATGATTCAGTTTCGCTTGCAGAAACCTTTACGGCAACATTCAGCTGGAAGGATAACGCAACAAACGAAAGCGGCTACTACGTGCAGGCGTACTGCTCTGTTTCCGGCGCAAGCTGGACTGCATACGGTAGCAGAGTGACGCTTTCTGCCGGTGCCGCCTCGTACACTGCTGATTTTCCAACCGGCGCCCGCTACAAAATCGCAGTAAAGCCGTACAACAGCTACTCAAACGAAAGTGGCACTGCTGTAAGCGGCTACGACACCTATGTTGAAAGTGACAGCTTTGGCATATTCACCGTTATCTACAATCTGTTTGACGCAGATGATGAAGCCTGTACGGTAAAAATCACAACAGGCGTATCGACAGACTCAGGCACTGACAGCGCGTTTGTCTTCCCGTACCTGTACGGCGATGACGACTACAACGACGTGCTTTCTGTTACCAGCTCCCATCCGTATATCGCCCCGCCGACAGACTGTGCAACGGGCTACTCTTTAAGCTGGCAGGACGGGACGGGTTCAACTCTTTCTGATTTAGGAGGTTATACCGGAGAAAATATGACTCTAACTCCTGTATGGACTCAATAGCAGTTGCAGTCAGGATTTTAAAAGAAGTATTGCTCCGGTGGGGGAGTAGATACCGCGAACAAAATCGAGCCTTGCTTACCGCAAAGTTTTTGCAAAGCAGGGACGTTAAACCGCTTAGCGTAAGCGGTGCACATGTTTTTTATAGGAGTAACACTATGAAAAGAAAGCTTATGATGATTTTAGGCGGAGCTCTGGCTTTTGTCTTAGCTTCCTGTTCTAACTTGTCTGATGTTTCGAGCAACTCTTCAAGCTCGGTAAACCGTTCCGGCTCTGATCAGACATTAACCTTAAGCCTGCAGAATTCAAGCTTTGAGATTGCCCGCACCATTTATCCGGGCGACTGGAGCGACTGGGATCAGGACTACACTGATGATGACCTGGCAGCAGGCGTGTACTACGTCTTAACAGGCTTTACCGTTGACGACACAGAGTCAACGACCGCCTCGACCGACTCTTCAACGTTTAAAAATGCAAGCGACAAAACGCTTTCATACCAGGAGTTTGATTACGCCGATTTGATGAAGGCAGAAGCGCAGGTAAGCATTAAGCCGCTTATCTGGTACTTTACGTTGACGGCGTATCAATCGGCCATTACAGCTACCGATGGCGAAGTGGCGAATGGTGACGCCTGTCTTGTCGGCACGGCATGGGCAGATATGACGACCGGTGCAAAAACCATCACCTTTAACATGAAGCCCGTTTCAAGCGGAACGACGGCAACAGGAATTGCGCAGATGGGTTTAACCTTTACGCCGCCAGACACGTTTGCAAAAATGACTTACGGCTTCTATAAAGAAAGTGACACGACCGCAGGCACGCCAGATTTTTCTTCTGCTGCAAGCGATGCTTCAACAAGCACGACTACCGTTGTAACGCTTACGAAGGTTGCAAAGGCAAGTCCGGAGACAGCGGGCGATGATGACTATGTGCTCAGCACTGACAGCACAGAGGCAAAAGCTGTCATTACGTCTGCCGCCTCAACAAACGGCGTAAGCGGCTGTTCATACACCTACACCTTGAAGGATACGGACGGAAAACCGACAATTATTCAGAATACGCTTACCGCCGGTGTGTACTGGTTTAAGGCTGAATTCTATGACAATCAGAATAAGCGTATGGCGGTCTACATTGAAAAATACGTGATTGACGGCACCAATACGTCAACGGCAGACATTGAGCTTTTGGAAAAAGCCTTCAACAGTGCACCGGAGAACATCGAGGATTTGACGCTTACCTATACATTCAATGAAAACTCGTTTACCTCTGAGCCGAGTGTTGCCTCTCACCAGCTTTCAGCCGATGACAGCGATGTGATTTCAACCTACACGGCAACATTAAAATGGACGGATGTCGCTGATAACGAAGCTGGCTATGAAATCTGGCTTAAGTATTTTGGTGACAGTGATAAAATCGGCACTGATGACCCGACTGATGTCGTGCTTTCTCCAGATACAGCAACAGAAACATTAGCAACCTACGGTCTTACTGCTGCAAAGCTGCAGGCTGGCCTTACCGAATGTGCGCTTACGCTGAAGACGGGTGTACGCTACCAGATTAGCGTCCGCGCCTACAACGACTGGTCGTATGCTCAGAGTTCGTATGATGACACCTACGATGCAACCGCAGAAAGTCAGGGCTATGACCGCTTTGTGCCCTATACGCCGCGCAGTGATACGACCGACGGCGCAGATAACCTGACCTTTGGCCTGTACACGATTGACTACAACTTAAACGGCGGCGTGGTAAAGCAGACGAGTGCAAAATCAACTTCCTCTACCATTACGCACTACATCGTGCCGTACATCTACATGGAAGACAACGTGCTTGTGGGCGAAAACGACACGGCAGAAACCTTCCCGTACATCAAGCGTTCTGGCTACACCTTTGTCGGCTGGAACGAGCTGTATGGTGCAACCGGCTGGGCAATTTACTCTTCCGGTACTACCTACAACACAAAGAAGTATTACTACACAAACCCTGGCCTTACCAAAAAGGTTTCTGATGAGACAAACTCATCGGTGTTCACTAGCTCTGGTATAGTAGTTGCTGACACAACGGCAACCGTCGTGCTTGACTCTATCGTCATGGACGGCACCGAAAAGGTTTTAGCTTCAACGGGCACGGGCGCTGGAGGCACGGGATCTGCCGGCAGCCCGAACTATCTTGCAACGTATTCATGGACAATTCCTGTCTGGTCAAGCGACGGTGAAACTTTCT
>CALAEZ010000144.1 GCA_937891125.1 uncultured Treponema sp. | reverse complement strand
AAATTGATTCAGGGCAGGATAAGAAGATTCTAAAACCAGTTTTTCGAGGTTCCCTGAAATTGTAAAAATTCGCCGAAAAAGTCTGAATCTTACACAGGAGCAGGCGGCAAGCTTATGCAATGTTGGAAACCGTTTTTTTTTCGGAGTTAGAAAACGCAAAACCTACACTTCAGTTTGGTAAAGTTTTTCATTGTGTTGAAATGCTTGGCATAAACGTATATGCACTTTACCGCGAAGACGATTCGGAGATGTATACATGAAGCTTGATGTTTATTTTAGAGCGAAAAAAGCAGGCGAACTCTTTTCTACAGCGAACCGTGGCATTGTATTTTGCTATGACGAAGCTTATCTTTTAGACCCTTCCGCCAAAATATATCTGCATGAAAATTGCAAAGTTGCTTGGCCTTTCTGTTCCAGAAGTTGATTTAGTTTCTTTTGCAGGTAAAGATGTTTTTGTTGTTGAACGATATGACAGAATTATCGAAAAAAAATGTATAAAACGCTTGCATCAGGAAGATCTTTGTCAGGCACTTGCGCTTATGAGCGAAGTAAAATATCAAAGCGATGGCGGACCTGGATTTACAGATTTATACAATGTCATAAAATCTTCATTGACAGTTCCCGCTCTTGAAACTCAAAAGCTGATTCAATGTATTATCTTTCATTCCCGTGCACCTGCAGTACCTGTCATTATCGGGCTCTTGGCTGTCGACAGGCAGGTGAGCCGATAATCTTTCGGCAAAGACAGAACACATTTTTTCTGCTATACTCCTTGTTATGTTCAACTTTGACCAAATTATCGACCGAAAAAACACAAATTCTCTTAAATGGGAAGAAGAAAAGGGGACTCTTCCTCTTTGGGTTGCCGACATGGATTTTGCAGTCGCTCCGTGCATTCAAAAGGCACTTCAAGAGCGGGTAGCGCACCCCATTTTTGGCTACTCAATAATCCCTGACGAATGGGCAGCGTCCTACAGTGGCTGGTGGCAAAAGCGGCATAAGCTACAGATACAAAAAGAAGCGCTTGTGTTTTGCACAGGCGTAGTGCCGGCAATTTCAAGCATTGTGCGAAAGCTTACCACGAGCGCCGAATATGTTTTGATTCAAACGCCCGTGTACAACATCTTTTTTAATTCTATTGTAAACAATGGGCGAAATGTCTTACAAAGCCCGCTTGACTATGACGGCACTCGCTACACCATTAACTTTGAGCGCCTTGAGCACGACCTTTCAAATCCGCAGGTTTCACTGATGATTTTGTGCAATCCGCATAATCCGTGCGGGAATCTCTGGTCAAAAGAAGAACTGGCTAAAATCGGCTCGCTTTGTAAAAAATACAATGTCGTGGTCGTCAGTGACGAAATTCATTGCGACATTACACGACCAGGAACAGCATACACGCCCTTTGCAAGCGTGAACGATGACTGCAAGATGAATAGCGTTACGTGCATTGCACCGAGTAAAGCGTTCAACATCGCAGGCTTACATAGTGCTGCAGTTTACATTCCAAATCAAAATCTGCGCCACAAGGTCTGGCGTGCCTTGAACACCGACGAATGTGCTGAGCCAAATGCCTTTGCTATTCAGGCGGCAGTTGCAGCCTTTACTGACGGAGAGGAATGGCTTAACGAAATGCGGGAATATGTTTTTGAAAACCGTACAATTGCAGAAGCTTTTATTGCGCAAAATCTGCCAGCAGTAAAGCCCGTAAAGAGTGACGCAACGTATCTTATGTGGCTCGATGTGTCGCAAACAGGACTTACCGGCGATGCGTTTGCCCAAAAGCTTAAAGAGAAAACAGGGCTTTTTATAAGCGGCGGAAGCCAATACGGAGACGCAGGCAGAAACTTTGTGCGCATAAATCTTGCGTGCCCCAAGGTGTTGCTACAGGAAGCGCTTACACGGCTTGCTTCGTAAGCAAAAGAATTGAATAAGCCGTATTTTTTTACTATACTCTTGCACTATGAAAGCAATTGAACTTGAAAAAGCATATAATCCAAAAGACTTTGAAGACCGCATTTATGCAGAATGGGTCGAGCAGGGCGACTTCCGCCCGCACAGCGACGAAGCATCTCCTGTGCACAACTTAAAGACTAACACCAACATTAAATACACCGTCGTCATTCCGCCGCCAAATGTTACGGGCGTTTTGCACATGGGGCACGGCTTAAACAATACGCTGCAGGATATTGTGGTGCGCTACCACCGCATGAAGGGAGATGACACGCTCTGGATTCCGGGCACTGACCATGCCGGCATTGCAACGCAGAACGTTGTTGAGCGCGCACTTAAAAAAGAAGGCAAGAGCCGGAACGACCTTGGACGCGAAAAATTTATTGAGCGCACCTGGGAAGTAACGCACGACCACCACGACACGATTGTAAAGCAGCAGAAAAAGCTTGGTAACAGCGTAGACTGGAGCCGCGAACGCTTCACCTACGACGAAGGACTTTCAAAGGCTGTGCGCGACGTATTCGTTACGCTCTACGAACGCGGGCTTATGTACAAAGGTCAGCGGCTTGTAAACTGGTGTCCGCGCTGCGGCACGGCTTTGGCTGATGACGAAGTTGACCACGTAGACACGCAGGGAGCTATGTATCACCTGTTCTACGAGTACGCAGACGGCTCTGGAAAAATTGAAGTTGCAACAACGCGCCCAGAAACCTTCTTTGGCGACACCGCCGTTGCTGTAAACCCAGATGATGACCGCTACAAGGCTTTGGTCGGAAAAATGCTTAAGCTTCCGCTTACCGGAAAAGAGATTCCGATTATTGCTGACAGCTACGTAGACAAAGAGTTTGGAACCGGTATGGTAAAAATCACGCCGGCACATGACCCGAACGACTGGGAAGTGGGCTTACGTCACAATCTTGAAGTTGTAAATCTTTTAAATCCTGACGGCACTTTAAACGACAACGTGCCAGAAAAATACCGCGGCTT
Source organism: uncultured Treponema sp. (assembly GCA_937891125.1). Taxonomy (GTDB): domain Bacteria; phylum Spirochaetota; class Spirochaetia; order Treponematales; family Treponemataceae; genus Treponema_D. The sequence goes on along the minus strand of CALAEZ010000144.1, from coordinate 2,485 downwards.
AAAGTGTGAGCAGGCGCGTAAGCTTGTTATTGAAGACTTAACTGAAGCTGGCCTTTTTAAGTGCGAAGAGAAAATGGTGCATTCTGTCGGTCACTGCTACCGCTGTAAGACCGTCGTTGAGCCGTATTTAAGCTATCAGTGGTTTGTTAAGATGAAGCCGCTTGCAGAAAAAGCTCTTAAAGCATGGAAAGACGGCGACATCGTCTTCTATCCGCGAAAGTGGGAAAACACCTACACGCACTGGATGGAAAATATCCGCGACTGGTGTGTTAGCCGCCAGATTTGGTGGGGACACAGAATTCCTGCATGGTACTGCGAGTGCGGCGAGACAATCGTAAGCCGCGAAGACGTTACCGTCTGCCCAAAATGCGGAAGCAAAAACGTAAAGCAGGACCCGGACGTGCTTGACACCTGGTTTAGCTCATGGCTCTGGCCGTTTTCAACGCTCGGCTGGCCTGAAAACACTGCCGACTTACAGAACTTCTACCCGACAACCGCGCTTGTCACTGCCTACGACATTATCTTCTTCTGGGTAAGCCGCATGATTATGGCAGGCTTAGAGTTTACGGGAAAAGCTCCGTTTAAGGACATCTACATTCACGGTCTTGTGCGCGACAAGCAGGGACGCAAAATGTCAAAGTCGCTTGGTAACGGCATTGACCCGCTTGAAGTGATTGAGCAGTACGGAAGCGACGCGCTTAAGTTTACGCTTTCGTTCATGTGCGCTCAGGGACAGGACATTTTAATCGATAACGAAAGCTTTAAGCTTGGAAGCCGCTTCTGCAACAAAGTCTGGAACGCAAGCCGCTACATTCTTGGTAACCTTGAAGGCCGCAGCTTAATTCCAGTGACCGATGCAGAGCTTACCGAGCTTGACCGCTGGATTTACGCTTCTTTAGACAAATGCGTGCGCGACGAGCGAGACGCGCTTGAAAGCTACCGCTATAACGACGCGGCAAGCGCCATCTACGAGTTCTTCTGGAACTACTTCTGTGACTGGTATGTTGAGGCGACAAAGTTAAGCTTCCGTAATGGCGATGAGCACGAAAAAGACCGCGCAGTAAGCGTGCTTTTGAACGTGCTTGAAGAGAGCTTACGCCTTTTGCATCCGTTTATTCCGTTTGTAACCGAAGAGATTTACTCAAAATTGCCGCTTGCAGAAATTACGGCAAACCGCGCAAAAGCCGGCGAGCAGAAGATTTTGCCGAACGAAGACTACGCTGGAAAGCTCGTTGCTTCTCCGTTCCCCAAGGCAAAAGAAGAGCGCGTAAATGCTGCGGTAACTTCGCGCTTTGCAGTTCTTCAGGATTTGATTCGTGCCGTGCGTGGACTTCGTAACGAATGTGGCATTGACCCGGCGACAAAGCTCCACATTGCGCTCCAGATTGTGAAGGGAAGCGATGCAGAAGTCTGCCGCGAAAAAGTAGATATGATCTGTTTGCTTTCCGGAGTAGCCAAAATCGACTTTGTGGAAGCAAAACCTGCTTCTTCTATCGGCGCAGTCGGCACCGGCTTTGAAGCATTTATCTTGATTGATGAAAATATCAATAAAGAGCAGCTTTTAGCCCGCTTTAACAAGGATCTTGCAAAGACGCAGGCTGACGCTCAGAAGATTGAAGCAAAGCTTTCTGGCAAGTTTGCAGAGCACGCGCCAGCGGAGCTTGTGCAGCAAGAGCGTGACAAGCTTGAAGAAGCATATAATAACTATAATGACAAAGATTACGGGGTTGAATGGTTCAACATAGGTCTTGGTGTCAGTGATGAGTTGAACGGCACGGGCTGTCTTGTAAACCCCGAATATCTTAAAGGCGTTACGCCTAACCAAAACGGTACTTACGCCGAGAAAACGAGATATTATCTTGAACAAGCAGCCGCCTCTTATTCAGATAAGAATTACCTTGAAAACGATGCATTTGTTTACCCTAACGAAGGCGACGGTTATGTTACATTTGCAGATACTTATGAAGTTTTGATGGGTGCATTTACAACTCTTGCACAGATAATTCAACAGGGCTCTCAGGAATTCACAATTCCGATAGTCAATCACGAGGGCTCCGGCGAAGCGGCAAGCGACGTTGTATTTACCGATGTTATCGGTGAAGGCATGTTCATAACTGATATAACGCTCTACCCGAACGGCGCGTCACCCGTCACAGGCGATGATTCCGACGGTGACGGTGTTTACACTTTCCGCGGATATGAAACGACGGCAACGGTTACGGAAGACGCAGACGGTCAGCAGACCCTTGTGTGGAGTCTGCCGGCAAAAGAGGTTGCGATGTTCACCTTTGCCAACAGGCAGGATATTACAAACGGCGAATATATTTCCGCCGTGCCGACCCGGCTTTCGGTTACGGTTGATATTTCCGAAGAGGTTGAGGAAGGCCCCGCTTATACAAATGCTTACAGCGGCAACACGCCGCTCACGACGGTCACTTATGAAATCCCCGGCGACAATCAATATTATTTTGATGTTGTTACCGAC
>CALAEZ010000143.1 GCA_937891125.1 uncultured Treponema sp. | reverse complement strand
TCTACACTCTTTCCCTACACGACGCTCTTCCGATCTGTTTCTCCAACGCGTGCAGAGATTGCCGCAGCAGGGACTGCAACAAAGTGTACATACTCTAACGTCATGCTTGCAGAAGGCGAGCTTATCAACACTGACTACTTAAACCGCGAGGTGTACGCAAGCTGGGAAACGCCGCTTACATTCAGCATCACCCTTCCGAAGTATCCTGACGTAAAGCTTACCAAGCAGGCGGCAGAAGGTGACGTGCTTGCATACTCTGTCGGAGAAGAAATTACGGTCAATGTGACAAACTCTGCGTTAAGTGACATTGTGTTTACCGTCTATGCTGACGACGGCTCGACAGCGCTTACCTCACTGCTTGCTGACGACAGTGAGGCAATCACGACAACTGGCATAACGGTAGAAGACGGCGACTTTACGTGGGACACGTCAGGTTACACAGCAATGACCTACTATGTAAAAGTCACTGCAACCTATACGTATGCAACAGATTCGACAAACAGTATGAGCGGCGAGACCGACACGATTGAAGGCTGGCTGTTCATACGTCTTGAAAACTAACAGCTAACCGCATACCCCGCGCCGGGGTGTGCCCTTCATGCAAAACGCCCGACTTCCGCGGAAGCCGGGCATTTTTTTTGTAGCGGCAACGTGTGGGCAACGGGAAATCATGCCGGCGTGTTCCGGTGAATGTGTCGCAGCGTGTGCGTGTCGCGGTGGCGGAGTGTGTGCGTGAACAGCAGAGAGTGTGCAGTAGCGGAATATGTGAAAAAAAATCCCGCAAGACAGAGCCTGCGGGTAAAAGCGTGGTATTTTGTGACCACTCCAGAACGCAAAAGAAGGAGAAAATATTGCGCCGTTACTAGTATCGGCAGAAATTACATCTGACTTTAGCTTTTTTTTGTACTAATTTTTTTTGAATGATTGTGTGGCTTTTGTATGAAAAAAAAGTCACTTTTTTAACTAGACATTTACTGCAAATAGCGGTAGCCTTTTTTCATTGTATGTTAATTAAGGAGTGAATAACATGAAAATTGCATTGAAAGCACTGGTTGTATTTACTAGTGCCGCAACGGCGTGTATGATCGGCTGTGCATCTACAGGTGCGTCTGCCCCGGTGTCTTCTGCTGCGGCAGGAACTGCGGTTGAAAAAACGCTTGGTGAGGGAGCCCGGTATTTTGACCTGACAAAGGAAAAGACCGCCTACAGTGATGACACTGAATATGGCTGGGACTACGGAACAAAGCCACAGTCAAAGAAGAATAAGACGCCCGCTTATTTTTCAGTAAAGGTTCCTGATGGCAACTACAAGGTAACGTTTGAAGTTGGCGCGGACTCATACGCTGCTAATACAACCGTTCGTGTTGAAAGCCGTCGCCTGTTAGTGCAGGATATTAACACCAACAAAGGTGAAACAAAGTCGTTTACCTTCGTGGTGCATAAGCGTAGCCCAGTCATTAGCGAAGGCAATTTGGTACGCATTAAGCCGCGCGAGCATGACTACTTAAACTGGGATGAAAAGCTTACTTTCGAATTTAATGGCAAGGCACCAGCCGTAAAGTCTGTAACCGTTACGCCCGATACCGAAGCGGTAACGCTGTTCTTGTGTGGTGACTCAACGATGGTTGACGGCGAATCTGAGCCGTGGTCAAGCTGGGGACAGATGTTCCCGACTTGGTTTAATGAGAAGGTTTGTGTTGCTAACTATGCAGAAAGTGGCGAAACGTCGACGTCATTCCAGAACGAAAAGCGCTGGGAAAAAGTGCTTTCCATGCTGAAAGAGGGCGACTACGTATTCGTTGAATTTGGCCACAATGATGAAAAAGACAATTTCGAGGGCGCCGGTCCGTTTATGAACTACAGCGACAATTTGCGCATGTTTGTTAACGTAACGCGCGAGCGAAAGGCAAATATCATTCTGCTTACACCGACTGAACGCCGCTTCTTCTCAGGTCCAAAGGCAAAGGGCTCTCACGGCTTCTATCCTGTTGCTGTAAAAAAAGTTGCTGAGGAGCTGAATGTTCCTGTTATCGACATCACTCAGATGACAACAGACATGATTGAAAAGTACGGACCGAGTGAGTCAACACATTTTTATGTGCATTATCCGGAAGGCTCATTCCCTGGTCAGCAAAACAGATTAAAGGATGAAACGCATTTTAATCCGTTTGGCGCATGGGAAATCTCAAAATGCGTGGTTATGGGCTTAAAGCAAATGAACAGCCCGCTTGTTGCATACCTGCGTGAAGGCTGGGTAGACTTTGACCCGAAAAATCCAGATAAATGGGATGCATTCCCTTGGATCTGGGCTCCGTCAGCAGATGTTCGTAAGCCTGATGGAAACTAAAAACGCTCACCGCGCCTGCTAGAGACGCGGTAAGAAAAAACTGTCCGCACGAATTTTTCGGCGGACAGTTTTTTTTATACCAAGCGGTTTTGCCTACAGCTATTTTCCACAGTCAAAGATGAACGTCGTAATTGAGTTTTCTTTGAGCGTGGGGTAGAAGATTTTTCCGCTTTGAATGCAGTCTGCTGGAACTGTAGCAAGGTTTTCTCCATCTTGCAGGGAGCCACTCGTGCGGATAACCTGTTTGAGTGTCGGCTTTTTTGCAAAGGTCGTAAAATCAAGCGACACCGTCTTTTCTTTTGCCTTGGTGTTTACGGCAACTACGACAAGCTTTTTTTCCTGCGGCTGCAGGAAGGCAAGTACATTGTCTTTTTTTATCGGCAGCTGCTGATAGCCCGGCCGTATGTAACGGGTAAACTGCGCCCAACCATAAAATTTCTTTCTGATGATAACCGTCTGGTTGTCATGGTCGGCTGTTGCAACGCCCCAGTAGCCGCCGTTTGGGTTAATGTTTCCCCAGTCCTGGTTACCGTTGTAGCTGTCCTTTGAAAGATGGGTGTCAATAATATCCCAGATACACCAGGCGGCGGGCGTCAGTCCGTTCATGTCGCAGATGATGCGGTTTGCAAGCTCAAGGGCAGCGCCCATTTCGCCCGCTTCATCGCCTGCCGTGCCGCCTTTGTCAACCTCGCTCATCCAGAGCGTTTTTTCTGCCTGCAGCGCAGCTTCCTTTATGTCCTTGTAGCTTATGTCGCCGTTGGTCTGCGGGTAATTGTAGGAATGGGTGTCTACACGGCCGAGGGCAGAAAGTGCTTCTGCTGACAGTGCTTTAAGCGAGGTCGCTGCCGTTGCGGTGCTTGTTTCATCGCTACCGCAGACTAAAATGTCCTGGAGCCCCTGCCTGTCAAGTGCGCGGCGCGTTTCGATAATCATGCGCGACTGGCTTTCGCCCGGGTCAAAGTGGCAGCCTTCCTGCTTGGGACTGAGTGCGCCCCAGTAGTTTGTGTTCGGCTCATTCATGGGCGACAGGCTTTGAAAAGAAATGTTCCAGCGCGTCCTGTATTCTTTTGAGACGGTTGCAAGGTAGTCGGCAAAGGCTTCGTACTGGTCATCCTTCAGATTGTTCATGCTTGCGTTGACATTGCCCGAAGAGCAGCCGCTTATCGTCATAAACCACGGAGCGGAGTTAGAAAATGCTTCGACGATAACGCTGTCGCCAGCTTTCTGCACCGCGCGGAGCAGACAGTTGCGCTGGTTTGCATCGCTTGTCCAGTCGTAGCTCCCGTCTTCGTTCAGGTAGCCGGGAACGGCAGAGTCTGTGCGGGTAATGTGGTGATGAGCGGGATTATCGCCGCCACCGATGTTGTAGCGGATAATGTTTAAGCCCAGTCCGTTGTCGTCAAGGCTGTAGAAAAGGCGCGCGGTTTCTTCGGCGAGGGTGTCTGAATAGCCGACGCGGTTCGCCCACCAGCAGAAGCTTCCGCCCCAGCCCTGAAAGACGCCGCCGTTAAACGGCGAGCGTTCGTTTTTGTCGATAACGACGCTGTCAGAAACGCGTTTTTGTGCTTCTTTTACCGATTGCGAGGTACAGCCTGTTGTCGCAGCAAGAACAGAGCAGGCGCAGAGAGCCAGCGTTCCTGCGGCACTCGTGTTAAAAAAAATGGTTCTACTCATAGCGTTTTACTAAAATCTCCTCTTGTGTGCGTTTTGGAACGTGGTGGATTCCGTTTTCGTCATGCCAATATTTGATGTTCCCGTCAGCAGGAACCTTTTCTATGACGACTTCCTCTTTTGGAACGCCGAGCGCAAGTACGAGCGCCACCTCATACGGCGCGGTAATGTCAAGCGCTGCCGTAAGCTTTTCCCGCTGTACGTTCCCCATAATGCAGCCGCCGAGCCCCTGCTCTGTTGCCGCAAGCATGATGGCCAGCGCCTGAATGCCTTCGTCGGTTGCTGTTGCCTTTGAAAGACTGGTGTCGCGCAGCATGACAATGTAGGCGGCGGGCTTTTCGCCCTCGCTCGGTCCGTTCCAGTCGGGCAGGTAGGCAGCCCAGCCGACACAGTCGAAAATTGCGGCGTTTGTCTGCGGGTTAGTGACCGTAATGTATTTGAGCGGCATTTTGTTGCCACCAGATGGCGTTAGGCTTGCGCAGCGGATAAGGGTGGTAAGCTGGTCTTGGGTGACGGGCTTTTCCTGATAAAAGCGCCGGTACGAGCGCGTCTTTTTGAGTGTTTCTTCGATATTCATAGTTCCACTATAGCGCAAGTCACGGTGTTTTTGCTATACTCTAAAACGGAGTTTAAAAAGTAGTATGGCTTCAAAGCGTTATTTTGCGCTGGTATGTTTTCTTTGGTTGCTTGGTGCCACAGTCGCTTTGTTTGCGTATCCGTCAATCGGAGAAGAGAGCTTACTTGCAAAATCTGACATTCCTGTTTCTACTGTTGTGTGGAGTCCGACCGAAGCGGTATTTGCAACTGCCTGGAATAATGCGGTCATTTTGTGGGATGGCAAAACAAATGAGATTCTGTCGGTATTTTCCGAGCATTCAGGACCGATAAAAGCGGTGCATTTTAGTGCTGACGGCGCATTTTTGTTAACGCTTGGTCAGGATAACATGATTGTGGTGCGCGATGTAGCGAGCGCCACTGGTGAAACGCGCGTTATTGGAAGCGGCTTTGCGCCTATGCATGATGCGCTGCTTGCAGACCGGAGTGCATCGCTCATTATTCCGCGTGATGGAGTGGAAACCTCGCTCTACTACCGCCTGCGTCTTACGAATCGGTTTACCTCACATTTGCTTTTAGAAACAGACGCTCCCGTGCAGTCGCTTGATATAACAAAAGATGGCGAGCGCTTGCTCATTTTTACGCAGGACGGAACACTTACGCTTATAAACGTAAAAACAGGCGCACCGCTTGCTATTTATCAGCGCTATGCGCAGTCACTCATCGCTCCGCACTTTTCTCCTGACGGTAAATCGTTTATTGCCGCGCTCGACAGCACAAGCCTTGCCATTACTGCAATCGGTGGGGAGGATACGCTTACCATTCGAGATTCTGCGCTTCCGGTGCATGCGGCTGTTTTTTCAAGCGATGGCACGCATGTAGCCTATGCGCTCAAAAACGGTAGTGTAAAGGTCATAAACGTGTTTAGCGGCGCCACGATAAAAGCATTTTGGACTAAGCTACCTTAATTATTTCTTTTCTAATTCAGTACCTTTATACATGTAGTCATTCCATGGGAAATTTTTCCATGTATTGAAATGTAAACGGTGCATTTCTTCAGTAACTAAGATTAATTTACCGACAATATGTCTTTTTGGTATAAAATCATAGACCATGCCGTTAATAAAAAGACCGAAATTAGTTAAGTCGTTTTCAATAATTAAAGTATTTTGTGTGCTATAAGATATATCAAAGTGCCATGGTTCTTTATCTTTAACGCCATCAAAATGAATGCCGTTATGATCAAATCTAATCTTACCTTCTCCACACGGCACTGAAGTAGCGTTATTATCCTTGATATATCTATATTCAGGCATTTTACCGAGTTTTACTTCTTCTTCGATAAAATAGTCTTTATTATCTCGTATTTCATGAATTCCTTGCACTCTTTCCCAGTCCACCCAATCTGTAGGGGTATCAAATAATTTACAAGTTTCATCAAATGGATGCCAATCATAATAATCATTCATTGTTCCACCATTACCGCATTCTAAGCATCTTAAAGTATTGCCTTTTGTTTCAATGCATAGTTCTTTGCCACATCTTGGGCATTTATAGAGCATATCATTCATATTGGTAAGAATCTTACCTTTACTCTTATATTTGATATGC
>CALAEZ010000142.1 GCA_937891125.1 uncultured Treponema sp. | reverse complement strand
TACACGACGCTCTTCCGATCTTTTTATCATGCCTCCTTATATTACCAGTCAAAGAAATATGCATCTTCATTTTCCAGAAGATAGCGCGCACGCTTTTGATTTAAAAGCGTCATCAAGCGCGCTGAAGGTTTTTCATCTGGATTAATTGCAAGCGCCTTTGAAAGCGCTTCTTCAAAACCCGCCTTATCATTTTTCGGAATGCAGAACGATTCCGCATACGTCAGGTACGGTGCAACCGTTTTTCCGTCTGTTACACGCATCGCTTCATTGTAACAAGAAAGCGCTCGTTCACTGTCGCCACCAAAAGTAGCTGGAGCTGCTGCATAGAACGCCGCAAGCACCAGCCAGATAGCGCCGTCACTGTAGTCGGGCTGTAGCGCCGCAGCACGCTCCAAAAGCGCCACCGGTCCCTGCAAAGCGCCGAGTAAATCTGCATCAAGCGGGTCAAGAGAAAATGCGCCAAGACTGCCGGCTGCGCACCAGTAGGCAGCGGCGACGTCAGCTACAGATAGGCGCGATACATACGAAGCAATGCGTTCGCTGTCATCAGAAAGATATGCATCAGTAAAGCCCTTATACCGCTTTTCAAACACTTGAAGGATATAATCCCTGCCGCGCAGATAATGCAGCTTTGCACGCTGGAGCTCGGCGCGCTTTACATCATAGTCAGCATCGGTAAGGCGGTCGGCGGGCGCCTGCACAAAAGCATTCGCATACACAACATTCAGGCTGCCGGTCATAATTGCAAGCCCCGCATGCTCTGGCGCCGCTGCCTGCATGAGTTCATACATTTTTAGCGCTGTCGGGAAAAATTCACTTACAAGCACAGGGTCATTTTCGCCCGTAAGAACGGTCATAATATCCGTATCTCCCGCTTTTTTCTTTAGCGGACGACCGTTTTTATCGCTACCTGAAAGCATAGAGGCAATAGCATTTGTTCCTGCTTTTTTTACTGAAGCACAAGACGGAAAGAAAACTTCCGCAGCACATACAACACAGACAAACAGAACTTTTTTTAGCCCTGCCAATTTTTTTACACTCTTCATTAGCAAATAATAGTATTAGAATGACATATTTAGGTCAACTGTCGCACTATGTCGCCGGGAAGTGAACAAAGCGCATTTTTTGCCACCAGCAGTTTTAAAACGGTACCTCCCGCAGCACACTACCAGAAAGCGCACAAAGCGCAATACGGCGTATTCCCCACGCGTCCGACTCGATAACGCCATACGTTTTTCCTTCATCGCTTTTTGGAATGCTTATAGAGCCTGGATTAAAAAGCACGAGCCCCGTCTTCTCATCACGCTCTAAAACAGGCACATGCGTGTGTCCTGACACCACGAGCGTGCTGGCAGGAAGCCAAGAAGCAAGCTGCACTGTATCATACAGGTGCCCGTGATGCACAAACACGCGCTGGCACACAGTGGCAGCCTCTTCTCCCGCTGTTTCAAAAGCGGCGTTCACCGGGCGCTCCCCGCCGCCTAAAAACAGGCTC
>CALAEZ010000141.1 GCA_937891125.1 uncultured Treponema sp. | reverse complement strand
TTCCCTACACGACGCTCTTCCGATCTGCGTCCAAGACATCTTCGTTTGTCATAGTTCCTCCATTTTTTATTTCTCCGCTTTTTGAGAAATCCTTTTTTTTATTCTAACACACATCTTACTTTGTGACTATCAGAAATTGTTTTCCACGCAGGAATTTGACTGCGGCATGTTTCCGTGGCGTGGGGACAGCGGTGGGCAAAGGGGCAGCCGTGCAAGGTTTCCAGCGTGGTCTTGACTTCGCCGCCTGCTGACGCGCCGATGCCGTTTGAGTCCGCAAAGAGCAGTTTGGTGTACGGGTGCGCGGCGGTCTTGAACAAATCTGCGGCGGGGGCTTCCTCCACGAGCATACCGCGGTACATCACGCCAATCGTATCGCAAAAATAGCAGGACACGCGTAAATCGTGCGCGATAAACAGGAATGAGATGCCGCGCTTTTCGCGGATGTCCTGCAAGAGGTTCAAGATTTGGCTCTGCACGGACACGTCGAGCGCGCTCACCACTTCGTCACAGAACATCACTTCTGGCTGCATAATAAGCGCGCGCGCGATGGAAATGCGCTGCCGCTGACCGCCCGAAAACTCGCTCGGACGGCGTTCCAAATCGCTGGGGTCAAGCCCCACTTCTTCCATAATGTGCGCGGCTTGTTCATAGGCGCGTTTTTTGCCCGGCCAGAGCGATGAATATTTGTAACTTGCCGTAAGGATATTGAACACGGTGAGCCGCGGGTTTAAAGAGCGCGACGGGTCTTGAAAGACGTATTTGATTTTTTCACGGTATGAGCGGAGTTGCGTACGGTTGTAGAGCAAAATATTTTCTGCGTTAGAACCAGTCGACGTATACCAGATTGCGCCGCCATCAGCTTTGTACATGCGTACGAGCATACGCGCGGTAGTAGTTTTACCACAGCCGCTTTCGCCCACCAAGCCGTAGGTCTTTCCCCGCTCTATGCCGAAAGACACGTCATTTACCGCGTAGACAAAGCGGTCGTTTTTGGCAAAAAAGCCAGCGTCAAGCGTAAATTTTTTGGTGACATGCTCGGCTTGTATAATGTAATCGTTTTGTGGCTCTGTCGGCGTTTTCATACGCAAAAGTATACCACTGCAAAAAAAAATACGCTATAGTAGGGCTATGAGTGGCTTACGGATAAAAAAATTACTGTGTGCAGCGCTTATAGGAGCGCTTGCAGGTACGCTTTTGGTGGCAGAAGAGCTTTCTGTAACCACGCACGACGGCGCAAAGGAAATAAAAAAGCTTCCAGCGGGAGCTCACACGATACAGCTAACTGGCTCGTTAAACACGGCGCTGCTTGCAAAAATCAGAAAAGCGCTTGCAGCAAAAACAAACTGTAGCTTCTCGCTTGACCTGTCTGCGGTCACCGGCATGGAAAAGCTTGATACAGAGGTGCTTTCAGGTCTTACCAATCTTGAAAGCCTTACGATAAGCGACAGCCTTGTGTCACTCAAGGCAGCAGCCTTTTTAGGCTGCACGGCGCTACACACCGTTTCTGTAAGCGACACGCACACGCTGTTTGCAGAAAAGGACGGCTGCTTGTACAGCAAGGATTTTTCAGTCCTTGTGCTCTGCCCGCCAGCACGCACGGGCACCTACACACTGCCTGCTACCGTCACCGCCATAGCAGGCGATGCATTTTCGGTTTCGCCTACGCTCACTGCGCTGAGCGTGGCAGAAGAAAACACGGCATTTATTGCCGTTAGCGGCAGCATCTACACCCGCGACATGAAAACGCTCGTGCGGGTGCCGCAAGGAAGGGCTGCGCTTCTTACCGTACCAGAGGGCGTTGAGACCATTGGACAGGGGGCGCTTTCTGGCTGCACGGCGCTTTCAAGCATACGCCTGCCAGCAACGCTGACGCGCATAGAGCAGCTTGCCTTTGAAGGCTGTAACTCTCTTCACGCACTAACGCTTCCTGAACGCCTTGAGCGCATTGGAAAGCAGGCATTTTTAGGCTGCAGCGCACTTGAAACGGTCGTCATTCCAGAAGCGACGGTGTTTATTGGCTCCCGTGCCTTTTACCGCACACAGCCGATTGCAATTACCTTTGCCTCTCCCAACGGCTGGACAAACGGAAAGCGAGAGCTCAAGGATTTAGCACAGGCGGGCGAAAACCCGTCGCGCTTTAATCACCCAGGCAAGTACTGGCCGTACGACATCTACAAGGTGCAGGAGTAGGAGGAAGAGGTGACACAGGACGACTTTATGTTTCGAATCAATGTTAGGCAGCCGCTTGAATTTTGCTTTCGCGGAAAAACGTATAATCTTACCTACGGACGCGATGAGGAAGGCGACTACATAGCCTTTGGACGATTGTACGAAACGCCAGGACGCTACTACTCGGTCGGCGAGCTTTTGAATGAAGTAAAAATCGAAAACAGCTACCTTAAGGAAGTGCTCGAAGATTTGTAAGAGGCTTTCACCAGGGGCGTACAGGGCATAGATAAAAAAGTATTTTGCACAAGAAGGAAAAACACATGACAGTCATTGCAGAAATTGGCACAGCACATCAAGGCTCGCTGAGCAAGGCAAAAGAGCTTATAGACGCGGCCTGTGAGGCAGGCGCTGACGCAGTAAAGTTTCAGTGGGTGTACGCGGATGAAATTTTGCATCCAGAAACGGGCTTTGTTTCGCTTCCTGGCGGCAGCGTCCGCTTGTACGACCGCTTTAAAGCGCTTGAAGTTTCCCCGCAGTTTTTTGCTGACTGCGCGTCGTATGCGCACCAAAGGGGCGCGCTGTTTATCTGCTCGCCCTTTGGCATACGGAGCCTACAGGAGCTCTTGGCGATTAAGCCTGATGCGGTAAAAATCGCCTCGCCCGAGATAAACCATATTCCGCTTTTGCGCGCGCTTGCAGCATCCCGGCTCGAACAGGCGCAAGGCGTTCCTGTCATCATTTCAAGCGGCGTTTCCACGCTTTCTGACATAGAAACAGCGCTTCGTATTCTGCGCACGGGGGCAGAACGCACGGCAGGCACGGGGGAAAAGTCTACCGACACGGCAAGCGCTGGCAGCATACATGCACCAGACGGCGCCGCAACCCGCGCAGACAGCACGCACACGGCAGGTGCAGGCGCGAACAGCATACGCACGGTAGGCGCACCAGACAGCGAGCTCTCGGCAGGCGCAGGCACAAAACTGCCGCCACTCACCCTGCTCCACTGCATCACCAGCTATCCGGCGCCCGAAAGTGAATACAACGTGCGATTGCTATCTACACTACACGCAATTTTTGGCGTTGCCACGGGCATAAGCGACCATTCGCTCGATCCCGTGCTTGTGCCTGTGCTTTCGTGCGCCATGGGCGGCACCATGATTGAAAAGCACATAACGCTCAGTAAAAAGACCGATGGGCTTGACGACCCAGTCGCCCTTGAGCCAGAGCAGTTTGCGTACCTGTGCTTCTGCGTGCGCCAATGCATGGCAGCATTCCGCCAGTATGGAGAGGAAGGCGGACGACGCACCATCATCGCTCAGATGGAAGAACAGTACGGAAAAGAGAAGGTGCAGGTTGTGTTAGGCGACGGCGTAAAGCGCCTTGCAAAAAGCGAGCAGGAAAATTACGGCAGAACCAACCGCAGTCTGCACTTTATGCGCGCCTTGAAACAAGGCGACACGCTGCACAAAGCAGACATCGGCGTTTTGCGAACAGAAAAGGTGCTTACTCCTGGCATAAGTCCGCTGTTTTTAGATGCGGTTATCGGCGCGCGCCTTACCCACGATGTTGCAAGCGGCGAAGGCGTGCAGTGGACGCAGCTTATCACGCAAGGCAAATAAACGGCAAAAGGCAAGCATCGTCATGTGCTTGATAAACCGCGCCATTTCGTTTACGATTACGGCAATATGGGAACTGTTACAGGCACCGTTTTAAGCGGCAGCAACAATGTTTTTGATATAGAATGTGATGAAGAAGGAGCTGACGCGTCGAGCGGCCCTCATATACGCTCTTGCACGCTCAAAAGCAAGCGGCTCAATACCGACAGCAAGTACTATAATCCGTTGGCGCCTGGCGACCGCGTAGAAGTAGAAACCGACGAACTTGACGAGCAGAAGGGGCAGATTCTTTCCTTGCTGCCACGCAAAAATAAGTTCGTGCGCTGGAATGTAAAGGGAAGATCCCCACAAATCTTAGCCGCAAATATCGATAACATGCTTTTAGTTACCACGCCAGACGAGCCGCCGTTCCGCGCGCGCTTTATTGACCGCGAATTAGCGCAGGCAGAGCGACAGGGGATCACTCCCATCATCTTAGTAAACAAATACGATTTACCCGCTTCACAGGACGTTGATTTTCAAGAGCGCTTATCAATTTGGCAGGACATCGGCTACCGCGTGCTCCGCGTGTCGGCAAAAACAGGCGAAGGTATGACCGAGCTTGCCTCCCTTTTGCAAAACAAGCTTTCCGCCTTTGTGGGGCAAAGCGGCGTTGGAAAATCAAGCTTGGTAAACGTGCTTGATTCTGCCTGTGTATTGCGCACGGGAAGCCTGTCGCAAAAATACGGACGCGGCACGCACACCACCACCAAGGGCTCACTCTTGCACATTCACTTAAACGAATCGCTTGTCGATGGGCTTTCAAATGTGTATGCGTCAATCATCGACACACCGGGCGTCAGACGCTTTGTGCTCCATGACATTGAATCAAACGACCTGGCGCTCTACTTTCGAGAGATGCGCCCGCTTATCGGAACATGCACCTACGGCATGAGCTGCACGCACATGAGCGAAACCGGCTGTAAAATCCTTGAGGCAGTCTACGCAGGTGCGATAAGCGAAGACCGCTACGACAGCTGGAAGCGCATTGCAGAAGAAATCCGCACGGGAAGCTGGAGCGACTAGACCGGCTATCTGTCAGCAAAAATGCCATTATGGACAAAAAAACACTTAATGAACTTTCATTTTACAAAATCAGGGAAGATATTGCCTCTTTTTGCGTAAGCGAGGAAGGAAAAGCTTCGCTTTTAACCCGCGAGCCACTCACCGACTGCGCCTCTATAGAACGGCTCAAAGCAGAAGCAAGCGAATGGAATACGCTTTTAGCGCACGCGCACAATCAGCTGCTTTTATCGTGGCCGGCGGTGCAGAGCCTTTTACTGCTTGCAAAAGCAGAAGGCGCAACGCTTTCGGTGGAGCAGCTGTATGCGGTTGCCTTATTTTGCCGTGCGCTTTCAGCGGTACACGCGTTTATTGCAGCAAGCAAAGCTGTTTACCGCGTGCCGACGCTGTTATCCCGTACCAACGCACTTCCCATAGAGACAGCTCAGGAAGCAGAGCGAGCCATTGACCGCATTTTAGACAAGGACGGCACGCTGCGCGATTTACCAGAACTCAGGGCGATAAAAGCAAAAATTGCACAAATTCAACGCGACATAGCACACGAAATAAGACGCTACACGAGCGATTCCTCGCTGTTAGCAAACGTGCTTGAAGCAAACGTGCCTGCCTGGAGAGCGGAGCGGCAGGTGCTTGCCGTGAAGGCGTCGCAGAAATCGCGTATACCGGGCATTGTACACGAGGTAAGCCAGAGCGGGCAGACGGTCTACATTGAGCCAGAAGAGGTGGTGCGAAAAAATAACGAGCTGATTCAAGAGGAAGCGCACCTGCTTTCACAAACGCGCAAAATCTGCCAAGAAACGACCGCACTTCTTACGCCCCTTACAGACGACCTGTGCGCCGCCGTTACCGTTATGTGCGAGCTTGACGCAACGCTTGCAGCCGCTCGCTGGGGAGAAGCAAACCACTGCGTGTATGCGCTTCCGTGCGCCGAATTCAGCACCGAAAGCTCCGAACGCGCCAAGCGCACAAAGCCTCGCACCGCACATGCGTCGGCTAGCACAGAAAGCCTTGACTCAGCCTCAAGCGGCACGTTTCACCACTTTTTTGAGCCACCCCTGCTCCTGCAAGCGCGCCACCCGCTGTTAGGAGAAACCGCCGTTCCTATAGATATTCGCTTTATCGAAAAAAAGCGCGTCCTTATCATTACCGGTCCCAACACGGGTGGCAAAACTGTTACCTTAAAAACCTTTGCGCTACTGTCACTTTTAAATCAGGCAGGCTTTCCGGTGCCTGCAGACGAAGGCACGCGCCTCCCCTACTTTGACAGCGTTTTTTGCGATATAGGGGACGAGCAAAGCATAGACCAGTCGCTTTCTACCTTTAGCGCGCACATGAAAAACATTGCCACCGCCTTACACAGCGCAACAGCGCAGAGCTTGGTGCTGCTTGACGAGCTTGGAAGCGGCACCGACCCACAGGAAGGCGGCGCGATTGCCATGGCAGTGCTCGACAGCCTGATTGAGCGCGGCGCGTTTGTCCTAGTAACAACGCACCACGGCGTGCTGAAAAACTACGGCTATACAAACGAGCACTGCATAAATGCTTCCGTCGATTTTGACAGCACCACACTCTCCCCTACCTACCGTCTTCGCATGGGCATTCCTGGCGAGAGCCACGCACTCGACATAGCCGCCCGAAGCGGACTTGAACGCGCCGTGGTAAACAGCGCAAAACGCTATCTCGTAAACGAGCAGGCAGATGTCAGCACGCTTATCAACGGCTTAATTGAAAAGCACGCAGAAGCAGACCGCCTGCTTGAAGCGCAGAAAACGCGCGAGCGCGAGCAGACTGAAAAACAACACGCGCTTGAATCCCGCATGCTGCAACTACGCCAGACGGAGCATGAAATTAAAGAACGCGAGCAGCGAGCAGAATCACAGTTTATTGCAGAAACGCGGCGCACGCTTGAAAATCTGGTGCGCACCCTGCGCGAAGGCGAAATAACGCGCGAAAAAACGCGTCAGGTCAAGCAGTTTATTGCCGAGCTTGAGGCAGAAGAACACGAGCGGGAAGAAGCGCTGAGGCAAGAGGAAGAAGCACTTGAAAAGGAGCAGGAAGCGCTTAAGGAGCGGGAAAAAGACGCGCGGCGCGGCGTGCGAACAGAAAACGGCATGCTCCTTACCACCGAAAGCGGCAAGCGCACAAGCGGAAAAAGCAAAAAAAAGAAAAAAGCAAGCGCAAAAGAAGCGTTTGCACGCGCAAAAACCACGTATGACGAGGAGCAACTTGCGCGCCTTTCGCCAAAGCAGCAGGAAAAGCCAGTAGCCGCGCCGGTTTGGCAGGCGGGAGCAGACGTGTTTGCAGGACCAAGCCGCACCCGCGGTACGTTGCTTCGTGAAGAAAGGCGCGGTGTCTGGACGGTGCAGCTCGGCGCAATCCGCATGTCGATTCGACAGCGCGACATGGTGCTTGCGCCACAAACAAGTGCGAACGGCGCAAGCAGCGCGCTTAAAGCGAGCGTCAGCGTAGAGCTCAACCACGAAAGCGACGGCGAAAACGCCATCTTTATGAAAACAGGAAGCGAAGCGCGCCCGGTCTTTGAGCTGCGCCTGCTCGGAATGCGTGCGGAGGAAGCGATACGCGTCTTACAACGCCAGCTTGATTTGTGTTCGCTGCAAAACTTTAAGACCTTCAGCATTGTGCATGGAAAAGGGAACGGCGTCTTGCAGCAGGCAGTACAAGACTATCTTGCAAGCTATCCGGGCGTCGCAGACTACCACTTTGCACGCCCTGAGGAAGGTGGCACCGGAAAGACGTACGTACGTATGAGATAAACGACCTCCGTGGCGTGTTGATTGACCAAAACTGCATTTTTATTCATAATACTTGCATAAAAATAACAAATGGGATTATCAGATGAAAGAACGCCAGACGCGCTTAAAGACCATACGCAAGCTTATCAAAAATAACCGCATCGAAAGTCAGGACGCACTGCTTTCACACCTGCAGGCAGAAGGCTATGAGGTAACACAGGCGACGCTTTCCCGCGACTTAAAGCGACTAAAGGTCGGCAAGGTAAGTGATGGCGCAAACGGCTACGTGTACACACTGCCCGGCGAAGAAGAGCATCCCGAAAATGAGCAGATTTACGTGCAGGATTTTCTGCGTGGCTACGTCAGCATAGAATGGAACGGCACTATTGTTGTCATAAAAACATTTTCAGGCTTTGCTAACAGCGTATCAAACGCCCTCGACAGCCTTAACATGGATGAGGTGCTCGGCACCGTAGCGGGCGACAACTGCATTTTTGCGTGCCTAAAGCAAGGCGTTTCAGGCGAAGACTTTATGGCAGCCTTAAAAGAGCGCATCCCGGAGCTGGATGAAGACTAGGTTTTTCGTTTTTGAACTTCTTGCTAGTTTTTATTCCCATAATAACGAGATAATTTTGAAATTATTATTTCAGATTGTCGCGGCATTTGCTTTATGTGCGGTTTTGTTATCAAGTGTACTTCCGAAAAAAGCATTTGCCGAAAGATATTACGAATCGGGAAGCTATGTTGCAGAAGACGGCAGCATAGACACTTCCAATCATCTTCGGGAAGACTGCTGGTTTATGGATGGCAATTTTATGTATTACACCGAAGAAGGATTCGTGTCCTCCGTAGGGGTTGATGTTTCAAAATGGAATGGCAGTATTGATTTTTATTCCCTCAAAGAGCAGGGGGTGGATTTTGTTATAATCCGTGTGGGCTACAGAGGTTATGAGACCGGAGAAATAGTCCTGGATGATATGTTCTATGAATATATGAACGGGGCATCTGCAGCCGGTCTGGGAATCGGAGTTTATTTCTATTCTCAGGCTATTGATGAGGAAGAGGCCGTTCAGGAAGCGTATTTCGTATTAGAACATATAGCCGGTTATTATGTCAGCATGCCGGAATATTTTTATACAGAGGATGTTGAGTACGGACAGT
>CALAEZ010000140.1 GCA_937891125.1 uncultured Treponema sp. | reverse complement strand
AATAAGACGGGGCGCCTTACCGATGAAGAGTATGCCGTTATCCGCGAGCATCCGGCAAAAGGCGCTAAAATCCTCGAAAATATTACCGAATATCCCTGGCTTTCTGTTGGCGCACATTATCACCATGAGCGCTATGACGGCAAAGGCTACCCCGATGCGCTGAAAGGCGAGGAGATTCCTGAGGTGGCGCGTATTATCGCTGTTGCTGACAGCTACGACGCCATGTCGTCACGCCGCAGCTACCGTGATGTGCTGCCACAAGCGCATATTCGGAGCGAAATAGCAGAAAACGCCGGCACGCAATTTGATCCGCGCTTTGCCGAAATCATGCTGGCGATGATAGACGAAGATACGGCATTTCAGTTGAGGAAGAACGACTGATGGAAAAACGCGAAAGAACTCACCTGCAAAAGGAAATTCGTCTGGAAGCACATTTGTGCATGGTCGTCGTTTTTTCACTACTGTCGCTTGTCCTGTTTGTCGAAACCTTGCTGCTCGGCTGGGGGGAGCGCTGGATGCTGCCGATTATTACGGCGACCATTGCCGTTATGTGGAGCGTGCACATCACGCAGGCATTTACCGAAAAATACCGCGTCTACATGTACCTGTTTTTAGTGACCGTTGAGCTGTTTTTTTACGGTTCCCATGCTACCAGCTTGTATGATATGCCGATTCTGGTGATTCTGGTGCTCGGCGTTTTTGCGCTTTCAGAAGAGGAGGCCATTCCCTTTTGGCTTGTTATGCTCTACCTTGGCGTGCTGCTCTACCAGCTTCCGGTGATTAAGCTGCACCTGTCGCCGCTTGAAGTTTCGCGCCTGGGGCTTGATATTATGGGTGTGCTTGCAGCGGCGTTTTTGTCTACCTTTGCCATTCGGCGCCGAAAAGAGGAAAGCCGCCGTTTTAACCGTATTGCCGATGAGCTGCTTGCGACAAACGAGCGCACGGAAAACTTTTTGACGAACGTGTCGCACGAGCTCCGTACGCCGATAAATGCGGTCAGCGGCATTACCGAGGTGCTCTTAAAAAACGAGGTGTCGCTCAAAAAACGCGAGTCGCTGCTTTCCGTGCAGCAGGCAGGGCGCCGCTTGTTTAGTCAGATTAGCGACATTCTTGACTATACAGAAATCGATACAGAACGGCTGGTGGTAATCGAAGAGCCATATCTAGTTAACTCGCTTATCAACGACATACGCAGTGAAGCGCAGCTCATGCAATTTGCCAGCAGATTAGAGCTTATTTTTGACGTAGACACGCACATTCCTGCAACATTGATTGGCGACAGCGCAAAGATAAAAAAAATCATGCGTCACTTGATAGAAAACGGCTGTAAGTTTACGCATGAAGGCGGTGTCTATGTGCGCATGCAGGCGGTCAAAAAAGACTATGGCATCAATCTGTACCTTTCTGTTTCTGATACGGGAAGCGGCATTGCAGAAAGTGAGCGCAGTCAGATTACGGCCTTTTATCAAAGTGACGCAAGCCGCACGCGAAAAGCTGGCGGGCTGGGGTTGGGGCTTCCGATTGTGCAGGGACTTACGCTTGCTATGGGCGGCTTTATGCATATTGACGACGCTCCTGGTGGCGGAACGTGCGTAAGTGTGAGCATTCCGCAACAGGTTGTCGATGAAACGCCAGCGCTGTCTGTTGC
>CALAEZ010000139.1 GCA_937891125.1 uncultured Treponema sp. | reverse complement strand
CCGATCTAAAAAGATAGGTCAGGTCAACAGAAAGTTTACCCGGCGTTTCATATCCTGCCGTAAGCTCGCCTGCTATTGTGTCAGGCCCAAACGGAGAGCCTATCCATTCGTAAAAGATGGCATGGTCGCCGATGTTTTCGCTGTAGGTGCGGACAAGCGACCAGTTCGGGCTTGCCTTTATATACAGGTACGGCTGTGTGTACGTGCCTTCAAGACCGAAGTGCAGGTAGCCGCTTGCAAACGGAATGTACCATTCTCCGCCGCCCTGAAAGCCAAGTCCGTCTGGCGTTACGTCGTTCGGCCAGTTTGAACGCTCATAGGGTGTCTGATACTGCGTCATGGCAAAAAGCCCGTACAGACGCATGCCGGAGAACGGAACGAATTCCATCTTTACGGCAAAGTAGTCGCAGGTATGCGTCTCATCATCGCTGTCATAATCCATGCTGCCGTCATAGTCACCGTAGTCTCTCCATGCTGCAAATCCGTGGAAAATCGTCCATGGATTTAAGTAGCGTAGCTCAAGCGAATCATAGACGAGCAGTCCTTCCAGAAGCGTAATCGAAAAACGCTTGAACAGGCGCACGTCAAGCTGGTGGTAGTAAAAATACTTATCGACGTTCAGCTCGGTAACGGCCGCGCTGTATTGCAACGCTGGCGCGTAAAAGGTGAGCTTTCCTGTGGTCGCGCCGGTAAGATAGTCGCTCCAGATAACCGAGCCGGACTGCGTGCGCCCGATTGACTGTTCTCCTAAGTGCATCATGAACTGCACGCCCGTTTTTTCGGTAAGCTTTTTACCTGCATTGATGTAGGCGGTGTGCGGAAAATTAGTGTCAATCTGGCTTGCGCTTGTGGGAATATTCGTGTAATTGTCGTCATGCAGAGTAACACCCTTGTTTTGTTCAAGTGCCATAGTTGCGCTCATCGTGACATAGTCTCCCACTCCAATGGTCACGGGAGCTTCAATAAGCCCGCTCCGACTATAGCGGTCAAACGTCCAGTCGATATCGTCGTTTGACTTGTAAAAACATTCGGGGTTAAACGTTACGTCCATGCCAACCGAAAGCAGGTCGCTTTGTATGCCAATATAGGCTTCTTCAAAATAAGATTCTATGCGGTCGTACTGCGTACGTCCCTGCTCGCTCAAGCTGTCATAGTCTATTTCGGCTAACATGTCGCGGATATGCTGCACGGAAACAGGAGCACTGTCTGCAAAATTTAATATGCGTGCTTCAAGGGAAATTGCTTCAAGCGCATCGTAGACCCAGTGCCTAGAAGGAATGAGTTCCTGTGCACCGCGCGGAATCTTTGAAAGCGATGAAATTGCAGAAAGCGGCAGTGCGGAAAGAAACAGAAGCGAAACTGCTCCCAGTATCAGTTTTTTCATAAAGCTGCTTACTCCTGTATGACAGCAACTGCTGCCTGTAAATCTGCGTCGGTAACGGCTTTGGGGTAGTGCGCAAGCACTTCCTTGTAAAAAGCAAGCGTGCGTAAGCCGTGCGTGCGGATAGAAAAGTTTTTAGAAAGCGCGTAGCTTTCCTCCCCAAACTGCTTTCGTAAAGATTCGTCATCGACAAGGCGCAGTATGTATGCGTCCATTTCTTCGTCAGTATCGGCAAGATAGCCGTTTTTTCCCTGAAACACGGTGTCCGAAAAGCTTTCGTCCTTGCGGCAGATAACGGGCAGATGAGAGAGCATTGCTTCAAGGGCGGTCATTGAATGCATTTCAGAAAGCGAGGTCGTCACGAAAATGTCTCCAGCCGAATAATAGAGTGAAAGATCCTGCCAGTCGATAAAGCCGGTAAAGATAATCTGCTTTCTAAGCTTAAGCTTTGAAGTCGCCTTTTCAAGGTCAAAGCTTGCTCCGCCTGAGCCGACAAAAAGCATTTTCACGTTTGGCCGCTGTTTTATAATGCGCACGACAATGTCGAACAGTTCTTCAACACGCTTTTCTTCAACAATGCGCCCCACAAACACAAGAACAACATCGTCTTTTTTAATGCCTAGCTGTTTCCTAAGCGCAAGCCTAGCTTCATCGGTTACGGGGTGGGACAAAAATGCTTCGGTATCAACGGCATTCGGTATGACGGTCGAAGGAATATTCGGCAACATGAACGGCTCTTTAAAGTAGCTGCGGGCCTTGTCAGAAACATTGATAAACGCATAGAACTTTTTGTAGAGTCTGTGCACCAGCTTTCTAATCACGCTTACCGGCACTAAACGCCCTATGTTGAAAAGGTAATATTTATAAAAATCTTCCCACATGGTATGCGTCGTTGCAATAACGGGAATGTGCAGTATTTTTCCTGCCTGTTTTGCGGCATGTGCTATGTAGAATTCGGTATGGGAATGGATAATTTGAATGTTGTGCTCTTTTAGGAATGATACAACCTGTTTTTTGTGCGGAAAGCCCATGTACTGATTGTCACCGAAAGGGGCTGGTATTGAATAGACGCGAAGTATGTTTGGGTCTGGTTTTTCTTCTTCGGCTCCTTTTTCATGCGAAGCGACCGTAACAATAACAACATGATGCCCCAGCTCCGTAAGGATTTTCCGAAGCTGCACGACCACGGTGACTATACCACTTTTTGTCGGATAGTATGAGTCAGTAAAAAGTGCAATATTCATACAGAGTAACTATAGCCGATTTTTCCTTTAACGACAATACGCACTCTACGGCGGTTACGCACAGCATCTCTGACGCAAACGGAAGGTCGTTTACTCGACGCTTTTTTTCACCGCTGCTTAACCGCAATGAACACGGCAAATGTGCTTGCAGATTGTCTTATAAATAGGACAATGTTTTTCACAAAGTCCGCATATAAAGAAAAGTATCCAGATACGAAGATGTCGCAACGGTAGAATAAAGCTTGGTATATCGCCGCTTGGAATAGCTTCTAAGGAACGGGCTGACCAATAAGTTCGTAGCATAGCGTCATTCCGAACTCCTGTCTGCCGACAGGCTGGTGTTTCGGAATCTCTACACTATATACAGCGTAGATGCCGAAACCTGACTTGACCTGCCTGTCGGCAGACAGGAGTGTTAATCAGCACTTCCCTAAAACGCACTTACTCATCGGCTGAAAGCGTTTCTTGTGGTGCTGCTGTCGCTGCAGTTTCACCATCCGCTGCGGCTGCTTGTGCAACGCTGCTTTCTTCACGCGGTACAGGATGTTTTTTGCCTGTTAGCTTTATAACGCCGCCAAGCGTTGCTTTTGCAAGAAAGCCAAAATTGCTGTCATACTCGCCGCCAATAGAAGCGCGCAAAAACTTCCACTGCATGCCCATGAGCACATCAAGGCTTCCGCCAAAATTGGGATCTCCGACAAAATAATAAACAAGCTCGTTATTGTAAATGATTTTTACATTGGCGCCAGCACGCATTTCAGTAAAGACAACTAAGTCTATCGGTGGAAGATAGTAGCACAGTCCAAAACAGCCGAACAGGTCTGCAGAATAGAGCCATGGGTCATGTAAGCGCTTACCGTTTACATAGCCAGAGGTAAACTCATATTCTCCGTTCGGAATACCCGCACCGAGCCCCAGTCCAGTGCCCCAATAAAGCGGATAGAGCGAAAAATTGCGATAAGCGCCTTCTACTCCAAAGGAAGCGTAGTAGTAGTTTGAATTAAGCGTATGGACATTAAAGGCAATTTCTATGCCGTTACCAGGCTTTTCAAGCTTATTTCCACCACCCGAAGTCTGCTGCAGCTGTTCGCTGTGAGCAGGTACTTCATTTTCGCTTTCGTTTCCGCCTTCAATCTGCTCCTGCGCTATGGAAGCAATGTCTTTATCCAGATACTGCTTACGGTTCGGAACGAAAACCTTGCCGGTTAGGCTCCAGCGTAAAATGTAGCCAGCTTGCGTGCCCGCAATAAGGTAGTCGCCGTCAGGGCTAAACGAAAGCGCATTTACAACATCGTTGTTTCCTTGCGCATTCACCGTGTACCACTGCAGCTGTGCACCAGTCTGAATATCGTAGATTTTTATGCCACCATCTGCAAGCGCCACGGCAATACGTGTGCCGTCAGCATTAAATTCCGCACTATGTACAGGAAGTCCTGTATCACGAATGGTGATAGCGCTACCACCAGTTACAGGCGCAATGACAAGACTGTTTCTGCTTGCCGCTGCCATAAAAAATTTTCCGTCGGGACTGAAACGTGGCGGCACATGAGAAGCTGAAAAACGTGGATAGGAGCCGATGACCGCGCCAGTGGCAACATCGTAAATGGTGACAACGCCGTCTTGCCCTGAAACAAGGAGCTTTGAGCCGTCCTTTGTTATATCAAGCGATTGCACCGGAATAACGCCTTGAACCACGGCACGGGTAACAAACTGCTGTGTAAGACGCAGGCGATAATGGTGCGCAATGTTTATGCCGTCTAACGGAAGAATGATAGAGTTACCGTTTTCTGCAAACACGGCATCATTTACCGGCAGGTAGCCGTTTCCCATTATGCGCGTTTCGCTTACCGAAAAATCAAGGTCACGCACAACCACGGCGTTGTCATCGCCGAGTGTCAAAAGCCACTTACCGTCCTGACTAAAACGCACTACCCTCACAGCACCCTTGTGCCCCGAAAAAACAGATGCAATAGTGTTAGATTCTGCATCCCACAAAATGACTGAATTATTCCAGGTTGTCGCAAAGGAAGCACCGTCGCTGTTCCAGCTGACAAAAGAAACAGGCGTATCAGATTTTGCAAGAATCGCATTAGAAACAGATTCTTGCGCAGAAAGAAAAGCACACGGCAACAGAATGCTAAAAGCAAAAATGCATAAAAGCCGTGTCTTCATAAAAAGCTTTCTCCCCATAATCAAACAGTGTTTAAGAATTAGCATGTTACTTCATTTGATTATCGGAGAAAAAAGCCTTTTGAATAAGCTAAATGTTAGCCGACAATGCTGCGTACAAAACGTAGGCTTGCAGGAACATCGCGCACTTCCTCAAAAACGAGCAATGCTTCTGGCACCTCCTGCTTGATTATTGGCAGGAAGTCTTTCCAGCCCATAATGCCTTGTCCGAGCGGCGCCATTTCAAGCGTGTCACCGTTTACCACAAAATCCTTCAGGTGGAAGGCGGCAATCTTGCCCTTAAAGAGCTTCAGTGCCGTCTCAAAGATTTTTGCACGCTCTTCATAATTTCCGATGTACAGATAGTTCAAAATATCGATAATCACGTTGACGCTGCCGTTATCAAGCTCGTCAATAAGACGCTTAAGCTGCTCTGGCTTATACATGCAGTGCCCCCAGGCGCCTTCTATCACCATTTTGACGCCCGCTTCCTTTGCAATAGCAGGCATTGGTGCAAACACACTCAGCACTTCCTTAAAGGCTTCTTCAGTCTGGTTACGCGGATTATACGTCCACTTGTCGTCATTGTAACTACCGGTTTCGCTTGCAACAAACTGTGCGCCAAATTCTGCAGCATGACGCAAATGGTCTGCATATTTTGCTGCTCCTGCCTGTACGAGCGCCTTGTTAGAATGTACGGGATTAAAATAGGCGCCTAAAATCGGGATTTCTACGCCATTATCGTTAAATCCTTTGCGGATATAGGAAATATTTTCTGGTGTAAGCGTTCCCGGCTCGCCGCTCTGCCCTTCAACCGATTTCGGGATTGCAAGCTGCACCCCGTCAAAGCCCCATTCATGCGTTGTCTTTCCCAGCCATTCGGGCGTTCCAAAGCCCACATCATGCGGACGAATAATAATTTTCATAACACGTAAACCTCGTTTTATTGCTGCAAGCCTTTGCGAAGCGCTTCAAGCTCGTCAGTAGTAATTTTTACTGTTTTAAGCAGATATTTTTCGGTAACTGCTTTTAGATTCTTATCGGTAACAGCCTTGCCACCGTTTAATGCACTAAAGAAATCAGGAACAGCCTGGCGAAGCGACGCATACTGCACGGTGTCCGTGCGTACATTGTAGTAATTCACGTAGCTTTCCATGTAGTCGTCACACAGTTCATCCATGCTTGCACCGCATACTGCCGCAAGAAGCGAGCAGAGCATACCAGTGCGCATGCGGCCTTCCTTTCCGTGAATGTAATACGGACCGCTTTTTGCCGCAAGGAACGAAAGCGCCTCATGCAGCTTTTGCGCAAACTCAGGCTCCGTAAACGAAACGCCCGTTGCGACATATTTTACATTACCTGCCTGAGCAAGCTGTTCGTAGTACGGGAATACCTGCACGCGTTCTTTCGCTGACTGCTCGCTGTCAGCAAGATTTAAGACAGTGGCAACGCCTGCCTGCTCAGCAAGGGAAGCTGCATAGGGAGCGCGCGCGTCTGTTTCAATCGGGTTACAGGAGCGGAACAGGCGATTTTCTGCAAGCGAGCCGCCCTTGACAGCGCGAAAGTTCGCAAACACCGCATCAGAGGAAAAATCAGCACGCTCATTGCTTTTATTTAAAAGACGCGTCTGATAGGTGCGCAGATAGCCTAATCGTTCTTTCATGGTAATGGTAACGGGAGTGCCTACGGTAGCACCCGTTTTTTCAGCAAAATTTCCCATGGTAATGGCAAGGGAAACTTCATCCTCTTTTATGCGAAGCAGATACTCGCCACGGTCAACATCTGTGTAATTTTTGCCACTCGGAGCGTCAAATTTAAGCTTTCCAACGGTAACAGAAACGATATCGCCTAAACCAAATCCTTTTGCTGCAAGCAATTTTCCCGTAATCGCAAGATTTACGTTTCCGTGCTGATCAACAGATGCAACCTCCGTTTTAACAGAAGGGTTAGATTTTGCACTCAGAGACATACCAGCGGCAAAAAGAGCCGCGACCAAAAAGACGTGTAAAAAAGACTTTTTCATCTGACATTCCTCTTTAAAATCAGTTTAGCACAGCCACTTTTCCTCTGCAATCTTTTTTTTCTTGCAAATCGCATGAACTTTTAGTACCTTTGTTATGCAGACGTTGAAAACGGAGGTTTTATGTATAACGAATATCAGTCTCAAGCGATTCCCCAGATGAATGAACAGTCCCGCTTTATGGCGCGCACCTACGGCTGGATGGCACTTGCGCTTCTTATCAGTGCAGTAAGCGCCTTTATAACGGCAACTCTGCTGGCAACACACCTGTATACCGCTGGAGCCAATGCGCGTGCCGTCTATCAGACCGTGATGGGCTTTTTCATGGTTGCCGCCATTGCAGAAATTGCGCTTGTCTGGTGGCTTTCGGCTTCTATCCGCCGCATTTCGGTAAGCGCCGCAACCATCGGCTTTATCGTCTACTCAGTGCTAAACGGCATTACGCTTTCCACCATTTTCTTTGCCTATGACCTTTCTTCGATTGCAGGCGCGTTTTTTGCAACCGCACTCACCTTCTGCGCAATGAGCTTATACGGCTTAAAAACAAAGCGAAATCTTATGAGCATGGGACGCTACCTGATGATGGGTGTTATGGGCATTGTCATTGCATCCGTAGTGCAGCTCGTGCTGTCGCTCATTACCAGACAGCCGTTGTATATGCTTGACATGCTTATTTCTGCGGCAGTCGTGGTGGTCTTTACGGCGCTTACCGCCTACGACAGCCAAAAGATTTTACGTACCGCCGAGTATGCAAACGGCAACGACGCATACAAGAAGGTCGCCATTTTAGGCGCCTTAGAGCTGTATCTGGATTTTATCAACATTCTGCTTGCGCTATTGCGCCTGTTCGGAAAACGCCGCAGCTAAAAAAAAGCGGCGCGAGAAGCGAGCAAAGTTAGTCAGCGCACGCAACAGCACTGCGCATGACCGCTACTTATAGAGCAAAAATATTGCAGGGACCTTGCTTAAATCAGGCAAGGTCTTTTCTTTTTTCCACTCAGCGCACGTTTTTGTTTTAATGTACTCCTCTGGCGTGGTAATGCCTGCTGCAATGCACAGCCGCGTATCCCCGCGCAAGGTTTTCAAAAGCGTTTCAATCATTTTTGCATTACGATACGGCGTTTCAATAAAAAGCTGCGTCTGGCTTTCCTTGTAGGCACGGCTTTCAAGCGCCCGAATTTTGTTCGCACGCTCCTGCGGCTTTATCGGAAGGTAGCCGTTAAACGCAAAGCTCTGTCCGTTAAAGCCGCTTGCCATGACCGCTAAAATCATCGAGGAAGGGCCGACAAGCGGAATGACGCGCAAGCCTTTTTTTTGCGCTATTTCCACTGCAAGCGCGCCTGGGTCAGCAACCGCAGGACAGCCTGCCTCGGAGATAACGCCCATGCTCTCGCCGCGTACTAGCGGATCAAGCAGGTGCTGCATGACCGGTGAGCGCGCATCGGTATGCTCGCTCAGCTCATAAAAGGTAAGCGTGTCAATATCGATGCTTTTGTCAACTTTTTTTAAGAATCGCCGCGCGCTTCGTATATTTTCCACGATAAAGTGCTTAATCTGCACAATGATGTCGTGATTGTAAGAAGGCAGCACCTGACTAATGTCAGTCTCACCAAGCGTAACGGGAATAAGATACAAAGCGCTTTCCATAACAACAGCCTATCGCAATGCCTCAGCAACAGCTGGACGCTGCCAGCGAGCTGCCATGGCAGCGGGAGTTTCACCTGAAATGTTCTTTGCAGCAACATTCAGTCCTAAGCCCACTAAGTGGCGCGCGGTTTCGGCATCAGCAAGGCGCGCCGCATAATGCAACATGCTGTCGCCCTTCATGTCCGTGCTTGAGGAGCAGTATTTTGCAATTGCGTCTAAAATCTCAAGATTTTTTTCTTTAAGCGCAATTGAAAGCGCACAGTCGTTTGCTGTTGTCGCAATAAAGGGGTCAGCACCGCGCTCAAGCAAAAGCTCGGCAAGCGCTTTTTGCTTTGTGTTAACCGCAATGTAGAGCGCGGTAACGCCTTTACCGTTTCGCTGGCTAACCGGGTATCCCATAGAAAGCAGCGTGGTAAGCGTTTTTACCGGAACCTTGCGCTCAACAGCAATATGCACCGGCGTATTTCCGTCGCTGTCGACAATCGTGGTGTTAGAGCCAAGCACAGTTTTCATCAGCTGCTCGTTTCCACTTCGTAAGACAAGCGAAAATGGTGTTTCCCCAATGCTGTCGCGGGAAAGCGGGTTTCCGCCGGCAGTACGAATAAGCGTAATAATGCGTGCATTGCCGCTTACGGCAGCCTCGTGGTATGCGTTGCGACCAGAAATCTCCTGAATATTCGGATTTGCACCTTTACCAAGGAGCATAGAAACCATTTCTTCGTTATTTCCCTGAATGCTGTCAACTAAAATAGAGCGGCCGGTAGCATCTGTTGCGTTTACGTCAGCGCCATGATCTAAAAGCAGCAGCGCCATTTCCATTTTGCCTGCGCGGCAGGCATCGCCAAGCGCCGTTTTTCCGCTCATATTCTGCGCATTTACTTCCACGCCGAGTGCAATAAGCTCGCGGGCAATAGCACTCGCATTCCAGCGGACAGCAGCATGCAGCGGCGTGTTTCCCACATGGTCGCGCGCAAGGTTGCTTCTGCTGTCGGTTTCTGCTCCGTTGTCAACCAAAATGGCAAGGCAGCTCGTGCTTCCGCCCTTAACAGCAGCAAACAGCACGCTTTCGCCATTTGCATTCACGGCGTCAAGCTTTGCGCCTTTTTCGATTAAGCCCTTAAGCGCATCGTCGAGCGCCCATTCTGCCGCATAATGGAGCGGCGTATTGCCCGCGCCATCAGTTGTATTTAAAGTCTGTGAGGTGATAAGCCAGTCCTGCACGTCGCCACCATATTCGAGCGCAAGGCGCAGCGGGCTGTAGTTCTGCGTGTTTGTCGCAAAAATGTCGGCTCCCTTTTCAAGCAGCAGCTCGCCTGCCTGTCGCTTGTTTTTCTCTACCGTCAGATACAGGACGGAGTCGCCGCTTTTGTTGCGTGCATTTACATCGGCCCCACTGTTTACCAGGTATTTAATGTAGTCAAATGGCGCATCCATCATAATAGCGATGTGCAGCGGCGTGTTACCGCCAGAATCCTTGTCGCGGATATTCTGTTTCGTAATGAGCGTCTGCAGCATTTCTGGCTCCGGGCTTGCAAGCGCTAACGACAGCGGACTGTTTCCTTGCATATCTTCGGCAAAAATGTCAGCGCCAAGGCTTGCATAGTAGACCACGTGGTCGTCAAGCTTTTGGTCGATGGCAAGCGCTAACGGCGTGACGCCCTGCTTGTTTCGCTCATTGATAGGCGCCCCCGACTCTACCAAAAATTTAATGACATCGGCGCTTGCTTTTGCCATGGTTGCTACATGCAACACGGTGTCGCCAAACATATCCTTTTGCGCCACATTTGCCCGATACTGCACGAGCGTTTTATACATCTCAAGCTGCGTTTCTGGCGGAATGGTCAGCATAATCGGCGTTTTACCGATTGAGTCAAGCGCATCCACTTGCGCGCCATGTGACAACAGCAGCTTAGCAATGTCAACACGACCGTAGCGCACTGCCTCATGCAGAGGAGTCGCACCCGTAATATCCTGCGCCTGCAGAATATCCTGTGTGCGGGCGCTTGTCTTATCATTTAAGATGTAATCAACAATGCCTGTGTCGCCCTGAATAGTGGCAATGTGCAGCGCCGTCTGGCCGTCGTTAAAGCGCAAAAGTGAATTATGCATGCGCACTGCATCTTCAAAATACGCGTAATCACCACCAACTGGGGTGGCGCCCGCAAGCAAAAGCTTTGCGGCAATGCGAATTGCTGCAGCGTCAGAAGCGCTTTCAAAGGCCAGTGACAGCGGCGTTTTTTCAAAATTGTCGACAACCGAAAGCGGCAGTTCCTGGCTCACGCAGTAGTCAATGGCAATTTCGTCGCGCGTTTTTACAAAATAATGCACGATGGACTCTCCGTCCGTGTCGCGAATGGCGCCCGTCTGTGGCGTGATGACCGCCTTGTACCAGTCGCCGCCCTTTGCAAGCGCAAGCTCAAGCGCCGTATTGTCCTCGGCGTCCTTTGCAAAAATGTCGCCGTGTACAATAGCAAGCACCTTTGTCGCGGCAAGCGCATTGTGCTTTATTGCAACATGCAGCGGTGTGTCGCCCGCGTTGTTTTTCGCTTCGGTATTTGCGCCCTTTATGATTAAAAAGCTCACCATGTCGGCTTCGTTGATTTCTGCCGCCAGATGCAGAGCCGTATTTCCGTCTTCATCAACCGAATTGATGTCTGCACGCGCCGCAAAAAGCTCACGCGCTTCATCGTAGCGCCCTTCTTTTATAAGCCGCTGCAGTGACGGCGCCTCTGGTTCTGCAGGCGTAGACTTACAGGCTGAAAGCCCTGCACTCAGAGTCACCAGCGCCGCAGCTGTAAGCACGATTGCTGTTTTTTTGTTTTTCATATCGTTACGCTCCCACACGATGCCTGCCTGCTACGGTAGGTAACAGACAAGCCTACTCTTTGTGATTATCGGAACAAACGCAGTCAGAGGTAAGGCATTTCTTGCGCGAGCGGGCAGTTTTCAGCTACAATAGCGGCATGAAGGAGCCACATCTTTTTCCGAGCGACACCGTTTTTTCAGTCACCTCGCTGACAGCACTCATACGCGAGCTGTTAGAATCGACCTTTCCGCAGATTACGCTTGAAGGCGAAATCTCCAACTACCGCCCCAATAGCTCAGGGCACCTGTATTTTACGCTCAAGGATGAAGGCGCCCAGATTAGTGCCGTCATGTTCCGCGGACGTGCGGCTTCGCTTTCCTTTATGCCAAAGGACGGCATGAAGGTGCGCTGCAAGGGCTCTATTTCGCTCTATGCGCCGCGCGGTAACTACCAGATTATTATTACCAGCATGGAAATTGCTGGCGAAGGAAACATCTTACAGATTTTAGAGGAGCGAAAACGGCGTCTTGCGCAGGAAGGCTTATTTGATCAAAGCAAAAAACGACGCCTGCCGCTGTTTCCGCACACGGTTGGCATTGTAACAAGCCCCACGGGAGCTGCGCTCCGCGACATTCTGCAAATTACGCGGCGACGCAATAAGGCCGTCAGCGTGGTGATTTTACCCGCGCTGGTGCAGGGAGAGGGGGCAGCAGAGACGATTGCCCGCCAGATTCAGACGGCAAACGCATTCGGCATGTGCGACGTGCTGATTGTGGGGCGTGGCGGCGGCTCACTTGAAGATTTACTCCCCTTTAGCGAAGAATGTGTCGTGCGCGCGGTGGCAAACAGCGCCATTCCGGTTGTCAGCGCCGTTGGGCACGAAATTGACTGGGCGCTTTCTGACTACGCAGCTGACGTGCGCGCGCCTACTCCTTCTGCCGCCGCCGAGCTGGTCATTCCGATACTGACCGACATTCAGCAGGATTTGGCAGCCTGTAAAAATGAGCTGTACACGACCATTGAAAGCCGCGTAGAAAAGCTGCGCCTTATGATAAAATCGTTTGATCCCTACCATATGGAGGTGCGATTCCGCACGATTGAGCAGCCGCTTCTTTCCCGCTTTGACAACGCTAAGGTTGCATTACTTGAAAACATGCAGCGAAAAACGGCGGATACACGCACACACCTGCAGCAGTGCGTGCAGATTTTAGAAAGCGCCAGCCCCAAAACAATTCTTGCACGCGGCTACAGCATGGTGCGCGATAAGTATTCTGGTGTAATTATCCGAAACGCAGCAACAGTGCAGGCTGGCGACACGCTCGAAATCATTCCAGCAGCGGGAAGCATTACGGCAGTCGTTTCAAGCACAAAGGCGGGCACGCGCACAGAAGCAAAGCAGGCGTAGTGCGCACAGCAGGCGGGAAGCCAAAGAAAAACGCTGCTACTCCCCTTCTATGCGCACAAAGCGGAACCCCTGCAGCACAAACGAGTTTTCTGTCATCGCCTCAAGCTTTGCCTTTACGACGGGCGCTCCAAACGCGCTCGTTATCGCATAAAACGCTTCGTAGGGAACAGGCTCCGCGCTCTCTTCGATGTGGGCATAGGCTGCTGTAAGAACAAGCGTATTTCGCGTAAAGGTATACGTTCTAGAAAGCGTCACGGTGGTTTCTGCTGCCTGATACAGCGCCGCTATCGCCGCATCTGAGACAGCAGGCACAAAGGATTGCGCGTCAACGCAGCGTGCAGAAATTGTGCGCGTATAGCTTCCATCGCCAGAAAAACAAAATGTATTTTCCTGCTGAATATAGGCAACGGCAGCGGGAAGCGCAGAATCTACATTTTCTGAAAGCTCCTGCTCATACGTGGCAGTTGCGTGCCAGGTTCCAGTAAGCGTAAAAGCGCATTTTGTGCTGCATGCGGTAAGACTACAAATAAGCAAGAGCGCAAAGAGTGCTAATAGGTACGGAAAAAAGACTTTCATAGATTAAAAAAAGAACCTGCAGCCTTCATGTCACGCATGAAAAGCCACAGGCACCGCTCGTTACTTACTCGCCCGTAACAATCGTTGTTCGCGTAACAATAAGGCCAAGCACATTTTTTATTTTCGTGTTGACCGTTGCAATTTTTGTGATGCCACCATTTTTTGCGGCAGTAGCAAGGCTTGCATCACAGGCGCCCATCGGCAAAAGCCCAAACAGGTAGACGCCCGCAGCCTCGCCGCGGCTTTCCATACGCACGTTTGGAACAACCGCATCGCCACCAATGCCATACCCTGGCCGAACGGTTGTACATCCTGTTAGCAGACAGCTAGCGATGCCTGCCGCAGCGAAAAGCGCATGCACTGTCTTTTTTCTACCTTTCCAAAAGCTACTTTTTTTCATAAAAACTCCTTATAATTCTTCTTAAAGCAATACCCCCCCTAGTATGCTGTCAATAAGGAATCTTAAAAAAATATAAAAGGACAGAAATGTATCCGAGCACTTTCTTGCTTTACTGCACATAACAGCTTTTGTGGAGCGCACAGCCAGGATTAAAGCGTGCGCCACAGTGAGTACAGGACGAAAGCGCGCTATAGGTAGCGTAAGAATAATACGCGCCACAAACACCACACATAACCGTGCGCTCCGTGTCGCTTTTTACCGCGCCAAAGGAGTGCGCTTCACACGCATCGTGACATTTGTAGCACGCATATAGCTTATTGCAGACAGCACAGCGGTTTGCAATCACATCAAGTGCACTGTGATAATGCTCGCAGCGGCCAGCTGCATCTATCGTTTTTCCAAAAATCCGCTCTTTTTGCATAGTGTTTCCCCAAAACAGTTTCTTCTGCACCGCAAGCCGTGTAATGCCTACAGTGTAATGCTCACGCACGCGCCGCCTGCAGGCGCATTTTCCGCGCAAAGGCTGTCGGCACACCGCAAACAGCGTGTGAAAAGACTATGCGCAGGCTTCCCGTACCCTTACGAAAACACCGCGGTAAGCGAGCCTGTATACGCTATGCGGAGCCGATACACGGTTTCAGGCCAGCTTTGACGTAAGCGCTCATCAGTGACAGGAATAGGCTCTATATGCACCGCATTTTCTGAAAGCGGTGCGCGGCTTTTTATCTCTATGGTACCGAAAAAAACGCCCCCAGAGGCCTTTCCGACTGCAATCGTAAGCGTTTTTTTGCCCGCAGACACCAGCTCAGGCTTTTCCTGCAGCATGAGCGTAAAATATGCCGTGGTAAAATCTCCCCGCACGGTATCAGTTACCGTCACCGCTTCATTCTTTTTATGCACAACCGTCCTCGTGTATGACGAAAGCTTACTGTCCTCATCGTACGCTTTTTCTAGGTGCATCGAAACGGTCGTGCAGTCTTTTTCGGGCGTATACTGCACGCGCGTTGCCCTGTAGCACTTACCATCCCGTTGCATGGCATCATCAAAATTGCTTACATTATGAAATGCTGACTGCATTGTCCAAATCTCATAGCGCTCGGCAGAAAAGGTCTTTTTAGAGTAGGTTTCCACGCCTAAGTCAATAACAAACGGTTTTTCGTCCTTGTACAGAATAAAGCTTCCCGTGTCATTATGATTGTGGCTGTCGGCATTATGCCCTGCTTTTACGGCAAGCGCAAACTGCTTTGAGCGGCTCAGGTAGATGCCGGTACTCGGATAGGCGTAATCAGAAGCGGCAGTGAGCTTGGCGGTTTGCTTAGCATACGAAAGCACCTCGCCCGACATAAAAAGCTCCTGCACCAGGTAAAACAGATTGAGTGTATCATCGCTACTGGTGTAATTATGCAGCGGCTGCATTTCATAGCGTGCCTGCCAACCGTGGGAAGCAAACGTCATAAGGCGCTCACTGTTGCAGGCTTTACCAAACAGGTATTCGCGAATGCCTGCATAGCCGGCAGAAGATGCGCAGTCGGCAAAATTAAAGTAGTAGCGCCCGCCTGCATGGATATGCATAATGTATTCGGCTATGTTGCGGATTTT
The DNA here is from genome assembly GCA_937891125.1 of uncultured Treponema sp. Lineage (GTDB taxonomy): Bacteria > Spirochaetota > Spirochaetia > Treponematales > Treponemataceae > Treponema_D. The sequence continues at coordinate 2,667 of CALAEZ010000139.1, read as the reverse complement.
CGGCTCTGAAAAGACCGCCGCCCCCTCTCTCCCGCACGCTTCCTGCAGCACAGAAAGCGCACCGTACAGACACAAGCCCGCATGGCGGTAGTACTGCGCGCCCTCGTCACAGCAGCCGTCATCGCCGTATTCAGAAAGAAAGCGGTCTATGCTGTAGGCAGCACGCCTTAACACACGAAGGCGCAGGGCGGGAAGCTGCGCTTCATTCTCAAGAATATGCGGCATAAAGGCGGCAAACAGCACGTTCTGCGTGCACCAGACCGTCCAGTTGTTTGTCTTTTCATGATTATAGCCCATCCACCAGAAGCGGCTCTGTATGTACGGCGTAAAAATGCGCTTTTTAAGCTCCTGCCGGATGCGCGCACAAATGAGCGGGCTTACCGCATCGAGCTCTTCTTGCAGCAGATAGTGAATAAGCGCAAGCTGTGCGCCCGTTTCGCAGGCAAATAAGTCGAGCACCGGCCGGTCGGTAAGCGGAAGCGCAAGCTGCGGCTGTGAGCGCTCATAAGAATTATGAGCAGGAAGCGCCCAACCGCTTTCTTCGCACAAGGCAAAAACGCCGTCGATAACAGCTGACAGAAAAAGCCCGTTGTGCAAAATACATTCGGCAAGCACCAGCGTATTTAGGCGGATGCGGCGCACAAAGTAGGCGTCTTCAAAGCGCTTCCGGTTTCCCGTGAGGGTAAAATCAAGATACAGTGTTGCCGGAAGCGAAGGAAAGCCGGCGGAAAGCGCTTTGTGCGCTTCATTAATAAGTTCAACGCCAAGCGTAGAATCGACCTTTTTCCAAGCAAGCCGCTCACGCGCAGGCGGAAACGGCGTATACGGTAAAAGCTCCAGAGGCTTTTTCTGTTTCATTGCCGCTTCCACGCGCGACACCATTTCAGTCATCTGCTTTTTATTCATATCGTTGCCCCTTTTTTCTCAATTTTTACACATTCCCCCACCACGCGCAAGGGCTTTAAACTAACTCTGGCTGCCTCCTCCGTCGGCACGGCAGAAAGCCGTCACACACTTCCCGTACACAGCCGCTTCCCGTCATGCGTCATCGGAAGCGCTACACAAGCTTTGAAAACAGCGCGTGGGCGTTTTTAACAAAGGCGCTTTCCATGCACGAGCCATACCGCGCGGTAAATGCAGCAAGTGAAGCGGTGAGCACCTCATACGTTGGTGCGCAGAGCACAAGCTCGCAATAGCCCTTTTCCCGCTCCTGCTTTGCCTGCGTATTGCAAATCTGATGCACATAGCGCACACACGGCTCTGCACACACTGCGGCAAGCTGCGCTGCATCTAAAAGCGGAAGCTTTATATTCAGCACCTTGTCTGCTTCTTTCTTGCTGTCAGTGAGCGGGAGTGAAAGCGCAGTACGGAGCAAAAGCTCAAGCGCGCTTTTTTGCACCGAGGCGGCATAGGTTTCGCTCATGCCCGAAAGGCGCGGATTTACCTCGATGATGTACCAGTGGCGTCCGTGCTCATCAGCTTGCTCGCTATGCACAAGGTCTATTTGCGCACCTCCCGAAAAATGAGCGAGCGCCGAAAGCTTTTTTACAAGCGATTCAAGCTCATCAATATGGTAGCGCGCTCGATTTTTCATGCCTTCCACGCCACCAAGCTTTACACTCTGCTTTGGGCTCGTAATGCCATAGCGGTTGAGCGAAAAAAGAAGCGGAGAAAACACATACGCCGCCTGCAGGCTCCGCTTTCCGCCTTCGGCGCTGGCACACATTTCCCCGCTTTCAGCAAGTGCGGGCGGCACATACAGCTCAACGCCTGCCTGATCGCCTGCAATATATTCTTCTACAATGCGGTCACATCTTGTGCGGCCGCTATTAAGATACGAAAGCGCCTGTTTATAGCTTACGGCAACCTCCATGCTGTAGGAGCTTAAGCCTGCCGTATCCTTTATGACAACGGGATACTGCAGGCGCTGTATTGCACGCAGCACCGCCTCCTTGTAGACATTGCGTATAAGCTCATGATGACTTCGCTCACACCAGTACAGCTCGTGGTGCACATACACTGCCTTTGGAAGCAAAAAACCTGCCTGTGAAAGCACCTCATGCGTGCGCCGCTTGTCAAAAAAATCGAGTGCCGTCTGCAGCTGGTGGCACATCACGCGCATACCATGTGCAGAAAGCTTTTCTGCCACCAGCGCATCCTGCACGCCAAGCCAGTCAAGCGGCGGCGCCCAACCAGTGCAGGAAATAGCAAGCAAAGCGCCTGTGTTAAAAATGGCGCATGCAACGTCTTCAACGCTCGCCGTGTCAGGAAGCACGGTAATGCGCTCGCGGTGCAAAAAAGTAACAGGATCTTCGCCATCAAGCAAAAAACAAGCAGGCTTTTGCGTAACAATGTAAAACTCGTGCTCAGGATAGCGCTCGTGTAAGCAGCTCCAGACGTCAGCACGGCGCGGCCAGGTAAAAAACGAAAAGGCGCCTTCTTCAAACGCGCTTGCCGTCGTGCTGTAAAACACAATCTTCATAGCAAAAAGTATAGGCTATCTTAAAAGGCGCGTCTATGAGGTAGTAGGGAACAAACGACAGTTTGCCATTCCTAAGCGGTAGCCTTTTTTGCTGTTTTACGCTACTCTTTTTGTAGCTTAAAACGAAAGCGCCACACATCTACACAACCGGAGAGATTGATGAAAAACTTTGAAGAAAACGTTTC
>CALAEZ010000138.1 GCA_937891125.1 uncultured Treponema sp. | reverse complement strand
CAGACGGGTGCTCCTGTCGCCTCAGCTGCCTCTGCTGCTCCGTGTGCAGGTGCAGCGGATGCGGAGCCTTCGTCTGCGGCAGCGTGGGGTAGGGGAAACGCCTTTGTTTCTGCGTGCGCAAGGACTGCGCCGCCTGCGTCCTGTATTGAAAGCGAAAGCGGTATGTACGGTGTCTGTTTCATGGTAGAAAGTGTAGCGAGCGCACGCGCCTGTGTCTAGGGAACGGCTTGCGTGCATGCCGGCATAAAAAAACGCCGCAAAAGCAGCATGTGCTTAGTGCGGCGTCGTCAGGTGCAGTTCCCTCAGACTTTGCTTAGGGAACATCGGTCGTGCGCATGCACGCCGACTACTGTTATCTTGTTACAATGTCTACCTGCACGTTGAAAATCTTTGCGACTTTCAGAATTGTGTCGATGTGGTGACCGACTGCTGCTGCCATGTGGTGCGTCGGACCGGCTTCGCTCCAGCGGTTACAGAACTCGCGGGCGCCAATCTTAAAGCGCGTGCGCATGTTGGTATCGCCAAAGGTGAAAATCGGACCTTCCTCGTTTACGCCTTCTGCAACAACAAACTTGAATACGCCGTTTTTGTCCTGCGTAATGCCAAGGTAGGTAACAGGTCCGACCGGCGGATAGAACTGTGTCAGGTAGCCGCCGCCTGCCTTTCCGTGGAAGACCGGTACAATCTTCATGGTTGGTTTTTTTGCCTGAGAAATGTCGGCATCACCGCTTCCTGAGTGACCGATAATGCAGATATCCTTGTCAAAGTCGATTGAGTACATCTCAGAAAGCTGACCGGTGCCGGAAATGGTCTTTAAGATGCTCATTGCCATAGCAACCTTCATGTCGCCTTCAACCGCGCAGGCTGTTCCCTGCTTAATAAGCATTGAGAAAGCGGGAATCAGCATGCTGTCAAGCTTTCCTGCAATGCCTTGTGCAAAGCCATCGTAGTGCGAGGCAATCAGACCGAGCTTTTCTGTTTTTACCCACTGCTCAAAGGCAACAACGTATTTTGCCATGTCCCAGACTTTTTCAACCGTGCCGCCGCCTTCAATGTCAAAGGTTGCCAGAATGTCTTCTGCCTTTGCGCGAATTGCCTTTTCGTCAGTAATGTTGTCGGCAATAGCCCACATTTTTTCCCAGTCGAACTGCTTGGTGTACAGCCACATGCGGTGGTACAGGTTTGTTTCGTCAATGTACAGATCCATCATGCCGGGATACGGACGACCAATCTGTGCAATGTTGGTGTCGCGGAAGCGCCGTCGAACCTGTGCGGCGCGGCACCAGTCTTCAATTTCGTGCTGTACGTACGGGTCTCCGCCTTCGACAACGCCCGTAATGACAGCGTGGCGCTTTCCTGCGCGCTCTAGGTCAGCAACCATTTCGCCAACCGCGCCGCAGGCATACAGCTCACCAAGCCAGGTGGGAGTGTCGGTGTTAGCGTAATCAGGCGCCTTTTTCTTCTGTACGTTTACTAAAACAACGGGAACGTCTAAATCACGTACTGCAGGCAGCATGTTGTACGAGGTTGCATAGGTTAAAAGCTGTAAGATGACTAAATCGACGTCAGCGGCGCGGAATTTGTCGCCAGCTGCCTGTGACAGCTCTTTTGTGGTGACCATGCCACCGTCAATGATTTCTACGGTGTCTGGAATTGTCTTTTTGAATGCTTCGTACTGAGCCTGAAATTCGGGCACCAGCTGCGGAAACTGCGGCAGGTATGCTCCAAGGGCAATGGAGAAAACGCCTACTTTTGCTTTTGTTTCGACTAACATGAGGAACTCCTTAATCCTTTTCTGTTATTGTAGAAAGAACATAGCACGTTTTTTTTCTGCTGACGCTATAAGAAAAAATCAAAGTGTAGCACAAAATCGTCGTGCGCTTACCAAGTTGTGTGGGCAAGTCTTGCGGGCTTTTACAACCGCGGCGCAATGTGCTACAATCAGCGCATGAATCTGCATTTCAAAAAAAATGGTGGGTATAGACGCGTCCGTTTTGCGCTTCTGCTCGTTGGTGTGCTCGCTCTTTTGTCTGCTTGTCACCGCGCTACTGTTGTTTCGGTGGGGGAAAATGAGCTTTTTGAGCTTTCCTATGGCAGCTTTGAAGATGAGCTAAATCTGTTTTCGCTTTCGGGAACAGGCACGGTCAACACCTACCTGGCAATGCGCGACGGCTTTTTTTACATTGCAAACGGTGAATCGAAAAAAATCATGGAGCTTAACAGCTACGGCGACCTTTTGAGCCTCTATTTTAATGAAGAGGTGACAAGACTCCCGTCGTTTGCAGAAAAAAACGAGGTAAATGCAGCAAAAAAAGCGGTCGCCTATCCGTTTAATACGCTCGGCCCGATTGCCGTTGATTCCCGCAAGTACCTGTATGCGGTTGACACGCTCCCAGAGGCGCGCGAGGAGCATGATACCCAAAAGCGCCTGCTTTTAAATCACGTGGTGCTACGCTTTGCCAGTGACGGTAGCTTTATTGACTACCTTGGTCAGCAGGGACCGGGCGGCACGCCCTTCCCATTTGTAAAAAATATTTACACCACGCGTGATAACGAGCTGGTTGTGGTGAGTACAACGAATGACGGACCGGTCGTGTATTGGTTTAACACTGACGGCTTTCTTTTGTACACTATTCCCATTACGACAACAACCGTTCCGCTTCCAGAACGAGACGAGGAAGCAGGCGACTACTTTGTTTCTGTTGAAAACGTTATTCCCGACACGCAAAGCCGGCGCCTGTTTTTGAAGATAGATTATTTTCTGACAACGCTTGACCCTGCGCTTAAGGTTGCCTCTGGCGTCGAGTATGCGCGAACGCTCTTGTGTCCGCTTGATGTGACGACCGGCCGCTACGAGCAGTCGCTTGAGATTCCGCCGTATGAAGAAGCAGTGTCAGAAAAGCTGAATAAGAGCGTGTATCTTATTCCGTTTGACTTTTTGGGAGTGACCGATAACGGCTGGCTTTTCTTTAGCGTGCCGACTGACAAGGGGTACCTTATTCAGATGGTGCAGCCGAATAGCCAGCGCATTTTAAAGCGACGGCTTACGGTAGACCATAATGAGATTCTGTATTATTCGTTTGCGTTAAGCGGAAACGGCATTGTCAGTGCGCTGTTTGCAAAGCGCGACCATGCAGAAATTGCCTGGTGGCGCACAGACTCGCTTTTGGCGTCATTTATGGGAAACTAGGAGAGCGGGAGAAGCGATAGCATGGACTTGAGCGCAATTGATGACGGACATGTAGACGGTGACGACACGCTGGTGTTTCATTATTCGCGTGAGGAGCGTCTAAAGCGGGCGCCGCAGAATGTGCGTGACTACTACAACGGCACGTTTATGCCACAGCGTGGGCTTTTTCGCTCGCTAGTCGCTTCCCGTGGTAACCGCTACCTGCTGATTGCCGTGGGCTTGTGCATTGGCGTGGTGCTCTTAGCCAGTGTGCTTTTACGGCGTGAGGCGGCAACGGTGTGTGGCGTGGGTGCGCAGCTGAGCGCCTTTAGCTTTGAAGAGCAGCTGTATGCAAGCGTTCGGCTTGAAAAGGCGGGGCGGGCGTTTTCACTCGAGCTTCCCGCTCCTGTTACTGCTCGGTTTTCGTTTGTGAATGTGGACGGTGCAGTTGTTGAAGAAAAGACGGTACGCGGAAAATATGACGGAAATGAGCTCTTTTTGCGGACAACAATGACCGATTATGATATACTAAAGGTAACGGTGAGTGTAGACTTAGGCGGACAAACTGCTGAGCTTACTGCAGCCGTGCAAAAACGGTAGCAAGCGTAACCGCTTATCGCAGAAATGTATATAACGGAAAGGAGAAAAAAATGCTGCAATTCTATTTTTTATCGATTTTACTGAATGTTCTTGCGGGGCTGGTGCTCGTGTATGCAACAGATTTTACGCAACAGGCAGGTGGTGAGGAGCGTGCAGACCTTGGGGAGAACCTCGATCCCGAAGCAGTGAAGACTGACGCTCCTACCGATGATGAGCCTCATACATCTTCACATCTTTTTAAGGGTGCCTTTTTAGATGACATGACATTCCGACTTGTGCTGGGAATTATTTCCGTGCTTGCTGGCCTTATGAAGCTTTTGTCACCAGTACAAGACGACATGAAGGTTATCGGCGATTTAGTACCTGCGTTTGCCGGACTTGCGGCAGGAGCGGCTCTGCTACTGGAATATTACGCCGTACATAATTCACTTGAAGCAGCATTTCCTGCACTTGTTCAGAAGGTCTTTTTTGAAGGTCGCAAATATATCGGTGTGTTTTGCATTATCGCCGGTCTTATGCATTTTATTTTTCCCCGCGTGCTCTTTCTGTAGTGCGGCAAAGGCGAGAGAGGTATTGTTATGTCAAAAGGGTCTATTGCGTGTATTGCATTCAAAGAAAAAAAAGTGCTTATTGCGCATCGAAATCCTACCGGCCAGATGGGCGGTCGCTGGGAATTTCCTGGCGGCAAGGTGGAGAACGATGAAACTGATGAGCAGGCAATTGTTCGCGAAATGCAGGAGGAATTTGGCATAACGGTTACTCCGGGAGCGAAAATTGCAGAGGCGCAATTTAAGCATAATGGGAGCATACACGCGCTGCACGCCTATGTAATAACCGTACCGCATGACGGCGTGGCGCAAAAATATACGCTGACCGAGCACACCGAATACCGTTGGGCAGAGATGGCAGAAATCCCCTTATTACATTTTGTTGATTCTGACCTGCTGTTGTACCCGCAGATTGTTAAGTATTTGGCAACGTCGCTTTCTGATGGAGCTGCTTTGTAATGCTTGTACTTTCCGCTGTTGAGCGCTTTTTTTTGCGTGCTTTTCTTGTACTCGCTTGCTGTGTGTGTGTTGTTTCATGCACAAAGCGTGATGAAGTATTGCAATTTGATGCTTCCGATCCGCTTGCTACCTCGCCGAGTGTTGTATGGGCTGTGGTGAGT
>CALAEZ010000137.1 GCA_937891125.1 uncultured Treponema sp. | reverse complement strand
TGCCTGGTTTCAAATGAGTGTGGTCAATCGTGAAACTCTGAATTACTTCCATAATGAAAGCAGTATAGGGTATCTCCAAAAAATCGTCCACATGACAAGAGGGCAACTGCTTGTCGTACTGCCCCATTGCAAGCACTGCCGTTTTCAGTCAAAATAGAGGCGACCGCGCGTTGCACTGCTTACGCGAGTCTTTATAGGAGTAAAAGTATGATTTCAGCAAGAATCGCAAGCCTTTTGGCATTTATGTTGTACTTAGCATTCATGGTGTACATCGGAATGCGCAATGCACACAAAAACGCAAGTGCAGCCGACTTCTTTCTTGGCGGTCGCAACGTGGGACCGTGGATGACGGCTTTAAGCGCTGAAGCAAGTGACATGAGCGGCTGGCTCTTGATGGGCTTACCAGGACTTGCTTACCTTGGCGGCATGAAGGAAGCATTTTGGACTGCCGTTGGTCTGGCTGTCGGCACGTATTTAAGCTGGCTGATTGTCGCAAAGTCGCTGCGCAAATGCACGGAGCACTTTGGAAACGCGATTACCATTCCCGAATTTTTGACGAATCGCTTTAACGACAAAAAGCATCTGATTGCAACCATCATGGTCATCTTTAATCTGCTCTTTTTTACGATTTATGTTGCGTCAGGATTTGTCGCTTGTGCAAAGCTTTTGAACTCGGTATTTGGTCTGCCGTATCACGCAGGACTGATGATTGGGCTTGTCGTCATTCTTTCGTACACTATTCTGGGCGGCTACCTTGCGGTGTGCTCAACGGACTTCGTGCAGGGAACGCTCATGTTTATCGCACTTATTATAACGGGCGCTACCATGCTGGTGGTTCTTGGTGGACCGAGTGCCGCGTTAGCACATGTTACACAGTTTGGCGAGCGTGCCATGAACGGCGAGTTTAACGGTGTGAGCGAAAAAATGCAGGCGGCGTTTACTAAAAATCAGAACTTTGGCGTTGTTTCGATTATTTCTGCCGTTGTCTGGGGATTAGGCTATTTTGGTATGCCGCATTTTATCGTGCGCTTTATGGGAATCCGCAGCGCCGATGAAGTAAAGCTGAGCCGCCGTATTGCAATCGTGTGGGTGCTTGTGGCGCTCGGCGTTGCCGTGTTGGTTGGCTCGTTAGGAACCGTCTACCTGCCACATGTTTTGAATACCAGCGCCGCCGAAACAGTCTTCAGCGAGACGATTAAGCTCATGTTCCCTGCATTCATCGCCGGCATTTTCCTGTGTGCAATTCTTGCCGCCGCCATGAGTACGGCTGACAGCCAGCTGCTGGTAGCGTCTTCAAGCTTTAGTCAGGATATTTACAAGGGATTGCTGAAAAAGGACGCAACTGACAAACAGGTGCTTAACATGAGTCGCATTGCGGTGTTTGCTATTGCGGCGATTGCGTTTGTTATCGCGCTTGACCAGAACAGCTCTATTTTCAATCTGGTAAGCTACGCGTGGGCAGGCTTTGGCGCCACATTAGGCCCGCTTATTCTGCTTTCACTGTTCTGGCGCCGCACAACGCGAAACGGTGCGCTTGCAGGTCTTATCGTAGGCGCAGTTACGGTTATCGTGTGGCATTCGTTGCATGGCGGCATTTTTGACGTGTACGAGATTCTGCCGGGCTTTGTGCTGTGTGGCGCTGTTGCCATTGTGGTAAGCCTTTGCGGAAGGCCAGACGAAGCAGTGCTTGCGCAATACGACGCGTACAAGGCGTAGACCTTACATGCTTACGCCAAACGCGGCGCTCCATTTTACCATGCTGAGCGGCACATTGTAGGCAAGCCCGAAAGCAAGTGCGGGAAACGCAATTTTTGTCAGATACATGCGCAGCCCGCCGGATGCGCCGTGCGTAAAGCGCATGGTTTCGTCGCTGTCTTCGTTATACACTGCCTGATAGTTTGCATATACCGAAAAAAGCGCCCAGCGTGCTTTTGCAAACGCATATTCAAAGCCTGCCGTGCCGCCTGCAAGCTTTGCCGAGCGGAAGTCGTCAGGCAGAATTGCCACGCCGACGGAGCTGCCGCTGCCAAGCTGCGAAAAGTGGTCATTGTACCAGCAGGCACCGTTTACCTGTGATACAAGGCGCAGGCGCGGGCTTAAAACCGACTGTTCAAGCACTAAGCGTGCGGCAGCAGACGGTGAAACGGTGCCGTCAGTGTAGAAGCGCACGTTGCCGCTGAGCGACAGACTTTTGCCCGACATGAACCAGCCGTTCCAGTCCTGCGTTGCCATGCCCCAGCTTGCCGTTGCCGCAACCGCCTTGTAGCTGTCAGCTTCGATGCTGTAGCCGTTGTGAGATTCGACATTGTGTAAGTCACTCTGGCTGTACGACACTCCCAGACTGAGCTGCGAATGTTCGCTTAAGCGGTCAGAAACCGCGGCATGTACGTTAAAGCCGACGGCATCGTATGACAGCAGGTCGTCTTCTTCCATGTCGGTAAACTCCGCATTATTTTTTGAAACAGAGCCGCCAACCGAAAAGCCCGGACGCGTTCGGGAAAGTGACGGCTTTGAAAAATTCGTCATGGCAACAAGCGAGGTTGCAGAAAACACGCCGCCAATCATGTACATGTCTTTTACGCCGAATGCGTTGGTGTCAAGAATGAAAAGCCCGCCGAGAGCGCTTCCGTTTGAGCTTGCAGCAAAAGGAAGCGGAATAAACGAGATTTTTTCCTGTACCGTGATGTGCAGGACCGCAGTTTTCGCCGCTGCTTGGCGAGGCGATGAGTCAGGTGCGCTGTCAGCAGTAGCTTCTATCAGCACCTCCGCGGTCGCCGTCTCAAAAATGCCCTCTGCCTGCAGCGCTGTTTCGACCTCATGCAGGTCAAGCGCGTCTGCCGGAATGGCGCGGTATTTTTTGAGTATGGTCTGCAGGTAGCTTTCGCGCGTCTTTTTTAAGCCGTCAATGCGGATTTCACTGATAGCAGGCGGAAGCGCAGCGGGAGAGGCGGCAGGTAAATCATCTGCGTAGTCAGCGCCTGCCTCTGCTGCGGCGTTCGAGCTGCCATCAGCGCCTGCTTCTGCCGTGTCGCCGGGGATATAGGCAGGAATTGCCGCTGGCGGGGGCGGTAACAGGGGAACGGTTGCGGCGTCCTGAGAAAAAGCGGGAGCCGAGCGCAATAAAAGAATGCAGGTAAGAATAGACTGTATGCGAAAGAGTGATTTCATGTGCATGTTATCGTTTGTTCGGAAAAAAAGATAGCAAAATGGTACCGAGCGGATGCTAACAGGTCAAGGCGGCGACGACCGCGTGCGACAGCGGCGCAAGCTGGCGCACGCTGCTGTGCCCCGACGCGACCGGCTGTACAGCGCATGTACGCCCTTGCCGCTTACTTGAAAAAAAACACGGCGCGTCATACAATGCGGATTATGGGACAGTCAATTAGAGAGCGCTACGGCGCCATGCTTAAGCAGATTTCACAGGTTTCAAGCGCAGCAGACAAAATAGAAAGCACAAACGTCTACCAGCAGGCAAATCCAAAGACGCGCCAGTTCATGGATGCGCTTGTTGCCGAAAACATGGCTGACGGCAGCCGTCTGGAAGGAAAAGAACACTTCCGCGCCTTTTACGATGCGGTAAAAAGCGGCAAGCACGGGCTTATTCTGATGGAGCATTACAGCAACACCGACCTGCCGGCGCTCTGCTGGCTGTTGGAGCACGATTTAGGCGAAGAAGGCAAAGACCTGTCACACCGCATTGTTGCTGTTGCCGGCATGAAATTAAATGAAGAAAACCCGTTTGTAAAGGCATTTGCCGAAAGCTTTACCCGCGTTGTCATCTACCCGACGCGCTCGCTGACTAAGGCAGAAGCTGTCGCGCAGAGCGAAGAAGAACGCGCCGCCGAAGAAAAAAAAGCGCGTACGATAAATCTGGCAGCAATGCACGCTATGGACGACTGTAAACGCCGCGGCGAGGTCATTCTGGTGTTCCCGTCTGGTACGCGCTACCGCCCCGGTCACCCTGAAACAAAGCGCGGCTTGCGCGAGATTGACAGCTACCTGCGCATGTTTGACGTTATGATTTTAGTCACGATTAACGGCAGCTGTCTGACCATAGACATGCAGAATCCTGACGACATGCTTGCTGACATCATTGCGCCCGCCAAGCAGATTTTTACGGCAAGCCCCGTCATTGAGTGCAAGCAGTACCGCAAGGACTACCTTGCTACGCTCAGCGCCGACTGCGAAGACCCAAAGCAGGCAATGATTGACCACATCATGCAGCGCTTTGACGAGCAGCACGAGCGGATAGAGCCACTGCGCACGCAGAGCTAGGGAAACACTATGGCGCATGTCATTCCGACGAAGGTCGGAATCCCTGCACTCATACGGCGTGGCGCTATAACGCACGGTTTGCGCTTTCTGCCGCATGTTGCGGAAAAATGCAAAATGTGCACTAGAACATACTAAAAGCAGAATAGTTACATTGACAAAAATTAAAAATTTGTTATACAGTGCTTACGCGATATTTCGCAAGGAGTAAACACTGATGAAAAAGTTACTTTTAGCAGCAGCTGCTGCGTTCGTATGTGCTTCTGTCGTAAGTGCAGGAGATATTAAGTTCACCAATAAAATTTGGGAAGACGATGCAATCCTTCAGCATTTCTACAATGATGAAGGCGACAAAGAAACCACACACGATTTCCCTGGGCTCAAAGAGCGCATGATTGCTGAATACACCAGCGAGCGCGTAGATGCAATGGTAAAAGCTACCATTACTTTTGATGACCACAACGGTAGCGATTTTGGTTTTAAGGGCAAGCTGAATGACTGGTATATCGAGTTCCGCCCGCTGGCTTCTATTACCCTCGGTATGCATGACGAAATTGACACCAACGGTTCATACCTCCCGATTTATGACGGCAGCATGGGTAACGGCAACATTGGCGACGACTTTGTATTCGTGTACAGCCCTGCTGCTCTTGACGGCGCACTTCGCCTTGCCGCTTCAGCTCCAATTGGTGAATTTGACAACGCAAACGTAAACTACGTTGACGGCGAAGAAAAAGACGGTGAAAACGATCCATTCGTATTTGGTCTTGGTGCTATCTTCGAGCAGGAATACTTTGAAATCGGCGGTACCATTAAAGACGTACTCGAAGGTTCTGGCGACCGCTCATACGGCGCATACGTAAATCTCCCTGGTCTGTTTGGCAATGTAAAAGAGCTTTCTCTGTTCGCTCTTGGTTTAACACTTGACGGCGAAGGAGAAGGTGACTACATCAGCGTGGGCGATCTGGAAGCAGGTGTTACTGGTGACACCCTGTTCAACTTTGGCTTACAGTATGAAAGCGACATTACGCTTGCTGTAGACGCACTCTATAACTTTGGTGAAAACGGCACTTACGACCTCTATGCAGCTGTTCTTCTTGGTATGGGCATTAACGAATTTGACGTTTCTCTCTGGGGCAAAACATTAGTTGACCTTAAAGATGACGGTGATACACTGAAGCCTGGCTTTGACGTAGGCTGTGAGTTTGACTACGCACTTGATGACCAGAACACCGTGTTCTTTGGTGCAGAAGCTGCTATTTACGACGGTTGCTGGGCCTTTGCAGTTCCTGCAGGCTGGAAGTACACCTTCAAGAACTAGCCTCATTCCGGCGTAGCTCGGAATACAAGCCGCGTGGTATTTGCCATGCGGCTTTTTTTTGCTTATAATCCCCCTATGCTCAAAAAGACGGACTACGACTTTATTGTCATTGGAGCTGGCGCTGCGGGCTTAACGGCAGCACAATACGGCGCACGGAGCGGTCTTTCTACGTTGGTCATTGACCTTTCAGACGCAGGTGGCCAGGCGCTTAACATTTTTACGCTCGAAAACTATCCCGGCGTGTTTCCCGCTGTTGCCGGAAAAGATTTTATCAAAAACATGGAAAAGCAGGCGAAAAGCTTTGGCGCAAAAATTGTGCACGCAAAGGTTTCGTCTATAGACAAGATTGGCACGCAGTTTGTCATAAAGACAGAAGACGCCACGCTGACCGCGTTTGCTGTACTCATTGCAACCGGCGCTCAGCACCGAAAGCTTGACGTGCGTGGCGAAAAAAAATTTGCCGGAAGCGGCGTTTCATACTGCGCCACCTGCGACGGTCCGTTTTTTAAGAACAAGCGCATTATTGTCGTTGGCGGTGGCGACAGCGCCTGCGAAGAGGCATTTTATCTAGCGTCGCTTTCAGACCAGGTTATGCTGGTGCATCGCCGCGGGCAGCTACGCGCACAAAAAGCGGTGCAGGACAAGGTGCTTTCTACGCCGCAAATCACCGTGCGCTACAATTCAGTGGTGCATGAAATAAAAGGACACGACCATGTAGAGTCTGTCGTGCTGGAAAATACCGAAACGCATGAGCTGGTTGAGCTTCCGACCGACGCGGTGTTTGTCTTTGTGGGCATGATTCCGCGCACTGACCTCGTGACCATGCTGCCGACCGACGAAAGCGGCTATATCATCACGAACTACCGCATGGAAACGCTTGTGCCGGGCATGTATGCCGCAGGAGACGTGCGCGCAAAGCCGTTCCGCCAGATTGTAACCGCAACCGGCGACGGCGCAACAGCTGCCCACAGCGCACACGAGTACGTGCAGACACTGAAGACAAAAACAGCCGCTGGAGAAACACTATGAAACAGATAACGCTATCACGCATATACAGGCTTTTTGTCAAAGCCCATACTCCCAGCAGAACCGTTCGTCCGAACCTGCTTCTCGTATTTGTTTTGATGCTCTTTGTGGCAAGTATAGTTATTTTTCCTCTCGCCGCTGCCCCAGCTTCTGCGCAAACACAAATTCCTGAAACGGCAGATTTCTGGAGCGACTACCCGGCAGAGCAGCTTGCCGATTTTTTGACCGCGCGCTTGAGCGATGAAGAGCTTTTGGCGCAGATGTTCATGTTCGGCTGGAAGTGGCCGGAGGTCGGCCGGGAAAACGACGCAGAGCCGACGCCGCTTTTGAATCAGTGGGTGACCGAGCGCGGCTTAGGCAGCGTAAAGGTATTCGGCTGGAACACGGACGATGTGCTGCAGGTGGCGCGTGCCATTGCGTACTTACAGCAGGAGTCGCAGTCTCGCCGCTACAAGATTCCGCTCTTTGTCGCAACCGATCAGGAAGGCGGCTGGATTCGGCATGTGCGCGGTGAAACGACAACAACTCCGGGCAATATGGCAATCGGCGCTTCTGCATATCCGATGGACGCTTACTACAGCGCGTACTACATCAGCCGCGAAATTGCGGCGCTCGGCATCAACATGAATTTTGCGCCGACGGTAGACCTTTACACAGACCACAAGTCAAGCGTAATCGGGCCGCGCTCGTTTGGCGAAGACCCGCAGTTTGTCGGCGAGCTGGGCGCTTCTTTTGTGGCAGGCTCGCTTGCCGCGGGCGTCATTCCGACAGCAAAGCATTTCCCCGGTCACGGCGATACAAGCGCCGACAGCCACGGTAAAGCGATAGAAATCCGCATTGACCGCAAAACGCTTGAAAACCGCGAGCTGGTGCCGTTTAAGTATCTGATTGCAGAGCACGTGCCTGCCATGATGAGCGCGCATTTGCGCTTCCCACTGATTACCGGAAATGAGCCGGCTTCGCTTTCTAAAACATTTTTGACGGACATCTTGCGCGGCGAGCTTGGCTATGAAGGCTTAATCATCACTGACGACATGCAGATGAACGGCGCGACAAGCTATGCGATGGTTTCTGACGCATTTACGCTTGCCATTGAGGCGGGAAACGACATCATCCTGTCGTCAGAAACGGCGGGCTGGAACGAGCGCCTGTGGACAAAAAATCTAAATCTTATGCGCACGAATACTGCATTTAAGCAAACGGTGCAAAAGGCTGCCCGCCGCGTTATCCTCTACAAGCTGAACTATTTCAGAAGCGCCACGGCAGCGCCGCTGTACCCGGACTTAAACTCGATTCCGTCACGCATTCCCGACCGCGAAGGACAGGCGTTTTTCCTGTCGCAAGCCTGCCGTTCGATAACCGCCTACAAACGAGGCACGGCGCTGCCTTTTAAGCCGACCGAAAGCGAGCGCATTTTGATTGCAGGTCATCAGGAGCATCCAGAATTTTTTGAAGAAGCAGAAAAACGCTTTGGAAAAGTGGCGCGCTTTCCGTACAAAGCGGACATGGGGCCCTACCACGGGCTGTGGGTGCATGACAACCTGATTCCGCTTGCACGCAGCTACGACACGATTATTGTCTGCGTGGACTGCCAGAACAATGTTGACGCCCTGCGGGAGCTCCAGTACACCGGTAAGCGCATTGTCGTCATGTCGATTCAGTCGCCGGTGCCTGCAATGGAGATGACGTGGGCAGACACGGTGCTGTTCGGCTACAGCTATTCGCCGTACACGTTTAAGGCGCTGTTTGCCGCCCTCTGCGGCGACTTTGATCCGCAGGGTGAGCTTCCGCTGGAGTAAGGACGGCGCAACTGGGCGCAGGCGGGTGCAACTGGGTGTGCTACCCGCCTAAAAGTCCGGCACTTCCTTTGTCTTTGTGTATTTCCAATCGTGGTGGTGCGTGTTCGGCAAAAGACCTGCGATGCGGTCATTTTCTTTCTGCAGCTGGAATTTTATCATCTCTTTGAATGCTGTCATCAGCCCTTCTACGTTGACCGACGCGTCTACCATGCTGGCAGCCTGCAGCTCCTTTACCAGATAATAGCAGCTTTCAATCGTCGAAATGTATTCGGGGCGCGGCTCCCGCTTGAACGTAAAGATTGAGCGGTAGCTTCCGCTGAACGAAAGCTTTGGTAACGCCATGATGTTGGTGCTGTACTGAATCATCTTGTGCGAGCAAAACCAGGTAGAATCAATCACGATGACCAACAGCTTTTTGCCGCCGACAGCCTGTGCAAAGCCAGCTTTGTCTGCCGTCCATGCGTCCTCGCCCGGATACAGTAGCATGGGAAAATACTGCTCGTCAGAAAGCAGTTCGCACAGGCGGGTGTTTTTAGTAAAATCGATTCCGACAATAATTTCTGAGTTGATTAAGCCTGCATGTGCAATGCGTCCGGTTCCGGTGCGCTGGCGCTTTGCTTCTTTTGGGTGCATTAAAAAGACGAATTTGACGCCCGTGTCTGCCGGCGTTAAAAAGCGGCAGAAGCAGTTTGCTTTTGGGCGCAGACAGGTATAACAGAGTTCTCGCATAGCGCGGATTGTAGCAGAAAATGCAGATAACGTCAGCGGACTGGTAAACGGTATCAGGCTTCCGCCGCGCTTGTCAGCCGTTTTGTTGCTCTGCTTAGCTAACTGCCGCTGTCTGCCACTAAAAGGTCGCCGAGTGCGGCGGAAGCAAGCGCGTCTGCATACAGACTATGCGTGTGCGCTTCTTCGCCCTGACCTTGCGCCGCGCTGCCCGCCTGCGCCTGCCACCCCTGCGTACCACCGGCAAGCTGCGCGTTAAAGAGCGCGGTTTTCGGCTCGGTGCGCGCCTTACGCTGTTCAAGCAGGGCGCGGGCGGAAAGCAGAATTTCGCTTGCTTCTCCTGCGCGTACATGTAAGACTTGAGCAATTTCTGCTTCCTGCGCTGCAGCGAGGGCTTCAAGCGTTACAAAGGTCTGTACAAGCACGCGCTCGCGCTTTTCGCCTACGTGCGGCAGGCTTGCAAAGACGCTTACCGTATTTTCCTTTGTGCGCAGCGTCTGGTTTCGCGTTGTTGCAAAGCGGTGGGTTTCGTCGCGCACACGCTGCAACAGGCGCAGGGCATCGCTCCGCTTCGGCAGGCAGATTGGCTTTGAGGTATGCGGTCGCCAAATTTCCTCGTCGCGCTTAGCAAGACCTGCAATCGGAATGTCTACATCAAGCGATTTTAGAATGCCGTCCACAGCGTTTACCTGCCCGATGCCACCGTCAATTAAAATCAGGTCAGGAAGCGGCTTTCCTTCGTTTACCAGGCGGCTGTAGCGGCGGCTGGTTGCCTCGCGCATGGAGCCAAAGTCGTCTATGACGCCGTTTGTTGTTTTTAGGCGGAAGTAGCGGTAGTTTTTCTTGTCGGGGTTGCCGTTGTAAAAGCTGATGAGCGAGGCAACCGGAAATTTTCCGCCGATGTGCGCAATATCAAAGCCTTCTATGCGCACCGGAAGACGCGGTAGCCCAAGCAATTTCTGCAGCTCCTCCATGGCAGGCGTGTCGCCGCGTTCACGCAGTCGGCGGATAATGTCTTCGTGCGCATTTGCAGCAGCCATCGCCATTGCCGTATCGTGGCGGCGAAAGCTTTCCATCTGCTCTTCTACCAGCACAATGCGCGGGGTGCAGTCAAATGTTTCTTTAAACCAGCGAGACAAAAGCTCGTAGCCGTCCTGCGTAGACACGTAGATTGTCGGCGGCACCATTTCGCGCTCGGTGTAGTAGGCAAGCGCAAACTCTTCCAGAAGCTCGCCTGCCTCGTTCAGGCTGACGACGCGGAAGTTGTCGCGCCCCATAAGCTTTCCGCCGCGTATTTTAAGCACGGTAAAGCTGACTAATTCTCCTTCGCGGAAGTGCGCAATGTAGTCGCGGTCTTCGCTGTCAAACTCTTCTACAATATTCTGATTCTGCATGACGGTGAGCGCACGAAGTCCGTCGCGTAAGCGCGCCGCCTTTTCAAAATTAAGTTCTGCCGCGGCGGCTTTCATTTCTGCCGTCAGCTTCTGCACGGTTTCGTCGCCCTTTCCTTCAAGCAGGCGCGCAATCTCTTCGATGTATTCGTTGTAGTCTTTTTCGCTGATTTTTCCGCAGCAGGGAGCCTTGCACCTGCCGATGTGGTAGTACATGCACGGTGCTTCCCGCTTTTTAAACGTCCTGCAGTGGCGCACCGGGTACAGGCGGTAGAGGGACTCAATAAAGGTGTCGAGTGCGCCTGCGTCCGGGAACGGGCCGAAGTAGCGCGAGCCGTCCTGTATGACGCGCCGTGTCTTAAAAAAGCTCGGGAATTCTTCTTTTGTAATGCGGAGTACGGGGTACGACTTGCCGTCTTTAAGCGCAATATTGTAGCGCGGCGTGTATTTTTTTATCAGGTTGTTTTCGAGCAGGAACGCTTCGTATTCGTTTGCCGTCGTAATGTATTCAATAGACACGGCGCGGCTAATGAGCATCCGCGTTTTTATGCCTTTGTCGCCAGAAAAGTAAGACGTAAGCCTATTTTTTAAGCTCTTTGCCTTGCCCACGTAAATCACCGTACCCTTAGCGTCGCGCCAAAGGTACACGCCGCTTGACGCGGGTGCTTGTAATGCGGTCTGGTGTAAGGTTTCGTAGGCTGGATTTGAACTACTCATTGTCGTGCGCAATTGTATGTGCTTTGTAGATATGCTGCAAGCAGCGCCGTGGTGTACAGCGTGCTGCTTGCGTTACTTTGAGCAGCCGCTTGCGACTACAGTCCGAGTGCTGCGAGTAAGCCTTCCTTTGATTGACCGCCAACCACCTGCGCCACAACCTTGCCGCCCTTAAAGAGCATGAAAGCCGGAATACTCATAATATTGTATTTCTGCGCAAGCTCGTCTTCGTCGTCAACGTTTACCTTGCCTACTTTGATGTCAGTTCGTTCGTCAGAAATCTCCTCAACGACCGGTCCCATCATCTTGCACGGGCCGCACCAGCTTGCCCAAAAATCTATCAAAACAGGTTTGTCTGACTGTAAGACCTCTGCTTCAAAATTGCTCTCTGTAATTGCTACGGTAGCCATAGTTTGCCTCCAAAAAATGTGTTGTATCAAATATAATTTAATCCCCGAAAAAAGGCAAGAAAAAAAATAGGTGAAAGTCTTCGGATGAATCAAGACAAGATAATCTTAAATTTTCTTGTGGGAACCTCGAAAAACTGGTTTTAGAATCTTCTTATCCTGCCCTGAATCAATTT
>CALAEZ010000136.1 GCA_937891125.1 uncultured Treponema sp. | reverse complement strand
AGGGAGCTGAGTTTAGAAGCAATATTGACGGCTCAAAGCATCTTTTTACGCCCGAAAAAGTGGTAGACGTGCAGACTCAGTTTAATTCTGACATTCAGATGCAGCTGGATGTATGTACCGGCTATGGCGTTGACAGAAAGGAAGCCGAGCGCGCCCTTGAAGTCACTTCTAACTGGCTTGAGCGGGCAAAAAAGGAATGGCTCATTAAGCGCGACCAGGGCTACAAGGGCATTTTGTTTCCGATTGTGCAGGGAAACTTTTTTGAAGACCTCCGCATAAAAAGCGCGGAGTTTGTAGAGAGCATGGATTTTCCGGGGCTTGCAATTGGCGGATTGAGCGTAGGCGAGCCGAGCGACATCTTTGTTTCTATGCTGAACTTTACGGTGGAGCATTTACCGGTTGATAAGCCAAAGTATGTTATGGGAATCGGGACTCCTGACTACATTCTGAACGCGGTGCAGGCAGGAATTGACATGTTTGACTGCGTGCTTCCGACGAGAAACGCGCGTAACGGCTCGTATTTTACCCATGACGGAAACCTTTCGATAAAGCAGGAACGCTTTAGCCGCGACTTTACGCCAATAGACAAGGAATGCAACTGCAAGGTCTGCCGAAATTACACACGAGCCTACCTTCGCCATCTGTTTAAGGAGCAGGAAATCTTAAGCGCAATGCTGGCTAGTTACCACAACCTGTATTTTTTGCACACGCTTATGGACGAAATCCGCACGGCTATCCGCGAGAACAGGTTTGAAAAGTATCGCGAAGACTTTTTAAGAAGATTCCACGCAGGAAACATACAGTAGCACGTTTCCCGCGTGAAACTTTCGATAGCTTTTTATGCTTCTTTTTTGTGGCGCGCTTTTAATTCTTCTGAAATCTCTGCGACCTTTGCGTCGTTCAGAATAAACTTTGCCTTGAACACTAAAGCTCCGCAGATGAGAACGATAATCGGCACTAAGGTCATCACGATGCGTAAGCCCATTTTTGAGCCTGCGGCAACTCCCAGTGAAAAATCTATGTTGCTGGTAATGCCTTCGCCTGCGTTCTGCTTAAGGTTAAGCACGCTTAAGGCAATTGATGCGATAAAGGCTGAAATGCCGGATGCAAGCTTTACGACAAAGGTCTGCATGCTGAAAATGACGCTTTCGTCCCGGCGGCCGTTCTTTAAGTCGCCGTAATCTACCGTGTTTGCAAGAAAAACGGTGATGATAACATTGTTTACGCCAGCACTTGCCATAACAAGCACACCAGGAATTAAAAACGGAACAACGCTTGAAACTCCAACGGTTGCCATTACCAAAAGAGCGACATAGCCGATGACGCTCATGCTGATGCTTACATAAAAAATCTTAATGTTGTTAAGCTTTAAAAGATTTCTCAGGAACGGATACAAAAGCATCATTGCTAAAATCTGCGTGCCGCCGCCTACCATGTTAAAAAGCGCGTAGCTGTCGTTCCAGGTAGTTCCGCCCAAGTCGTACTTAAAAAAGTAGATTACAAGGTTTGACGTGATGTAAAGAGCCACGTTGATGACAACGATTGTTACGACAACGGTCATTGCCTGATCGTTCTGAACAAGGGCCTTGAACATGTCTTTTACGCTTGCAGTTTTCATGTCGACAGAAGATTTTTCTTTTATGCTCAGGCACATGATGAGCGTAAAGACGATAAAGAGGACAGAAACGCCGAGCGTAAAGAATTTAAAGCCGGTAAGCTCCTGCCACTGTGAGCCGGGATATCGTGAAGCAAGCTCGTGAGGAGCGGCTCCGCCAAGTGTTCGCCCAAGAAGAGGAACGACAATCATGGTTGCAATGGAAATGATTGCAGAACCAACGCCAGCGCAGGAGCGGGCAAGCGTTGTTAAACCTTCGCGCTCTTTTCCGCCATTTGTAAAGGCCGGAATCATTGACCAGTAAGGAATGTCCATCATCGTGTAGGTGACGCCCCACATAATGTAGGTGACGGCGGCATACGCAACCAGCCCTGCTCCGTCTAAAGCGGGCGGGGCTGCGAACATAAGGTACAGGATAATTGCATTGGTGAGCGTTCCGATTAAAAGCCACGGGCGGAATTTTCCCCAGCGTGTCTTTGTCTTTGCAACGACAACGCCCATAATCGGGTCGTTAAAAGCGTCGAACACGCGGGCAACCAGCAAGATTACGCCCATTGCGGCGGCGCTTACGCCTAAAATGTCCTGGAAATAGTACAGGATGTAGCTTGCAGAGAGCATGTACACCATGTCTTTTCCGACCGCGCCCAAGCCGTAGGACGCTTTTTCTTTTCCTGTCAGCATTTTTTCCTCCTGATTTTTATGGCAGCAGAATTCTGCTGTCTCCTATTTTTTTAAAGCAACAAGAATCATGTTTATTAAAATTTCTATCTGGCGGCGTTCTTCAACCGTCTTATCCTGACTTAAAAGCTCGCCTGAGATAGACAGCTTCTGCGCAAGGCAGAAAAGCGAGTGCATCATCGTGATGAACATTTCCTGCGTGCTCGCCTTTGCAAGCACTTCGTTTTCAGACTCGCGGAACGAAATTGAGCCGTCGTTTATGCCTTTTTCAAGCGCGTGGACGACAATCATGTTTGTTTCTGCAATCGCCGCTTCGTATTCTGTCAGACGGTCGCTCTGTACGTTTTCCTTTTTGATGAAGGAATCAAAATAGTAGACAAAGCTGAAAAAGCTCCGCTGCGTTACCAGTGCGTCTTCAAATACCTCTAAAAGCTCGCTAATCTGGTTAAAGCCGTCTAGTGCTCCGTACTGCTCGGAGGAAAACACACCGGTAAACACAGCCTTTTCAATGTTCCATGCGTAGGTTGCAACCTCGATTGCAAGCTCTTCCTTTGTCTGAAAATACCGGTAGAGCGATGCAACTCCGATGCCGCTTTCCTCTGCAATGTCGTTCATTGAAATATTGTCTATGCCTTTTTCCGCAAACATTCCGAATGCACATTCTACGATAACCCGTTTGCGTGCTGCGGTTTTCTGTTCGCGTACAGTAAGCTCATTTTCCTGCCCATTCATATTTTGACTCCGTGCTTCCGCCAGCAAGCTCAACTGCGTGATAAGCACCGTTGTAGATGCCGGCTTTTTTGTTAGCCATGATTGCATAATTCATTCTTGTAAGTAAGTCTGGGCTTTCAATAAACTCTTTCAGCATGAACTGCGCATATTCCAGACTCGGACATTCGGTCGTGCCGTCGCCAAGCTCTGCCGCCCGGATTGCTCCCCAGCATTCGTGTCCGCCTACATGCTGAATCATGAGCTTTGGAACAGGGTAGAATGCAAGTTCGCTTGGCTTTGTAATGAGCACGTCGCTTGCGCGCATTAAAAGATTTGTTGCATAGACGGCGGCAAAAATGTCCTTGTGGCAGAATACGTGGATTCCGTATGAAGATGGAATAGAGCCGGTGCGGTCTTCAAGCGCGCCTTCAGCAAAAGCCTTCGTTGCGCTCCAGTCGTTAAAATGCGTGGTGGAAAGCTTTTCAATGCCGGGAATCTTTTCCTTAAACATCTGCCACACGTTTTCGTAGTCACCGATATTTAAGTAGAGCGTGGCCTTGTTTTCTTTTATGTAGGGAATGAGTGTTTTAATAAGACCTGCAAAATAGT
>CALAEZ010000135.1 GCA_937891125.1 uncultured Treponema sp. | reverse complement strand
GCGCAGACGGCGCAGAAAGCGTAACGGCAACGTATACGCTGACGGTAACAAAAGCCTATGCATATACGCTTTTCAGTCAGAATTTTGATGATGTAACTGACGCAACGACCGTTGCAACGAGCTACTTTGCTTCTTCTGGTCTGTCAATTGACGATGGCGCTCTGTACTTTAAGACTGATAATGCTGGTACAACAACTGGCTATGCAAAAAATACAGGATTTCGCACTGCTATTTCTGAGCAGCTGATTATCCCAAGTTCTGGAGAATATTGCCTTAGTTTTGATGCATTGTTGAACACTGCTGGTGGTTCAAATGAATCAATGCTGTCAGTTGGAACGACTGGTAGTACATCTAAGAGTGGTAATGTAGTACCAACGCAATATCTGTTCGGTCTTTCTGCAACTGCTTCTTCAGAATGGGCATTGAACGGAACGTCAACAACAGTAACGCTTGATACTGCGACATTCTATCACTTTAAGCTTACCGTAAACCTTGATGATTCTACTGCAAAGGTTTCTATTACGAGCGATGCAGGTACAGTGCTCGAAGAAACAGCAATTACCCCTGTTGATGATGACGGATACAGCCCATCGTATATCAACATGGAGCTTGGTCGCTATTCAGGCATTATGGCACTTGATAACATCGTATTAAAATCAGACACCGACGTGGTTGTTTTCAGTGAAGCAGCTACAATCTCTGGAGATAATTCAACAATTGACGCCTCTGGCACTACAACGCTTACCGCAAGCGCAGCGGCAGGATATGCAAGTGGCGCTTCAGTTTCTTCAACAACATACGCATGGAGTCTTGCAGATGGCGATTCAGATTATGTTGAACTTTCTGCAACAGAAGGCACTAGCGTAACACTTATCGGCACAAACAGCACGATAAATGACTACACGGCAACAGTAACGCTTACCGTAACTGCTGACGGCACAACCTCTACTGCAGCAAAGAGCATTACGGTTTCTGCCCTGCAGACGCTGCTTTCTGACGTAACGATTTCTGCCGCCGATAGCGCAACCTCTGTTTCTGCGGGTGATACCCTTGTACTTACCACTTCTGGTGGTGCAACTGATGGTAGCGTGGTGGATGCAACGATTAGCTGGGCATGGACGAGCGCAGACGAAAGCATTGCAACCGTAACGGCTGGTACTGACGACACGTCAACCGCAACCGTAAAGGGCTTGACGGCAGGTAGCTCAACTACAATCACTGCAACGGCAACGCTGGGGTCTATTACAAAGAGTGCAACGTATACTGTTGAAGTAACCGAAAGTACGGCTACCCTTTCTTCAATCACCTTTGGTGACACAGTAACAGAAAGCGATGGCGTCTACACGGCAACCGTAGCAGCTGGCTTTACGACAACCATTACGGCAACAACAAATGACAACATTGTGCCAACATGGACATGGGAAAGCTCTTCTACAGACAAGATGACCGTTACCTACACTACTGACAGCTATGAAAGCACGGCAACGCTTACGGGCGTTTCAACAGGTAGCGCAACGCTCACCGTTACCGCGGTATCTGGAAGCGTAACGCTTACTAAGACGATTACCGTAACGGTAGCAGAGCCAACAAAGACGTATATCTACCAGCAGGATTTCGAAACTGGTGAAAGTGGTTGGACTGCAATTACTTCTGGCTACGATAAGTGCGCCGCTGATGACATAACTTCAAAAAATAAGAATACTTCTAAGTATATCTATGCTATTGGTTGCCGCTCTGGTGATACGGGTACACAGGTTGCTGCTTCAAGTTCAACTGACGGTACTGTTGTAGAGTTCGACTTGAAGTTTGACGGTGTATATGCAGGTAAATCTAGCTCATTTGCCTTGCTTGGTGCAAAAAACAGCACTAACTGGCTTTCTAGTGACTATGAGATTTTGACGTTTAGTGCTGGTTCAACAATCGCAGGCTATATCAATACGTTTACTATTAACGGAACTGATTATTTGACCGCATGTTCTGTAAGTACTGACGGTTCTGAGTGGTCAAAAATCACTGGTAGCACGCTTGCTCGCGGTTCAACAGGCTGGTTACACGTAAAGGCAACACTTGACTTTACCAATCACACCATGGACTTGGTTGTAACAAAGATTGCAACAAACGCAACCGTATGTGAAGCTACTGGCCTTGCCTTTATGGACGGCACCGCTGCTTCTAGCCTTGAGTATCTGTATGCTGCTGCTGGTAAAACATATGGTGGCGTATACATGGATAACTTCGAGGTGTATAAGTACGAGTAAGCATCACGAAAACAGCGTTATGCTGTTTTCATGCTAGCGAGTAGCGCGAGCTGCTCGCGAAAAAGCGTCCTCCCGCAGTAGCTTTCTGAAGTGCACCTCCTAAAATTGAACTTTATTTGTCCAACTTTAGGGGGGGGGCACTTCATTTCTGTTACTGCGGGAGATTTTTTTGTTCGGTTTATCAGCTATTTCAACTGCATGATTTCATTTTGTGAAA
>CALAEZ010000134.1 GCA_937891125.1 uncultured Treponema sp. | reverse complement strand
AACCCGCTTGATGCGGAGACAACATACCACCCTGCTGCAAGGCTTCGTTCTTTCAGGCTTTTTTTGCTTCCTGCCTGTGGCGGTCTGTGTAACCGTCAAGCAGTATTTGTATGCTTGCTTTTTCTTCTGCGGTGAGCGCGTGCCATTCACTCAACAGCTTTTTATCTTCCCGGCTTATTGGCGGCTCACTTGCTTGCGAAAGGCTCAAAGCGTCCGGCTTTTCTTCGCCAAAGACCAGCCACCAGGGCGAAACGCCTAAGTAGTCGGCAACCCTTAGCATTATGTCACCAGCTGGAACCGTTCCGCGCCTGTTCCAGTCCGTTATAGCCGTATGGGAAATATTAAGCGCATCGCAAAGTGCCAATCGTTTGGTATTCGTTTTCAAGAGACAAAAATCTATTCGTTCGACAAATGCACTCACGTTTTTAGTATCGTCAAAAAAAATTGGCAAATGCAGAAAAAAGTTATTGACAGAATTGGCAAGTGCCATTATAGTCAAATCATCGATTGGCAAATGCCAATTCAAAAGCACACTGTACAGTGTGCACAGGCATTGACAAATGCCTGTTGCGCTCTCCGCTAAAGCGGTCTTGCGCAACAACTGCCGAACAGGTCCAGAGGCAGCAGACAGTTTAGGTCATACCGGCAAGAATCACGCCCTTGCCGTTTTTTGATACAAGCCCGTCGTGCGAAAATGGACCATTCGCGCGACGGGCTATCTTTTTGTACGGGGGGTATGTATGACAGGAAGAACAAAAGCGATACTTATCAATCTTTCAAAGATTGACAGCTCACTAACTGTGCTGACATCACTTGACGATGTCGCCGAAACGTGGGCAACAGAGCCAGAGATCAATGAATTTTGCACTTTTTTGCATTTGCAGGAATTAAAAAACAAAGACACTGGTAAACCCTATGCAGACAGCAGTATTGGCGTTGCAATGGGAAAATACTATAGGCATAAGTTGAATCATAAAAACGACTTCTTTTATAGGTTTTATTCATCTTCTGTGGTTGATGTCGACATACATGAACCGACTATTAGCTTTTTTTCATGCATGTTCGAGGCTGCTCGCGCATTTTATACATCTCCAATAATTACTGTTGAAAAACTACGCATGGGGCATAACTTAAGAATAAAACCCGGAGAGTATACTTTTGCCTCTATTTCAGGCCTTGATGCTGTTCGAACTGCGCTTCCGTGCATCTTTAGAGATATAGAAGCAGTAAAGGCTTTTGTTAGGGCGTGTGACAAGAGCGCTCGTGAGCGTTTTGAAGATGGGTTCTCGTGGTGTAGGAACTTTATACCAAACGCCACATATGAGGAGTTTAGAGATGCTGCGCTCCGCTCCGAAATACTTGACACCTACGGAGAGGAGGCCTCAACGAAAGACGTGGTAGCGCTTCTGAATTCCGCATTAGAAACAAATTTAGACGTTTGTTGAGGGATGTATGAACGAGTACACCGAACGCATGGCAGATGCGGAGCAGATGGAGCTGTGGGCTTGCGACTGGGCGCGGTCTTACAACAAGACCGGCTATGCGCCGTACAGGGCGCCCGCTCTCCGCCTGTACACAAGGGCACAGGCAAAAAGAATGAGCGCGCGGGAGCTTCCGCTCTGGCGCGTGTTGTAAACGGAATATCTAGTCGAGTGGGGTGCGAGACCTCACAGCGGGCATATTTTTATAAAAGGGTGGTAAGCCATGACAAAAAACTACATTCATGCAGGGGAAGCGGCGCAATATTTGGGCATTAGCAAAGATACGCTATATAAAAAATGCCAGAAGCGTGAAATTCCGTTTTATGCAATGTCAAAGCGTAATTACTTGTTTTTACCGAGCGAGCTTGACGCTTTTATAGCGTCGCTTCGTGTAGCTCCCCTTGATGATATGGCAGACGACATGCTCCAAAGGTTGGGAAAGTAATGGCAAGGCTAACGATAAACTCGGTTTTACAAGGTTACAGAGTATTAGCGGCGGCGATTATTCAACAAGCAAAAAAAGATGCAGCTAGCAAAGTTTCAAAAAAAGCCCGTCCTACTTCTACAAAAAGCGTGTTACAAAAAGACAAGAGCTCTGCGGAGTGGTTTTTGTCAAATAAAAATGGTTGGTATGAAGATTTAAAAATGTTTGCGCAAGGTTTTGAAAACCCGACAGCACAGACAGAAATAAGCGCAAGCTTACAGGAGGTTATATGAGTTTTGGACAGGGGTATGTACCGCAGGAAAGTGCTTTTCAGCTTCCAGAAGGAGAGTATAAAGCACAGATTAGGGGCGCTCAATTTGGGCGGTTGCAGGACACAGGAAGAAGCTATTTTGACGTGTACTTAAACATTAAAGACACAAATGGGAACAGCTTCGAGGGCTTTAAGCCGGATTCAAAACGCTATTTTGATCGGCCGCAATATCCGCAAGATGTTCCGCTAAGCGTACAGCAGGCGGGAAAAACATTGCAGGATATGCAATTAAGCTGGGATAGACAAATGACCGCTTTTTTTGACGCTTTCGGCATACAGCGCGGTGATTGGAATGTGGAAAACTGGCGCGGAAAAATTGGCTATATCAATGTGCGCAAAGATAAGACGAACCCGTCTTACATGGTGATTCTGCCGGATGCCCAGAAGAGGCAGCAGTTACAGCAGGCGGGCGCCCATCAACAGGCGCCAGGCGGTCAGCAAGTGAGTGCCCCTGGTCAGCAATACCAGCAGCAAGGCTACAGTGAGCAGTATGCGCCGCCGGTACAGCAGACCTTGAGCGATGACATACCGTTCTAAATCAAAAAACAGGGTGGGCGAGAAATGAAAGTGTATTTAGCAGGCCCGATAACCGGGCACAAAGATTACAAGGTCAAGTTTGATTCATGGGCGGACATCTTCCGCGGATGCGGTTTTTCCGTCATATCTCCCGCTGTGCTTCCGGAGGGCTTTGAGTGGGAAGAATACATGCACATCTGCAGGGCCATGATTGACACCTGCGAGGGTGTTGTATTCCTTCCTGGCTGGGAAAAGTCAGCGGGCGCCTGCGACGAGCACGCTTATGCAATCGACACCGACCGCCGGATTTTTGAGCTTTCCGAGTTCAAGTCTGGCCACTACGTACACTTTAAACTGGAGCACTGCGGCGCGTCTTTTGACTGTGCAACAATTGCCGAGGTTGCGCAAATGATAGCGAGGTTGTAAATGATGAAAGAATTAGCATTTTCAGAGCTAAAGACTATGACCACAAAAGAGCTTGCAGAAGCTTTAGGCGTGTCAGTTGATACCGTACAGCGGACGGCAAACAAGCTTTTAGACCCTTCCGCAGTACTGCGGAAGGTGGTAAACGGCGGGGAGTCCAAAGTTTTTACAGAAGAACAGGCAACTATCATCAAGATGGAAATCCAGAAGAGCCGCAACCTGCAAAGCCGTCAGATTGATTTTGTTTCTACCGAGTACGAAGAGAACTTAACGATTGCAAACGCGCTTACTATTTTACAGCGGCGCAACGATGAATATAAATCACGCATGGAAAAGGCAGAACGGCTTGTTATTGAGCAAAAGCCGAAAGTTGCCTGGTTTGACGCCGTGGCTGATAGCGCAAACTTAACCGAAATTTCAACCGTCGGCAAAATGGTGGGAGTGGGCGCCGAAAAGATTTTTAAATTGCTTTCTGAAAATCGCATTATCTACAAAAAGTGTGATTCTGACGGCATTTGCTACTATGTGCCATTTTATGACTATGAAAAATACTTCCGCTCTATTCCTTCGCCATTTATGGCAAAAAACAAGCGATTTGTACGCAACAAGCTCATGTTTACGCAAAATGGTGTAATTTGGGCAACAAAGCGATTTAAGGCGGTTGAAAATGAAAGATAGCTTCGTGTTTCACTTTGATTGGGTGGACGATTTACCAGATGAATATAAAGAGCCGTTTACATTGCACGCGGTTAAATACGCCATGCACGGCATTGAGCCGAATGTAACAGGATTGGAGCGCACTGTCTGGCTAAAAATCAAGCGACAGATTGACGATGATACAGCACGCTATGAAGACAAGTGCGCAAAGCGAAGCGCGGCGGGAAAAAAAGGCGGCAGACCGAAAAAAGCAGAAGAAGCCGCCGAGGGTACAACGGCGCCCGTGCTCATAAGCGCACAAACACAGGAAGAAGAAAAGCAAGAAACGGAAACGACCGCGCAGCCGGTTAAAGCCGTTATAGAAAACGTGCAGCCGGTGAGCGCGCAAAGCGTCACTACTGCACAGGAACAAACAGCCGAAGAAGAACCGCAAACACAGGCGGCGACTGCTTCAGAATTGTGGTGTGTCGAAAATGGCTACATTTTCGACCAAGACACATACCAGCGATTTGAAGCACGTTCTAACGGGCTTGACGTTCCTGCATACCTTGCTTTTTGTTTGCAAAAAGTAAAAGCGCAATATCCGCTAAAAAACGGCGAAGAGCTCCGTTTGCTTTTTAGGAATGCGCTTTTAACCTGGGATAACTTGCGCTTTGAGTTTAGGCAGCATTTAGAAATGGAGAACGCAAAAGCGCAGGCAGAAAAAGACGCTAAGGCACAGGAAGAAGCAAAGCCGAAAACGTGCCCGGAATGTGGCAAGCCTTTAGATTTTGCAAACAGCGCGGCGCCAAGCTGTAAATGCGGTTTTTATAGCTTAGAAGGCGGCGTTTGGACGTGGAACAAAAAAGCGGACACTATACCGCTATCGGCTAAGGCTTTTATGAAGTCTTACGGCTTAAAACCAGCTGCACAAATGCCGCCACCACAACGGCAAGCGGCAGGGGCTGAACAATTCGACATTTTTTAAGAGGTGTGATTTATGACGGATTTAGAGAAGGCGTATACAGAAGCGTATAAAAAGCAGATTGCTGCATACTTACGCGAACGGGTAAAGACAGACAGCACGCTAAGAGAAGCGTGCCAAAAAGAGAATAAAAGCATGGCGGGGCTTGTTGACTACGTCAAGCAGGAAGCTAAAAAGCAAGCCAAAGACGGTTGCGCATGTATTCCCGATCATGAAGTGTATGGCTGGGCGGTGCATTATCTTTTAGAAGATGAGCTAAATTGTGAGCCAAAAACCGCACAGAGCAACAGCCCGGACGAAAGCGAAACAGAAAGCGAGACAACCGAAAAGCAGGAGGCAAAAGAGAGCGTACAGCAAGAAAAGAGCGTCAAAAAAGATACTAAAAAGAGTACCAAAAAAGAGACAGTACTAGACGAAATCTATCAGCTGGAGCTTTTTTAATGACACAAGAAGAATTTGAAAAAACATGCAATTATCGCATGTATAATGAGCAGGCATATATTGAGGGCGTACCCGTTGAAACATACGCACGAAGAAAAGCGGCAGCCAGGAGTGTAAAGCGTTTTGAATTTTCAACGCTTGAAAAACTTGATGGCGCGGGCATTATTGAGCGCATTTTTAGCTATCGCTACACAAAGAAAAACGGAATTGCGGTCATGGAGTGCGCTGTTATTCCCGAAAATGAGCAGTTAAAGCCAATTTGCCGGAACATTTTAGTAAACGGCTTTACTGGTGGCTTGCAAACCTACGGACATTATAACGAAGCACATGTTTCTTACTATGGCGACGGGCTCCAGTATGATGCGTTTTTAGGTGAAGCGAGCCGCGATATAAACACGCTGGGACGCTATGAGACATTTGACGCAAAGACGCTTTCTCGCCTTGATGAAGGCTTACGCTATTCGTCATACAAGGCGGGCGCCGTTTCCGTCATTCCTTACATTCGACTGTACAGACGCTATCCGGTAGCAGAAATGTGCATGAAAACAGACTGCACTCATCTTTGCACTGAACGCTTTTTAAAAAAGCTTTCTGACAAAAAAATGCAGAAATGGTTATATAAAAATGCTTCTGACATTGCACGCAACCGCATCGGCGGCGCGTGGTGTATAGCTGCCTATAACCGCAATGAAAGCGCACTTTCATATTATAACCGCCGGATATTGTTGCAGAGGGCAGGCGAATCAATGCGCGCGCTAGACAGCGAAAACCGCGCCGAGCTTTTAGCGCACTGGTCACCCGTTAAAGTGTATGAATACATTTACCACACTACAAGTGACAGAACATACAACGACTACATAACCGCTTGCAGATACTTACACCTAGATTTAAGCGACACAAAAAACGCCTTCCCGCATGATTTTCAAGCCATGCACGAAGAGCGCACAAAGGCGTACAAAACCGCAACAGAAAAAGACACTGACGAAAAAATGCTAGAAACTGCCGTGCGCTTTTCGTTTCTTTCCGGTTATGAAAGCAAAGATTTTTGTATTTTTGCCGCGATTTCGTCCAGTGAGCTTATTAACGAGGGCGAAAGCCTGCATCATTGTGTCGGACGCATGGGCTACAATAAAAAACAGGCAAAGGGGGAAAGCATTATTTTTTTCGTGCGCAAAATGGACGACATAAAAACGCCATTTGCAACGATTGAACTAGAGCCGAAAAGCCTAAACGTGCGCCAGTGTTACGGCGATCACAATAGGCAGGTCCCGGAAATCACAGACTTTTTGCGGGCGTGGCGCGTATGGGGCGCTAAAAGGCAGAAAGCGCAGGCAAAAAGTATATAAAAAGGGGTGTGAAAGGTAAAAAAGGCATCAGGTGAGAGGGGAAGAGGGACAGTTACTATTTGACTTTTACAGAGAAAAAAAAGCCGACTGGAGCTTTTTGCCATTTGTTGAAAATGCGCAAAGCGACAACGACCGACTTTTAAACTTGCAAAGAGCGTTTTTGCTGACAGGAAGCAAAGAAAGCTGGCGCGACTTGTGGCTTCTGTCGGTAAAGGTTGCAACCCGGTGCCTGCGCGGTGAGATAAAGAAAAAGCGTCTTTATACCTACCGCGCTGACATTGATATGCTTGCACTGGATGCGGCGAGCCTTGTTTTACTGCGCTATAAAAAACGCTATAAGACCGGGCGCGCGTGGTATGTAAAAAAAAACTATATAAGCGCAATTAAAAGCGCATGTATACAGACACTGTACCACCGGACCAAGGCGCAAAAATGTGAGCAGCTTGCAATAGCGTACATGAAAGAGGGGGTAGAAAAGAAACACGCCTTTTTAATTGCAAAAAATACAATAGAAAAGGAGCGCAAAAAATGAATGAAGTAGTATGTGAGGCAAGCGGGAAAATCTGCTATTCAAAAAAGCGGGCTGGCGACATTGTAAACACTGCAAAAAGCCATGTAGTGAGAGGCGGTAAAAGTTGCAGGCGGTCAAGTGCTAAAAAAATTCCGCTAAGGGTGTATTTTTGCACGGCGTGCGGCGCATACCACACAACAAGCGAAAAGACACGAGGAGCAGAACACGGGCGCACTTTTAAGAATAAAATGCGCATACAAAAACAACTAGAGGAGAAATAAAAATGACAAAGAAAGAATTTGAAAAAAGAGCCGCTAACGGTAAAACAGTGATTGCAATTCAATACATTGAAGGCGAGCAGAATAAAGGATTTACGGCTGTTTCTGGGCGTGCCGATTTAGTTTTAGAGCAGCTGATTAAAAGAGTCGCGTATGCGTTTCTACAGATAAAAAGAAGCAGCCGCGGCTTCCCGGTTGCAAAGGCATTAGCCACCTTTTGCGAGGCGTTAATAGCAACGTATGACGAAATGGAGACCGCTTACTACAAAGGGGAGCTTAAATAATGTGCAAATTCAATCTTAAAGGCGAAACGCCAAGCAAGAAAAATAGCCGGGTAACAAATCGGAGCACGGGGCGCACGTTTCCGAATTTGCGGTTTGTAGAATGGCACACGGCTGCAAAAATACAGCTTTTAGCGCAGAAGCGGAAATATGAGCACTTGCCGATAGATACCGACTGCTGCATAACGCTTATATTTATTCACGGCGATTACACCCGGCGCGACAGCGACAATCAAGCAAGTTCTATTTTAGACCTGCTTAAAGATTGCGGCATTATTCACGATGATAACTGGCAGATAGTACGTAAAATCATAATAAAAAACGGCTATCTAAAAAACGAACCGCAGTGCTCGATAATTATCGATAATGTGGGTTTAATGAGGGGTTAATGTGGGATATCCCACCAAAGGGGGAATAAATGGAAAATCACTGTAAAGGCATGAATTTAATTGATTTTATAAAGAAGTACAGCGGAAAGAAAGTAGACTTTGACGGCGCGTTTGGTGCGCAGTGTGTCGACCTTTTCCGCCAGTACTCAAAAGAGGTGAACGGCACGCCACACACGGGCGCGGTTGACGGGGCTAAAGATTTATTCTTAAGCTATGACAAGCTTCCGCAAGAAAAAAAATATTATTTCCGCATAAAAGAAAGCGCGGGGACAATCTTTCAAAGCGGGGACGTTGCTGTCTGGGGCGCAACTGCTTCTAACAAATACGGACATGTGGCGATTATCGTTTCCGATTTGGGAAGCGGTTTTATTGTATTCGAGCAGGACGGCTACAAGCAAGACGGCGCAAAGCTTAGCTACAGAGAGCGCGGGAATATGTTAGGCGTACTGCGTGCTTATAAGACGGTGTAGATATGGATTGTGCAATCTGTAACAAGCGCATAAAACGCTTCTGTATTAACGCATTAACAGCGCAGGGCGTGCGGCAAAAGATTTGTATGGAGTGCTACACGGCTTTAGTAAAACAGCGTGAAGCACAGGCGAGCGGATGAAAACGACACTTTGTCATAAAAAAGGCTGCTTTTGTACGGCGGTTAGTGGCTTGCATTTTTGCGAAAAGCATAAAGAGCTTGAAGCAGAATACAACAAGCGACCGACACCACAGCGCAAGAAATCGAGCGCATATCACAGCTTATACAACAGCACGGCATGGCGGCAAACAAGCAAGGCGTTTCTTGCTAAATATCCGTACTGTTTTATTTGCGGAGCGCGGGCAACGGTTGCCGACCACATACAGCCACACCGAGGCGAGCCAGCTCTTTTTTATGATATGAACAACTTGCAGCCGCTTTGCTGGAAACATCACAGCGCAAAGACGCTTAAAGAAAACAATTATTTTAAGGGCGCAAGGGGATAGGGGGAGCAAAAATTTTTATGCTTTCAGAATATACCAACACGCGCTCTTTTTGGTGTGCATTGTCAAAATGAAACTTTTGGGGTGGGAGGGCGAAAAATGGCAGGTAGACCGCCAAAGCCGACAGAACAGCTAAAACTCGAGGGCACATACAGAAAAGACCGCCACGAAAAACGCGCAACAAACAGCGCGCTAGAGCCGCTTTTGGCCGTCGAGTGCCCCGAAGACATAACCGGCAAGGCGCGCGAAGTGTGGCTTATGCAGGCGCAAATGCTCTGCGAGCTTAAGCGCATAAATACGCTGAACTTGCCCATTTTTGAGCAAGCCATGCGTGCATACAAGCGCGCTATCGAGTGCCAGACCTCCATTGACGAAGCGGGCGGCATGGCTTCCTATAGCGCACAAATGACACCCGGGCAGGCAGATTTAAGCATACGCGAGCGGCAATTTCGCAAAGACTACACCGACCTTATAGACACTTTCGGCGTTACACCCGTGGGAGCGGCAAAAGTAAGCACGCCAGCGCAAGACAAAGACGCGCTCGACCTTGAAGCCATAACCGCCATTATTGGCAACGGCTGACACTGGCAGTAGGCGCCAAGCCCGCTTTTTTTGTGCTCAAATCCGTTTCGCTTTGTGCCATTGCACAAAATCACTTTATTTGCATGGCTAAACGATACGGAACACCCTACAAGGGAAGCAAGAATAGCATTGCGCCTTTTGTGTGCGCACAGTTACCGACGGCAAAACATTTTTACGACCTTTTCGCAGGCGGTTGCGCAATTACGCACGCGGCACTTGAAAGCGGAAAGTATACCGACTACCACGCAAACGACATTACCAGCAGCGTACAGTTGTTTTACAACGCGATACACGGCGCGTATAAAGACGAAAAACGTTGGATAAGCCGCGCCGATTTTTACGCTCTCAAAGGTTCCGACCCTTATGTGCGCTACTGTTGGAGCTTCGGAAATAGCGGTACGTGCTATCTTTACTCAAAGGAAATTGAGGCGTGGAAAAAAGCCCTGCATTATGCGCGGGTTTTTGCTGACTTTTCGCTTTTACGCGAATTCGGCATTGAAACTGTCGACGCTTCCCGCGCATGGGTTATAAAACATCATGCAGAATGTAAAGAAAAGTATGTTAAGTGGTACATAAAGAACAGGCTATAAAAACTCTTGACAATACGCATAAAATGTGTATAATAAAATTATGAAAAGAAAAGATTTGATTAAAAGGCTTGAAAAGGCGGGGTTTACATTCTGTAGACATGGCGGGAACCACGACATCTACAGAAGAGGGAAGGACGAGGAGCAGGTTCCTCGCCATTCCGAAATAAAAGAAAACCTTGCTAAAGGAATTCTAAAAAAATGGAAACTGTAAAGCCTACGCCCGAAAGGGCGTATCAAATCTTTCAAGGAGTAATTTTATGAAGGTCATTTATCCAGTAATTTTTACAGAAACAAAAGATGAAAAAGACGTTGTTTTAGTTTATATTCCCGATCTTAACGGAATGACAGAGGGCTACGGGCTGCAAGACGCTATCGAAATGGCAAAAGATTATGTTGGAAATGTTTTAGTTGATATGGCGGCCATTGAAATCCCAAAAGGCTCTCAAATTAAAGACATTGACATAAAAAAAAGCCCATTTTTTGAATACGGCGAATCTTTTGTATCTCTTGTTGATGTTGATGTTGATTATTTTAGAAGAACATTAAAATCAAAAAGTGTCCGCAGAAACATAACGCTCCCGGAATGGCTTGACGATATGGCAACGAAAGCAAAAATTAATGTTTCAGCATTCGTGCAGGAAGCTTTAAAACAAAAATTAGGCGTTGCGTAACACTCAAAGAAAAGCGTGTTTTTTTTGGAGCTGTCAGGCATTTTTGACAGCTCTTTTTTTATAAAATCACTTTATCTGCATGACAGATAAAGAGAAAGAAGAGCTTCTAAAAAAATATGAAGAATACAAAAAGAAGGGCGTGTTTGACAATCTAGTGAAAGGCAGCATCGGGCTTCAACAGCTTAAAAAACGCCTTGAAAGCCTGCAACGCCTTGAAAGCCTGCAACGCCTGCAAAGCCTTGAAAGCCTTGAAAGCCTTGAAATCACACAGAAAGACTACCGCGATATATACATAGAACCAGATAGCGTCATTTATTGTGATATTCCCTACAAAGACACTGACGGCTATAACAAAGTGCAGTTTGATTATGAATCTTTTTATAACTGGGCAGAAAAGCAGAAAGAGCTTGTTATAATTTCAGAGTATGACATGCCGTCTGAGCGCTTTATGTGCATAGCC
The DNA here is from genome assembly GCA_937891125.1 of uncultured Treponema sp. Classification (GTDB taxonomy): domain Bacteria; phylum Spirochaetota; class Spirochaetia; order Treponematales; family Treponemataceae; genus Treponema_D. The sequence continues at coordinate 30,866 of CALAEZ010000134.1, read as the reverse complement.
AAAAAAGAAAAAGTGCAGCTGTTAAATGGCAAGGGAACAGGCAAAACAAAAGAAGAAAAGCTTTTCATTCCGAGAAGTCAGATTGCGCTTTATGAAAAGCTAAAGGCACGCGAACCCCCGCAGCCAAAAGAGCGCGCATTCCAGCAGCTAGAGCTGTTCTATGCATAAAATCACTGTAAAAGTAAAAGAGGAAAAAATCATGCAGTATAAAAACATTTTTGAACGCTCCGAAAATGGATTTCACGTATAACCAGTACATTGACGATGTAATAAAAAAAAAGATACTCACCTGTCGCATGGTCCAGCTTGCGGTTAAGCGCCATCTTGCCGACCTAAAGGCAAGCGCGGAAACATTCCCGTATTATTTTGATGACGGGCACGCCCAGCGGGCTATCCGCTTTTTCTGCGAGCAGGTGCACACTAAGGGAAAGCTTGCCCGGCAGAAATTGCACCCGGAGCCGTGGCAGCAGTTTGTTATAGCGTGTTTGTACGGCTGGCGGCGGAAAGAGAACAATAAAAGACGCTTCCGCCGTGTCTATTTACAGGTAGCACGCAAAAACGGCAAGACATTTTTTGCCTCCGGGGTGGGACTTTATGACCTTATCACCGAAAACGGGGCGGAAGTTATCAGCGCGGCAACCAAGCGCGACCAGGCAAAAATTGCATTTAACAACGCAAAAAATACTGTTCGCTACTCAAAAACGCTTTCAAAGTTTATACAGACGCACGCGCAAAGTATTACATTTAGAGACAGCTCCTTTGTAGCTCTTTCCTCTGACAGTAAGACGCTTGACGGCTTAAACGTTTCATGCGGTATAATTGACGAATACCATGCACATAAAACCGATGAGCTTATAAACGTTATTCAGTCATCACAAGGCGCACGCGAGCAGCCGCTAATTTTTATCATCACGACCGCCGGGCATGAATTAAGCTTTCCCTGCCATGAAGAATATGAACGCTGTTGTAAAATGCTAGAAGGCGCAAAAGGCTATGAAAATCCAAGCTATTTTGCGATTATTTACGAGCTAGACAAAGGCGACGACATAGAAAACCCGCGCAACTGGATAAAGGCAAATCCCAATTTAGATGTAGAGGGCGCCTTAAGCACCGACGAATTACAGATTGAACTGCGCAACGCAAAGCAGAAATCAAGCGGCATGGCCGAATTTTTAACCAAGCGCATGGACCTGTGGATAAATAACGCCGATTGTTGGATTGATGACCGCCACTGGCAGCGGGCTATAAAGCGATTCAGTGAAAAAAAATTATTAAATCGTGAGCTTTTATGCTGTGCGGCGCTGGACCTTTCCAAAACAACCGACTTTACCGCCTACACGCTCTATTTTTCGCTTCCCGATGGCCGCAAGTACGCAAAACACCGTTTTTATATTCCGCGCGACATGTACCAGCTACGCATGAAAACCGATACGTATTTAATCGAAAAATGGGTAAAAGAGGGCTATATCACGCTTACCCCCGGCGAAACGGTAGACTATAGTTTCATGTTTGAGGACATAAAAAAAGACGCTGAAAAGTACGACATTAAGGAAATCGCCTATGACCGCAATTTATCAAGCCTTATTATAGAGCCGCTTTCAAGCTCCTTTACCATGGTGGAGTTTAATCAGTCTATAGCCTATATGAGCGAGCCGAGCAAGGCATGGGAAAAGGCGGTTAGTGACGGCATTATCATAGACAATAATCCCGTTATGCGCTGGATGGTAAGCTGCGCCACTATCCGCACGGACGCAAACGACAATATAAAAGTCGTAAAACCGCAATTCACCAAGACAAGTAAGCGCATAGACGGCGTTATAACGTCAATCATGGCAAACAACCGCTTAGACATTGCAATCAGTGAAAGCGCATGGCGAAAGACGGCAACGGTAGAAAACAGCATTTTCTAAAAAATCACTATACAAGCATGAAACTATTCGGATTAGAAATAAAAAGAGCGCAAGCAAAAAGCCAAAAAGCGCCGCTTTCAACATACACAACAAACAATGTAGGCGTGTTTACCTATTCGCCACACATGACGGTAAGTGACATGCTTGCAAATGGCACGGTGAACGCCTGCGTGGGTATTATTTCTGACGCCGTGGCAGGCTTACCGCTTAATCTGTACCGCGTAAAAGGCGAGGGACGCGAGCGCGACAAAAAAAGCAGCTTGAACACGCTTTTTCACATAAAAGTAAACTTTTATCAAAAACCGTTTATTTTTAAAAAGCAAATCATGCTGCACTTGCTTCTAAAGGGTAACGCCTATATTTTTATAGAGCGCTCTGGCGGTGTGATTGTCGGCTTATATGCGCTAAATCCCGAATGGGTAGAAATTAAAAAGACTGACGGCAAAAACGAATATTATTATTTGTACCATGTAAACGGCTTAACATACAAATATGACGCGGATACCGTGCTTCATATTCCCGCCATGCAGTGGAATAGCATATACGGTTTAAGTCCGATAGAGTGCGCAAGCCGTGCGCCACAACTGGGAAACAAGCTTGACCGCTACACGGGGACTGTTTTTGACGGCGGAATCCATTCTAAACTTATGGTAACGGTCCCCGAAACGGAGCGCAATTTTTCCAAAGAGGATGCCGAAAAGCTTTCAGCACGCATACAGACCGCTTACGGCGGCGTAGAAAATGCATCAAAACCGCTTATTTTAGCAAACGGCTACAAAGGGGAGCCTTTAAACCTTGCAAGCAATACCGACAGCCAGCTTGTCGAGAACCGCACGTATACCGTAAAGGAAATTGCAAAGATTTTCCGCGTTCCGCTTTCTATGTTAGGCGAAAGTGACGCAAAATACAACAACAACGAACAGCAGGCGCGTAACTTCCTGCAAAATACATTAACGCCGTGGCTATTGCTTTTACAGGAATACTTTAACGAACTCATTCCCGTTTACGACCGAGGCAAAGCCTATTTTGAATTTGACACAAACACCATGACACGCGCCGACAGCTCCGTGCGCGTCGATATGTACGTAAAAGAGCTAACTAATGGCATGGTAACCTTAAACGACATTAACCGCATGGAAAACCGACCTCTTATTGATTCAAAAATAGGGGACGTGCGCTTTATGCCGGTGAACTTAGCACCAGTTACACCGGAATATGTAGACGCCTACATGGCGCGGCAGAAGCAAACGGCGGGCGAAGGCGCGGACGCTCAAAAATCGGCAGAACCCGATTAAAATCCAAAAGACGCAGAATGACTATAAACGAGAGGAGATTAAAACAGCATGAAAGAAATTTTAATTGACAAAGTAATCGGCTCCGGTATTTTTGATGAGGGCGTTACCGCTTCCGGCGTGCGCGATGCGCTCGGAGCTTGTGAAAACGAAGCGGAAATTAAAATCATCATTGATAGCCCGGGCGGCGACGTGTTCGAAGGCGTGACAATTTTCAACATTATCCGCGATTTTGCACGCAATCATCCTGCCGCCACCGTTGAAACCTACATTCAAGGCATGGCGGCAAGTGCCGCAAGTTTTATTGCGCTGGCAGCAAACAGCATTGACAAGAGAAACCGCATTGTCGCCGAAGATAACAGCGCATTTATGATACACAACGCCTGGAGCTGCATTTGCGGGAACGCAAACGACCTTGAAGCGGAAGCGCGTCTTATGCGCCGTATTGATACCATGTTAAACGGCATGTATCAGAGCCGCACCGGAAAAAGCGAAGAAGATTTGCGCGCGCTCATGGACGCGGAAACCTGGTATTTCGGCGACGAAATCAAGCAGGCGGGTTTTTGCGATGAAATCAAGGCGACCGCAAAGGCAAAACCGCGCGCCGCGGTTATTCCGTTCGTGCAGGCACGTGTGCGCGAGACCTTGCAGAAAGTACCTGCCGCAAAGCCCGACCTTGCAGCACTTGCCGGCGTGCTTGAAAACCTTGCGCCGGAAAGCACGCCTGAACCGACAGCGCAGGCAGAAAAAACACAAAATAACTATACAGAAAAGCAAGCGCAAGAAATTGCACTTGCAGAATATAAAGCCCGGGAGCGTTTTTTGACGCTCATGGAAATCAGCAACTAATTTTTTTAAGGGAGATTATAAAGCTATGAAGTTTAATGCACTTTCATTGCAGGAAAAAATCGACACCCGCGAGCGCCTCATTAAGGACATGCGGGCACTAAATGACGCAACGGCTGTCGCTGACGCAGGTACGCCGCGCGCATTTACCGCCGAGGAACAGGCAAAGTTTGACGGTATGGCGCAGGACGTCAAAGAGCTTTCAGCACTGATTGACGCAGAAAAGCGCGCAAAGACGCTTGAAGGCTTTTCAAACAAAGCACCAGAAGCAGCCGCAGACACTCCAAAGGCAGCCGAGAGCATGAACCGCTTTAAGGCATACCTTAAAGGCGACTTCAAGGCGCTTGATGTTGACACTGCAGGCGATGCGGGCGCACTTGCACCGGAGCAGTTTGTTAAGGAAATCTTGAAGGACGTCCAGAGCGACACGCCGATTTTGCAGCGCGTCAACACTATTCATTTGAACAGTGCAAGCTCTATTGGTGTTCCGCAGGAAACCGCAGACGCTACCGATGCAGACTGGACTACAGAAATCCCGGCAAGCGTAACGGCAGAGAGTGCCTGGGCATTCAGCAAGAGAAGCTTAGGGGCAAATCAGCTCATTAAGCTGATTAAGGTTAGCAGAAAGCTCATTCTTACTAGTGCATTTGGCATTGATGAGCTTGTGCGCGAAAAACTTGCGCTTAAAATCCGCCAGACGCTTGAAAACGCCATCTTGACGGGTGACGGCGACGGAAAGCCTTTAGGCTTGTTTACTGCAAGTGCTAACGGCATTTCAACCGGCCGCGACGTAACGGCAGCAAGCGCCACCGCCATCGACGCAGACACCATCATCAAGACAAAGCGCGCCGTTAAGCAGGCTTACCGCAAGAATGGCGTTTGGGTATTTCACCCCGATGTTGTTACCCAGCTGCTCACGCTCAAAGACAAAAACGACCAGTATATCTGGAGAAGTGGCCTTACCCCGTCGGACCCGGATATGCTCGACGGCTCGCCGATTATCGAAAGCGATTATGCGCCCTCAACCTTGACAACCGGCTTATACGCGGGGCTTTATGGCGACCTTTCAAAATACTGGCTCACCATGGTGGACCAGATCAATATCCAGGTCTTGCTTGAAAAGTACGCAGAAAGCGGACAGGTCGGCTATTTAGGCACGCTGTTCAGTGACGGGCAGCCCGTTCTTGAAGAAGCATTTGCACGTATTGTGTTAGCTTAATATCGTTTAGCGGCTTTTTTCTGTAGTTTATACCTCGCTACACAAAAAGCGGGCAGGGATTGCGCTCCATGCGCAAGGCCTTGCCACCTAAAATATAACTTTTTAAGGAGCGCATAAAAATGGCAAAAACAAAGAAAACAGAGACAGCAGAGACAGCAGAGACAACAGCAAGCAAGAACACAAAAGACGAAAAGCCGGTAAAAGTTACCATGCTTAAAACGCTTATGCACTCAAAAGGCAGGCTTGAAAAGGGCAATACCTACGAGCTAGACAGCAAAACGGCAGCCGCATGGGAAAAAGCCGGATTGTGTAAAACGGAGTAAGTAAAAAATGGCAATTATCACTGTAGACCAGTTAACCGAATTCATGGGAAAGTACCCCGATGACGACGCAACGCTTCCGGGCCTTTATGTAGACGCGGCAGAGGATTGCATAGTCAACTATTTAGGCTATTCGCCCGAATTTGCAGAATACACCGAAACGCTTTTTGGCGATAATTCAACACTGTTAAGCGTTTCTGCACCTATCGTAGAATTAAAAAGTGTTAACGGCTCTGCAGATGATTTAGATTCTTACTCATGCAGAAAAAATCATATTAGAAAAGTGCTTGATACTGGTTGTCTTGCCACCTTCTCAAAAGGCAATAAATACGTAATTAACTATACGGGCGGCTACGAGACAATTCCGAGCGCAATGGTAATTTGTGCATTACAAATTGCGTCTTTGTTATGGGAAAGCGCCGGGGGCAATCTTGCAGTAAGCTCTACCAGTTTTGCAGATACGGGAACGCGCGTATTTAACAATTACAAAATTGAGCGATTCCTAGAAAGCATAAATGAATACAGGTGCTACAATGGCTAAATCATTTATAAGCGTTGAAGCCGACATTTCAGAAGTAGAAAAAGCTCTTTCCGGCACTAAAAAAAGCCTAAAGACAATCCGCCGGCAAACGCTGGGCATTATGGCAAAAGGCACGGCGAAAACCATAAAAAGCGCGATTGCGCAAAGTATGCCGCAGGCTAAAACGCTTAAAAAAGCCTACAGCTACAAAGTAAAAAAAGATGGCTCTAGCGCGTCTGTCTACCCGAGAAACGTAGGCGAAGCAAAAAATAAAAACTGGGTTGTAGGCTTGTCGGTTGTACACAATTACGGCGCGACAGTACGCGCAAAAGAGCGCAAGGGGAAAAATAGCGGTTATTTAGTCTTTCAGACAAAAGACGGCTGGCGCAAAATGAAAAGCGTAACGCTTCCGGCGCGTGGATTTATTGAAAAGGGCGAAAGCTACGCACAAAGTGCCAGCTACACAAGCGACATAAACGCCATGATTCAAAAAGAGTTGACAAAATACTGGGGGTAACGCATGGAAACCGTTTACAGCAATATAAAAGCGTTTATACTGTCTACTTTATCTGACTATTTAACAGACTTACAAGACGACGAAACGCCGCTAAACGCACCTACAGAAAATGAAATTATTTTTGGCGTTGCAGACCTTACCCGTTATGAAAACAAGCTTTTATGCGTCATCACACCCGACTATCAAGAAGAAACAGACGGCACAATCGGAAGCGTAAACATGCGCACGAGCTGCACCGTGTCTTTTTTGTGCCGCGGCTATAAATACGAGGTTTTAATGCGGCAAATGTGCCGGTATGCTATCGCCTTTAGGCGTGCAGTGCAGAATGACTATACTTTAGCGGGCGGTTTTCAAAACAGCGCTATTGAAAAAATAGATTTTTTTGCGGACGCCGGCACAACAGAAAAGCAAATGACCGCTTGCGAAATCGCTTTAACGGTTGAGCAGGTGGAAAATATAAATAATGATTCGGAGGAATGGTAAACATGAGCGAGCTTGTTAAAAAATACAAAGTAGCACCTTTTATCAACACTGGCACAACAGCCGCGCCAGTCTGGATGCGCGTCAAAAAATCAACGTCATTTGATTTGAACTTAAACCCGGAGACGCAGGATTTTGAGTACATTGCAGATGAAATTCCGACAACCGAGCTTTTGCGCTATAAGCCGTCGTTGTCGCTTCCTATCACCATGTACAAGGGGGAAGCTGATTATGACCTTGCATTTGACAAGTTTTTCAATCTTGAGACGGGTACTGATGCAAAAGTTGAACTGATGATTGTTTTCTTTATGGAAAGCGATTCAATTACTGTTGATGAAACCGAGTACAGCGGCTATAAAGCATGGCGTACAGAAACCGTGTTGAGTGTTCAGAATTTGAACAGCGTCGACAGTACAATCACCGTGCAGGCGGATTTTTCTGGCTCAATCACGCGCGGCGTTGCGTACAAAAACGGCGAAAATGTAATCACATTTGCAGAAGATACAAGCTCAAACTCATCGTCTGATGACGCGCTGACATGGGGTTCATAATCCGTGATTAACCTTTCAAAAAGGGTTTTGCCATCTGCCATTAAGGTAGATGGCGTTTTTTACCCCATAAAAACAGATTTTCATGATGTACTTTTATTTTTTGAGCGCATAGAAGCGGGCGCCACTTCTTACACGGCTTTCGACTTTATGTATCTAGAAGAAAAGCCTGCTGACAGAAAAGCGGGATTTGAAGCCATGCTATCGTTTTTTAATGCGCAAAACACACTACCGCGCACTATGGGCGCCACTGGCGGCGCGCGTCTTTTAGATTACAAAGAGGATGCAGATTTAATTTATAGCGCCTTTTTAGAACAGTATCACATAAATCTGCTAACCGCTTTTTTGCATTGGTACGAGTTTAAAGCGCTTTTAGCAGGCTTGCATGATACCAAGCTAAACGAAGTTATAAACTATAGAGCGTATGACGAAACCGACAAGCGAAAAAGTGAACAGATTCGCCGGGAATTAAAAGCGGCGTGGAGCTTAGAAAGCAAATTAACAGCCGCCGAAAAAGAAGCGCTTGAAAAGTTTGATAAAGATTTTGCGTGAGAGGTGAAAAACATAGAAGAAGCTGCCGACAATGTTTTTATGAAAAGCGCCTGGGTAAAAATGAACAAGATTCTAAAATACATTGACAAGCAGCAGGATAATGACGTGTTTGATGTAAAAGAGTTTACCGCAAAACATTTTGAGCTTTCAGAAAATCGGTTTGCGCGGCTGCTTGCCATGCTCAAAGACGACGGCTATATTTCCGGCCTGGACGTCGTTGTTCACGGAGAACCTGACGATTTTAACGGCGACGACTACCAGCGTTTTACAATAAAAATCACAAATCCAGCGCTTACGATTCAAGGGATGCGCTTTCTTGCAGAGAATGCCGCCTTATCCAGATTCTACCGCGCGGCAAAAAGCATAAAAGACATAGTAATGTAAAAATCACTTTATAAATATGACTGCATTTATTTATTGTCTTATTCAGTATCAATCATTACTTGATATGTATCGTCATCAAGTAGCGGTTCGTCGCTGTTGCGCCAGATTTTATACGCAATAATAACAGTGACTATAAAGCAAATAAATTCAATCATGGGGTTTACCTCTAAGAAAGAGTATAAAACAAGCTAGAAATAATGCAAGAGGCTAAAAAATGGCAAATAGCAAAAATGTATCAATAAAAATCGGAGCTGACAGCAAAGAAGCCGAAGCCGGCTTAAATGCAGTAACTGCAAAATTAAACACGTTTGCAAAGCAGGCACAAAAAACGCAAAAGCCATTTATAGAGCTTTTAAAAGCTGGAAACACTGTAGGCCGGTCGTTCGGATACGTAAAAAGTGCCATTAGCGCAGTTGCGCAAACATTTTCCGACCTTGCAGAATCATACAACACACAGGCGAAGGCAGAAACGCAGCTAGAAAACGCTGCTAAAAATAATCCCTACCTTAACGATTATTCTGTTTCTAAATTAAAGTCGTTTGCTTCTGAATTGCAGTCTATTTCTACTTATGGAGATGAGGAACTATTGCCGCTCATGGCAGAGCTTGCAAGCGCGGGGCGCACACAAGCTGAAATTACCGAAATAATGAGCGCGGCGGTTGACGTTGCAGCCAGTGGCACTATGTCGCTTGATTCCGCTGTAAAAGGCTTAAACTCAAGCTACAGCGGTTCTATTGGTACGTTAGGCAGGACACTGCCTCAAGTTAAAAACCTAACCGCCGAGGAGCTTAAAAACGGGAAGGCGGTTGAAGTAGTTGCAAAAGCGTTTAAGGGGCAGGCGGAAAGCACAACAAAAGCCGCGGGCGGGTGGAAGCAGTTTAAAAACGCATACGGCGATTTTAAAGAAGTTATGGGAAAGGGCGCCAGCGAGTTAAGAAACAAAGTTGGCTCTGTATTAACAAATGTTTTTTCGTCGGTGACAAACAGCATAACAAGCGCCGACACGGCGGCGCAGACATTCAAAGCGACGCTAAAAGCACTTGCAGACACAGAAACGGGGAGCGCAGTCGGAAATGTACAGCAGCTTTCTGCAAATATCGGCTTGCTGACAGAAAAGCAGGAGCGGTTGCAAAAGCTTGCCACCATTGACAAAATCAGCTCTAAAAAGTCATGGCTCAGCTCTTACCAGAAAGAGCAAAAAGCCGCTTTTGACGCTTACAACACAGAGACAGAGCGCGAGCTTTCTAAGTTTACCAAACGGCAGGGCGAGATTGAAAACCGCCTGCAAGAAATCTCAAACACGCTCTATTACGACACCTCTGGCACGTTGACCGATGAAGAGCATACGGCGCTGCTTGAAGAAACTGCCGCTCTCAACCTGGAAGCAAAGCAGGTTGAGGCAAGTGCCCAACTCTACACGGAAAGCCGGAAAACCGAAGCGGAAGCGCTCAAAAAGGCATACAAAGACGCTAAAACCGAGGGTGAGACATATTTCAGAGAGTTTGTTTCTGAGTATGGCGGAAGCGCAAAGCTTGTGCAGGAAGAGCTTAAGAAAACAGAAAACGCATTGAAATCTGCAAAAAGTCAGCTTGCCGAAGCCCAGGCCGCCGAGGCAAAAAACACATTGCCCGCTCTTTCCGAAGCCGACAAAAAAGCCATAGCAGCGCGCCAAGAGTACGACAAGACCGTGCAGGCAAAAAAAGAAGAGCTTGCAGTCCGTAAAGAAATTGATAAGACACTCACGGACGAAAAAGCCGACAGCGAGTTACTAAACGCCATGCAGTCGGCGTATGTCAAAATGATTACAGACGCAAGCGGCGCGCTTTCAGGAAACGCCGACCATGAAGTGCAGGCAAAAAAAGAAATGCTAGCGCTTTCTGAAAAACTTGCCGGAAACACGGAAAACGAAAACACAGCAACAGCCGACCTTATAGCGCTGTTAGATGAAGTTAATGACAAATACGGCGATATTGCCGATATAGACGCCGACATAAAAAACATTGACACCATGAAACAACAGCTAAATGAGCTAGGAGAGCTTGCAAGAGCAACGTTTCAAATTGACGAAAATACATTTGATGAAGAAGGCTGGGCCTCATACGCCGAAAAAATAAAAGCCGCCGTGCAGCAGCTTGAAGATGAAAAAACACGCCTGGAGCGGGAGGCGCAAAACGCACGCAATGCAGAACAGCTTGAGCTAATTCAGACGCATTTAAACGCCGTGCAAAGCATAACAAGCCAATTCTACGAGCTTATGAGCACGCTATCAAGTTCATTGTGTGACTTGTACGAAGCTGAAGCCGAGGTAAAAACGGCGGCCGTAGAAGAACAGTATGCAAACGGCGAAATCAGCGCAGAAGAGTATGAGGAAAAAATCGAGGAAATCGAAAAAGAGGAAGCGGAGAAATCGTATAAAATACAGATGTGGGAATGGAGCGCCAATTTGTTAAATGCGGCGGCAGCAAGCGCGCTTGCTATTATTCAAACGCTTGCAGATAGCACGCTTCCGACATACGCTAAAATGGCTATGATTCCGCTTGTAAGCGCAACGGGCGCAGCCCAGCTTGCCGCTATTGCTATGAATAAACCCGTAGCGCCTAGTTTTGCAACGGGTGGCATTGTGCAAGGCAATAGCTACAGCGGCGACAACGTAAAAGCAAACGTAAACTCCGGCGAAATGATTTTAAACGCGGCACAACAAAAAGAATTATGGCTTATGGCAAACGGCGAAAAGAACACAAGTCCTAGCGCGCAAAACATAAACATTCATAACACACAATCTGAATACATTCAGACTGATGTACAGACGGGAAGTAATGGAGCGCTTGAAATCTACATAAAACAGACTGTTTCAAAACAGCTATCAAGCGGCGCCTATAACCGTGCATTACGGGCGGCGCAGAACTCAATGACGGGCACACGGTACCTAAACTAAAGACGGCGGCGCCCATTACGGGCGCCGATTGTGCTAAAAAACGCATAAAATAACTATATACGCATAAGAGGAGCTAAAAAAATGAGCGCTGTATCATGGCCGGATAATGTAAACATGAAAGCCTATAACGCAACAGAGACCGCACTCGACAACACAACCGCGCTGGAGTTTGAAAGCGGAAAAAAACGCGTTTATCAGAAAAACTCACGCACCCGCGCGGCGTTTTCTTTTTGCATTACGTGCTTAAATAACAATACAGCAAGCTGCGAATATGCGCGCTTCTGGGATTGGTACAAAAATACGCTTAAAGGCGGCGCCAATTCCTTTTACTTTACGGACCTTTTAACAAAAGACGGCTTAACCGAGTACCGCATGACAAGCACCCCGAGCGCAAGCGGGCAGCGCTACAAAGAAATTACAATCGAAGTTGAAGAGGTGTAAAAATGTCAGATTTATTTACAACGCTCATTCAGAAAGCTGGCGCCTATAACCTGCCGTTTTTAATTCACCTTTACGACAGCGAGGGGGCAATAAGCATTAGAGCGGTTAATGATGTAGATGATGTCACCTATAACGGCGTGACCTACAGCGCAGCCGCCTTTAGCTATACGCCCAATGCAGATGAAGATGGATTCGACGGCGGCGGTAGTTTAGAAATTGCACTTAAAGAAAGCGACTACCTTGTAGACCTGGTCCAGACAACAGGCACCGTGTCGCTTGATGTTGTCGGCATAGTAAACGCAAGCGGGAAAGTAGAGCCGATAAAAACATGGTCACACAAGTACGGTACAATCAGCGTAACACGCACCAGCGCCAAATTCACGTATGAAAAAGACGACCGGCTAGAAATGACTTTTCCCGCGCTTATATGGGATTATCAGAACAACAGGGGGAACAGTTGAAAAGCGTACCCTATGCAGACCTTTTAACCGTTCCTTACAAAGACAAAGGGCGGGGCATTGACGGGCTAGACTGCTACGGGCTTGTGCTTGAAATGTGCCGCCGTGCAGATACGCCATTGCTCGACCTTGTTTTTGATAGCCTAAAAACAGCAACGGACGAAAACGGGAATGCGCGCGCCTATATAAATCTTAGGGAAATCCCAAAAGAAAAGGCACGCGCTGGCACTATTGTGCAGTGTGAAGATAACGACATTTTACACATTGGCTACATGCTCGATAAAATCCGCGTTTTACACATGACCGGCGCTGGCGCTAAAGTAACACCCATACAGGCGCTAAAAAATATTGTTTTTTTTGAGGTGGTAAAATGATAACAGCAACCGTATACAGAGACCTTTCCGACAGCTACGAGCGCATTTGTGTAGACACTCAAAAATCAATAAAAGAAGCATTTAAGCATTGTAATATTGATTTTGAGCACGCAGTTATTTTAGTAAACGGCAAAAGAGAAAGCGCCGATTATGTGCTTAAAGATTCTGACATTGTTTTCATTCGCAGGCTCCCGCAGTGGTGGGTATTGGATAAAATTACTGACGCTGTTAGTAATTGGGGCTGGGCCAATCTGTACACTTTATTTTTCTGGGTGGGAAATAAAGTATACAGCGCTCTTAAAAATTATTGGGCACTGCAAAAAAAGCTTGCTAACCTTTCAAGCAGTAGCACTTCTGTTAGTGTTACAGAATACCCCTACATAGCAGGCGCTTCTAATACAACCGCAACAGGAAAAACACAGCCGTATATTATCGGCACGCACCTTTTCACGCCGTATATTTTAAACGGCGGCGGCGCGAGTGGTAGCGCAACCGGCTACCACACAATCAGCGGCACCAATGGCACCGAGGTATTTTACAACGTTGTGCTTGAAGGCGGTTTTAACAAGCAAGTAATCCGCAAAATCAAGGCTGACAATGTTATCATAAAAAAGTTTAGCGACACCGAGCCGCAAGAATTCCCGAACGCTGACAATGAAACAAGTTTTGCATTTAACAGCACCAGTGTATTTGCTGACGCCTCATCTTTTGGCGAAATTGCGCAAGACGGCGCCGACTTTGAAAATGATTGTTTTAACGTCAAAATTGTAGAAGAAGAAAGCGCAAGCGAGCTAAAAAAGGCTGACGATGATGATTATGAAGATTTGATTTTCACGCTTGCTGACTACAGCATGGGCGCCGACATTTCCATTTTATTAAACGGTTTATGCTATTACAACACAAGCGGGACCCGCTGCACACGGACGCTGACCATTATTCCGTCATACTCACTAGACTACAACGACCCCGACCGAGACGAAGACACAGAGGCGACATGGGTGGATTTTCCTAAGGGTTTTGCACACACAGTAAAACTCAATACCCCTATCGGAACTTTGACAAGAACAATATATTCAAACACCTTTAGCGCAAGTACATTAAACCAAATGCGCTTTAGCGCTCATGTAGATTTTGATTTTAACGACCTGAGCTACACCGACAGCGACGGCGTTATTCAGTTTTCTACTGTTCCGATTGCTATTAAATTGCGCTGTGAAACCGACAGCATGAGTGCAAGCGATGGCACAGCCTACGACACGGTGTACAGCCAGTATGTGCACTCATACCCGTTTAACGTAAAGAAAAGCCGGGAGGCGGGCGCCTTTGTTGCCGAGCGCGTTATTGCAGAACGAGAGGCGCAATATTCTACCCGCATAGGCTTACACATTTTAAGCACCGACAGCAACGCCGACAGCCTGGGTAAAATCAGCATAATTACAAGCGGCATAGCGCCAATATGGGACAGTGACGCGCAGGAATGGAAAACAGACGGCGACGGCAATTTAGTAAAAGAAATTACCTCAAACCCCGCTAGCTGGCTTTTGGAAGTGCTCACCAGTGACACGCACCCTGCAAGCAAAGTTGCGCTTGATGAAATTGATTTAGACGCTTTCGGCGCCTTGTACGAACTTTGTGAGGCGCAAGAATGGGCGTGTGACATGGTACTAACCGACGGCGACACTAAGCAGAATGTGCTAGAAACTATCTGCACAACGTGCCATGCAACTATGTACCGCAATATTAACGGCTTGATCTCTATTGTTGCCGATTGGACAACCGACAACGTTTGTGGCATTATCAACGAACAAAACTGCACTTCTTTTTCGTATGAGCGCGACAACAGCCGCATTGCTGACGGCGTAAAGGCCACCTACATTGACGGCGACACCTACGAAGAAACAAGCTACATTGTTATGCGTGACGGAAGCGACAGCGAAGACCGCGATACTGAAAGCGTCATAAAAGAAGTGAATTTAACAGGCATTACTAACTATGAGCATGTAGTGAAAATGTGCCGTTACGTTATGGCGGTTGAAAAGCTCCGGCCGCGCACGATTACCGCCGAAGTCGGTAAAGAAGGCATTTTTTACGCCCCGCTTTCAATCTTACAGATACAGCATCCGGCGTTAAAAATCGGCTTAGGAAGCGCCGAAGTTAAGGCGCTTATTACTGACTTAAGCGGAAACATTACGGGGCTTGAACTGTACGACCCAATCGAGTTGACCACAACCGAAAACTACTGTATTGAAATGCAGTGCGTAAATGCTTCTGGCAAACCGTGCACGCTTGTTAAATCTATTGACGGCGTAGACGGCGAAACAACAACAGTAAGCTTTTCCGCTGTTATTGCCTATGACGCAGAAATCCAGCCGCAGGCGGGCGCCGTTATTGCTTACGGCTACACCGAAAACGGCGCTACTAGCTCCATGCTTGTAACTGGCGTTACGCCTACGTCAACGGGCTACAAACTAACCCTTGTTGACTACAACGAAAATATTTATGACACTGGCACGATTGACGACTACGACCCGCATATAACGCAAAAGGTAAATGCTTCAACAGTAAGCAAAATAACAACAACGGCAAGCATTGCACAGGTTGCAGAAGCGCAAGCCGTTGCAATCAAAGCGGCACAGCAAGCCGCGGACCTGGTAACAAAAGGCGTTACTTTTTCTAATGTGCGCTATGTAAACGGCACCAGTATGAGCATTGAAGAGCTTGTACAGTACATTGACCAGGCAGTGCAAGACGCAAGCGCCGGCATTCAAATTACTGATGAAAAGCTCTCAATTAAAATTGAAGATGTAGACGCGGGCGCCACTTCTCTCATTGAACAGACGGCAAGCAATATTTTAGCAACGGTCCGGCAAACCTACGCAACTACAGACGACCTAGACACAACAGAAGCAACGCTTTCAAGCGCTATTAGTGTGACTGCAAGCGCCGTTGATGAAGTTGTCGCCGTCGACAATGCGATTGCAGGCAGAATGTCACTATCGCTAGAACTACCCGCCATTATTGACAGCGCCATATATACGCAGTTTGTCACGTTATGCGGAAGCACAGAAACGGCGGCAGTTTATACGCAAAACACAACGCTAAGCACCGACACAAAAACCTACTACACCATAAAAAGCGATGTAGACAGTGACGATTTAACAGCGCTCTGGACGCTTGCCATAAAAAAGGGGCTCATTGCAAGCCAGATAGATTTAAGCGCAACTACTATAAAACTTGCAGCAGAAAACATCGTCATCACCGACACAAGCGGCCAAGAAGTCGCATTGATTGACACCAGTACAAAAATGATAACAGCGGCGCTGATTGATGTACAAGAACTACTGGCGCAAGACATTACTCTGAACGCTACAGGTTATATAAAAAGCGCAAATTATACAGAAGATGCTAACGGCTACCCGACAGCAGGATTTAAGCTAGATTCAAAAACTGGCTTAATAAGCGCTTACGGTACGAAAACAGTAAACGGTGATTTTAGCGGCGAAGTATGGAGCGAGAGCGCACGCTTTTCTAATGATTGCTTTTTGCCAATGATTGAATTTGCACAAACATATAACGATTATACGCAAGTTTCTATAGACCTCACAAGTTATACAGCCGCAGAACTGATTGCCAAATTTGATAACTTGATTGACAATAATACTGACGCTGTTATAAGGACACATTATACAGAAACAACCGATAAACGTTTGTATATTGGTATAGTATCAGACGATGATTCAAAGCCGTATGTAACTAATAGCTCGCTTTTTGCGTGGTATTTATGGAGATACACAAACAGCAGCGGAAAGGTTGTGTATGCAATAGGAAGCACAAGCGGCAATAAAAGAATATTGATTTTAAACGGCGTTAAATATACTTCTAGTGACTACTCAAATAAATTGCTGTTTACTTATTTTTCAAAAGAGTTAACCGTAAACGCAAAAAACGCCTTTTTTGGCGGCACGCTAGAGAGTAAATATGGTTTATTATTTTCAGAGCCGAGCTGGTTCAGCGGGCAAAGTGGCGGCCGTTCCTATACAGAGGCTAACTATTTTAATTTTCTTGCAATGGCGGGGGTTGATTCAACGCCCAGACTATGCGCTGTTTCTCTTTCTGATGGTTTTACTTATTTGGGCGTCGTAAAATTAGCGAACAGTACAACATATGTAATAACAGGCGCATTTACGTATAACAATTATACTTCTGCAGCAAGGACAGCGACAGCAACAACCTATGCAAGCGGGACAATATATTTAAATCAAGGCGTCACAACAAGTGTTAATATTACAAGTATTTTATTTTAGATTTTACTGCACTTTACGCTGTCGAGCAATTCGACAGTTTTTTTTGATTGCAATAAAATATTGTTAAAATGTATTGACAAAGTAATAAAAGTTTATTATATTGTACATGTCAGTTGTTACTGACAAGGAGGTAAAGATTGAACGCATTGGCGCTCTACTTTGCCGATAAGGGGCTTGACTTACTGCTTGCCATCTTGGTGTACGTAATAGGCTATTACATAACCAAGTGGCTTGATAGCAGGAAGTAAAGAAGCTTTGACCGGCACAAGTCCTGCACATGCCAGTGCAGGACTTGCTCTTCTTTACCTCCCACTTTATAGCGACTTTCAGGGGGTGTCAACATGAAAAAAGGCTTTTATCGTTTTTTGCCTGCGGTTGTTGCTGTATTTTCTTTTTTTATTTTTGCAACAGTGGATAGTGTGAGCATATCGCTTTTAATTGCAAAAGGGTTTTTGTGCATTATTCTTTTTGTATGTGCGATTATTTTATATTTGCAGAATAAGAAGCATGGAAAACACGCAAGACAAGCCTAAGCATAGTGACAAGGGGCACGGCATGGCAAAGAATGAACTACATCCCACCTGGGGCGGCAGGCGTGAGGGGCAGGGACGCCCTAAGGGCTGGCGGAAAACGGACGGCACCGAGCGCACCACACAGCTGCAAATCCGGCTGACCGCCGTACAAAAAGAAGAGCTGAAGGAGCGGGCACAGGCGGCGAATCTTACTGTGAGCGCCTACGTGCTCAAAACACTTTTTAGCTAAAACCTTACTTAGTGTCAATTTCCGCATGGAGTTGACACTTTTTTTTTACTTTTTTCATTTTTTTTCGCCGCTCGCCTAAAATCACTATAAAGGCATGGCACGAATTATTGACGACAAAACATTTGCAAAATTGGTCATGCTGCTTTCTAAAGACGAGAAAGTGCAGCTTTTTAACGCTCTTTGCACTAGTCCAAAAGTGGACGAAAACGAACAGCAAAAGCTAGAAAAACAAACGGCACCAGTAGCAGGGGAGCAGTAAAACATGGCATACACAAAAATTACCCCAAGGGCCCGTAGTGGCATAACAGGCATTTCAACAGAGGTTGACCTAGACGCAGACGGAGAAGACGGGGAAGTTTCATGCTGGATAAGTCCACCGGAGCGCGTTGCTGCAATCACGATTGCAGTACATGCACTTTCTGGCTACAGCGGTGACATTGAATACACTGTAGAAGCATGTTGCAACACTACAAGCGTTATCGGCGATGACGGCACGGGCGGCTATTGGGATCCCATCGAAAAAGATAAAGACAGCTACACCGACGACAATGTTTTTATGCTCACAAATTGCGTAACGGGTATACGCGTCACGGCAAAGACGGGAAAAATAAACGTGTGTTTTGTCGGGTAAACAGGCGCTACACGGGCGCCACGAGCAAAAGAGGAAAAAAAAATGAGCGATTATACACGGCTTTTATTGCCTAAATCATGGGATTATAGCGCAAGCGAAAGCGCCAATAGCGCAAGCGCAAGCGCAACGGCAGCCGCAACCAGCGCAAGTAATGCAAGCGAAAGCGCAACAGCGGCCGCAAGCAGTGCGGCAAGCGCAAGCGAAAGCGCAACAGAAGCAGCGGCAAGCGCAACAGCGGCCGCAAGCAGTGCAACGAGCGCAAGCGATAGCGCCGACAGCGCAAGCGAAAGCGCAACAGCGGCCGCAAGCAGTGCGGCAAGTGCAAGCGATAGCGCCGACAGCGCAAGCGAAAGCGCAACAGCAGCCGCAACGAGCGCGGCAAGCGCAAGCGCTATTGCATTAGGAAATCTCACCACTGTATCGACAACATGGAGCGCATTAAAGACGCTTCGAGACGCGGGCGAGCTTGTAGCTGGCTTGAGCTACCGCATAACCGACTACGAAACCACTACCACCCAGGCCGACACACAGAGCGCGGGGCACGTGTTCGACATTATCGTAACTGCCGACACGGCCGACACCTTAAACGAAAACGCGCGCGCCTGCCTGCATGACGGTGACACCTATTTCCAGTATGCACACCTTGAAGCGTGGAAGCTTAAATATTGCCTTGATAACGACACAAACCGCTTTCATTGGGCAGATGATACAGACGGCAAAGGCGTTATCTACGAGCTTGAAGACGAATTTAAAAACAAAGCGCCGTATGACTTTAAAAATATACAGTTTAAGCGCTACATGGTAACGGCAACCACAAAAACCGCAACCGCACTTGTAAACACCTACAGCGGCGCACACGCCGTAAACTCTAATAGCTACTATCCGCAAAACTGCACATTAGATAAAACCGATTACATTTACTGCTACACGTTCGACTACGCAAGCGGAACGGGTGACTACAGCTTAAATCAGCTGAACAACGGAAGTAGCGGAGAGTATGCAAAATACTGCTACAAAAACGAAATTGCGCCGCTCTTTATTACGCCCGTCTACAACGGAAGCGGGACTACTGCAACGTATACGCGGAAGCAGGTACTAAATAACATTGTGTTTAGAAACACGACTACCACAAGCGCAAATTATGCAAACCGTCTTACAGGCGTCTATGCGCACACATGCACGTTCGGCAATTATTGCACCTCTAACACGTTCGGCAATTATTGCACCTCTAACACGTTCGGCAATTATTGCTACTTTAACACGGTAGACGTCGATGTTTTATGTATAACTCTTGCAGATTCTTCCTGCTACCTAAAGGACTTTTTAGCGCTAGATTGTGAGAACGGCACGGAAACCGGCTTATGCTTGCTTTCAAGTCCATTACTGACGACAACAGTAAACTGGCAGTTATTGCCGTATTCAGACCGCACCACCGTTATTGACAGCGGCACAATCACCCTAGCGGCGGGGGCTTCGCCTTCTTGCCTTGTTGCAGAAAGCGACTATACCACCGAGCTTGACGGAGATTTATTTTGCTTTGTCGTAACCTACACGCGCGGCGCGTCTACCATTACGGCAACAATTACAAACTAAAAAAAGTATTAAGAGGAGTGTAAAACATGACAATTAACGATTTAACTTTTGCAACAAAAAATGTGTACTTAAACGTTGAAGACGGCGACACCGTGCAGACAATTTTCTGCACGGCAGCTGACGCAAAAGAAAATTACGGCAGTTGCTACGTGCGTAATTTTTTCGAGCCAGAGGACACAGAAAACGGCACGACAGAAATCTATTGCACCGTAGCAGAAAGCGACAGCACGGAAAGCGCCGACAGCGCAAGCGAATAGCGGCCGCATAAATGACTATAACTAAAAAGGACAAAAGGCACGGCAGAACATGGATAACGATGTAGCAAAGATTTACGACAAGCTTATGGAAATATCGACCGATTTAGGCGGCATAAAAAGCGATATTGAAAGCGTAAAAAAAGACATTCAAACAAATTATATATCAAGTGAAGAAGCCGACCGCAACGCTGACGCTAAGCTAGAAAAATACTATCAGCAGGCAAAAGAACGGCAGGACAGCATTAGAGATAGTTTAATAAAAGTAATTGCCGACAATGACGCAAAATTTCAAGCCGTGCTAGAGGAAGATCGGCGGCGTATTAGCGAGCTTGAGCATTGGCGGGCAGATACCGAGGGACGCACCAGTAAAGCCATTATTAAATGGCTTGAAAAGGCCCGGGACTATATTATCTGGGCGGCAATTCTTGCGCTTATTGCCTACGGCTTTAAGTACGTTACCGAGCTCACAAACCTTTTGCACATGCCACCCGTAGCAATCGAGCCGAAGCTGTAAAAATGACTATATTTGCAAGGAGTGTAAAAACATGGAGCTTTTTACTATTTGCAAATGTATTTTTCTGCTTGTCGGTTTAGTCCAGTTGATTAAAAATCTAGGATTTGCGCCAAAAAAGGGCGCCCGGTTTTGGACGCTTGTAACGGTTGCTGTTGGGGTTTTAGTCGGCGCGTGCGTACTGTACTTACCGCTTGTTGTTATTGACATCGGGCTTTTTATTTCTTGCGCGTCATTGTTTTATGACACAATCTATAAAGCGCTTGAAAATTGGGCCAGTAGATTAAAGCTCCCTGCACTGGAGGCGGAAGAGCATGTATGAGAAGCTTAAAAAGATTTTTATTACCATTGCGGGCGGTTTTTCTTGCACTGTTGCTTTTTTTCTTTTGCTGCTTTACCGCCAGCGCAGAAACAACCTTTCAGATAACAGAAATGCAGCTACAGACATTGCAGAGCTCAATGCAGACAATGCACGAATCAGTAGCGAGCTTGAGCGAATCCGTACAGACGCAAGAAACGCTGTTGAACGAGCAGAATACGCTTATAGCCGATTTAATGACACGATTGCAGAAATCAGAGGAAGCGCAAGCGAAAACAAAGAAAATAGCAACGATTGAAGCGTATGTGTTAGGCGGTTTTTGCGCCGGGCTTTTGACTTATATCGCATTAAAATGAGGTAAACATGAACGAGCTACAGACAGCAGGACAAAAGACGCTACAAGCTACCGAAAATTACACGGCTTTAGCCGTGCAGTATCTTTCAAGCATGGGGCTGAACCTACAGGAAAGGCACAAGACGCAGTTTATTCAGATTTGCCAAGCGTATGGCTTAAACCCATTTAAGCGCGAAATCTACGGCGTTCCCTATGGTAACAATTTTAATATTATTGTCGGCTATGAGGTGTACTTAAAACGCGCCGAGCGAAGCGGAAAGCTTAACGGCTGGGGCGTTGTATATTCTAACAGCGGGCAGGATTTAACGGCTACAATTACCATTTACAGAAAAGACTGGGAAAAGCCGTTTGTTCATTCTGTCGAGTTTTCAGAATACAACGCAAATACACAAATCTGGAAAAGCAAGCCTAAAACCATGTTGCGCAAAGTTGCAATAGCGCAAGGCTTTAGACTGTGCTTTCCTGATGAGTTTTCCGGTCTTCCGTACACAAGCGAGGAGCTAGGACAAGACGAAAACGAACTAAAACAGGCACAGGCGCAGACCTTTGCGCAAGCGCAAAAAACGGCAGAAAACGCGCCGGTTTTAGAAAATCGGGAAAAATATCAAGCAAGCGATTTTGACACGTTCTAACGGCGTTTTCATGCGTCTGTGTGGATTTTTTAAGCGGTTGCCCCTTACGGCGTAACCGCTTTTTATTTTTTAATACCAAAATCGGGGAGCGCGGCGACCGCTTCACGGCTTTTTCTATCGGTCACTTTTGCATATTTTGCGGTTGTTGCAATTTTTGTGTGCCCTAAAAGCCGCTGCACCGTGTATAAATCCGCGCCATACTCTAAAAGCAGTGTAGCGTCCGTATGCCGTGCGATGTGCCACGTAACATGTTTTTTTATTCCGGCGGCTTTTGCCCATTGGATAATATAGCGGTTTGTGCTCGTTCTTGTTTTTGCCAATAGCGGAAAGACGCGCTCACTCTGGCTATGCTCTTTGCCGTCAAGAATGAGGGTGAGCGCGTCATTTTTAAGCGGAATGTATACGGCGCGTTTTGTTTTCTTTTGGATTTTTGCAAGCTGTTTTGTTTCCAGGTCTATATGCTGCCATTCTAACAGCTGAACGTCAGAAACGCGTAAGCCCGTGCAGATTGCAAACAGAAACGCCCGGCGCACTTCATCTTGCAGAGCTTCGTCCGTATGTGGCATTTTGTAGGCTGTTTGTGCCATGCGTTTAACTTCGTCAGCTGTTAAATACGGCTTTTCGTTTTCGGGTACTCGTATATGCCGAATTCCATCGGTAGGATCTGTATAGATTGCGCCGTCACGAACCGCTTTTTTTAAGCACTGGCGAATGATACAGCAATACTTTTCAGCTGTTGCCGGTTTTAATCCGCTATCTTTTTCCATGCGCTTCTGAAAGTTTTCAAACCATCTTGAAGTTATGGCGTTTATTTTAATTTCTTTACCGCCGAATTTTTCAACGTAGGGGAGAGCCTTATAAAACTGGCTTTCGTGCCCTTTTTCGTCCGCACACTGGGAAAGATAATTAAACAGCGTCATTTTTCCCTCTTGTGTATTCATGCCGTTTTCGCGCTCAATGATTTGAATTTCTTTTTTGCTTCGTAAAAGTTCGGCAAGCTTCATAACTTCTGCATCCTGCGTTTTATAGCCGGTTAAATGCAAGCCCGTAGAGATTTGACGGCGCACGCCATTTTGAACAATGACAAGATGAATAATGCCCTTTTGAATTCGTAATTTCACACCCATTTTTCACACCCTTTGCACAGTTCTAAAAACCGCATTAAGACCGCATTACAGCCGCACGCCCTTAGCTTTTACCGTCCACTAATGACCACTAAAAGCTACAGCGTTTTTAGAATACTATACAGATTTGAAAGAAACTTATAAGGGAATTATAGAGCTAAAGTGTTGTAGTGTATAGATTTATTCCACTACTTGCTACTGTCGTCCACTATTTACCACTAAAACGGCAATAAAAAAAGCCGCTTGAAAAAGCGACCTTAAAAAATGCCCGGAACAAGACTTGAACTTGCACACCCGTGAAGGCTCTAGTACCTGAAACTAGCGTGTCTACCAATTCCACCATCCGGGCAACACTCTCAAACAGAGAATAACCTATATTACAGAATTCTTGCTGACACTGTCAATAGGCAGAATGAGCAAAATAGTAAAAAATACCGACTAAGACAACGCAAAACACGCAAGCCGTAAATGCATAGAGCCATGCTGGCAGTGATTCATCAGCACGCGCTCGCGCACGACCGTTTCTGCGCGCGGTATGTGCTGAAAGCTCGTGTAAAAAACGGTTTCTTGTTCTGCGGCTGGCTTTTTTTTCACGGTGGTGCGGGGCAGAAACCTTTTTGTCGGGTTCAAACGCATACCCACAGGTAGGACAGCCGTCAGAAAACTTATTTGGATTTCCCGTTTCTCCGCAAACAGGGCAGCGTACCGATGAGAAAAAACGACCACAGTGGGTGCAGAATCGTGCGTTTTGGGGAACCTCTTCTCCGCAGCTTTCGCAAAAAAACTTAGCGTTTTGCTTTCTCATGCTAGTTTTAATATAAGCGGATTTGCTGCTGATATAACGCTGGCTCTAAAAGCGGTAATCGTTTCGCCAGTTTTTACACTTACTGATGAAATCTCTGTTCCCTCTTCAAGCTGCGGTGTGTCAAAATCAGGCTCAAATTCAACCGTATTGCCATCATAATTGCGACTTACTCCCGTTACGATTGCGCCATTTATTGGATTGGTAAACACAAGCGTGCAAGGGTATGTTTGTGCGCTAAAGACAGGTCCATCTTCCTTGGTAAAATCATCTACCGTGGCTATCTCATTTTCATCGTCTGTTGGTAATGCATTTTCCTGAAATATTGCAGAAACGGTAGGCACGGCTTCTTCTTCGAGAGGCTCTTTGCTTGTAAAGCGAGCAGGTTCAACGCTTTCTCCTGCGTAGATGTCATCTTCCCGCGCTAAAATTTCTCGTAAAACGTCAAGTCCATCCACCGCGATTGAAGAAAATGCGCCACGGACGTGGAGTGCTTCTGCCTTTTTCATTTCTTCTTCTGAAAGCTCCCCGCCGGTAAACAGAATGATTTGCGGGCGGTATCCGCCTAAATCCATCGTGGTAAATTGTGCAAGCGTCTTCCAGTGGCGGGGATAATCCTTTGAGCTGACAATAATCAGGTGTGGAGAGATTTCTTCAATGTTGTCGAGTGCTTTTAAGAGCCAGCGGTAGACGATAGTGTCATAGCCGGCTGTTTTTACCACCGAGCTTACGCGCTCAATGACTTCTTCATTCTCTGCAATAATAAGTGCTTTCATGAATACCTCCACGCTTTGGCTATTCGGTTCCCAGGTTTGTTACGCTGTAGTCATAGATTTGCCAGATGCCGTCACGCTGACGTACCTTGTAGATATAGCGCTTTCTTTCGCTGAAATTCGGGTACTTAAACCACTCGATGACGGTTACCGTTCCGTCAATCTGTGAATATGAAGTGTTTTCAATTACAAATCGCTCTGGAACAGCAACAATGTCGTAGTCAATAAGATTCTGCATTAAATCCGTTTTATAGGTTTCAAGCAGGCGGCTGCGTTCATCTGCACTGGCAGCCTTGTATTTGCGAGCGACATCAGCATTGCGCAACATCATCTGTTCAATATCCATGTACAGGAAATACTGATCCCACAGTGACTTTTGGCGGGCAATAATCGTCTGCTCTACTACCTTGTCTGGAGAAATTGCCTCTGGCTTTAGGAGACTTGTTGTTCTGCTTTCAACTGGCAGAATGCTTGACGAAGCTGCCGATGGGGCTGGCCGAATCTCTAAACTGAGTCTATTTGAGGTGATTTCGATATGGTGCAGCTTATACAGCTCAGGATAAAAGCTGAGCTCTAAGTAATAAATTGAAGGCTCGTTGAATGCGAGATACTGTTTTGCATCCTCGATAAATGAGTATTCTTCCCCCGGCTCAATAGAAAGCTCTCTAAAATACACTGTTTGATTGGTAGAACGTTTAATCGTGAGGTTTTCTGTCTTGGGAAGCGTGCTGTTTTTAATGGTGTATGCGGTAAAATCCATGCTGAACATTCTGTCGTCAGCTAGCTTAAAGCGCAGGGTTTCAGTTCCTTTGTTTACGATTGAAACATGCACGTAAATGGGGTTGTCCTCTGTCCCTGAGGGATAATACATGGTTCGATCGTAAAAAGAGATATGTACCTTTGCGTCTGCATAGTTTTTTGCATTTTCAGAAAAGGCCAACTGTGCAAGACCTGCGAAAATTGCTATAATTGCTCCAAGAGTTCGTTTCAAAACTGTATCTCCAATTGTGTAAAGTAGGTTTATGAGCGCTCAAGGTGCGTTCTGCAAAGCTTTACACAAATTTACACCTATAGTATCGGATAATTTACATGACAGTATTATCAAAATCGGCAGAATCATTGCTTTCCACTTGGAAAGCGCTTACGGCAGCTACCAAAAAACTTGCTTCGGTTGACATCGTTTTTCCTGCAGAAATTGAAGGCTTACAGGGCTCTGCAACAAGTCTTTTTGCAGCGGGCTTTGTTTCTCATGCGCATCAAGCATTGCTTTCAGATATACAATATGGGGCTACGGGCAGATACAGCAAGGGTGCGGGCAGTGCCACGCGTACTGCGGCAAGCCAGACGACGGTTATTGTGGTGCCGACCGAAAAGGATGCTGCTGATTTACTTACCGACCTACATACTTTTTTTTCTGAGAGCGTTTCGCTGTATATGCTTCCCTGGTGGGGCATTATTCCGTATAGGGCGATAGCAAAGGGAAGTGCGGTTTTTGGAAAGCGTTCTGCAGTGCTTGCTCGTCTGGCTCAGCGCCGTACATCTGCGAGCGCACAGACAAAGCCACAGGTGTTTATTGTGCCACAGCGTGCGCTGCAAAGCCCCGTGCCAGAACCTGATTACATCCGCTCGCTCGTATTTTCTGTCTACAAGGGAGAAGCGATTGACCCCACGGCGCTTTCAGAAAAGCTTACCGCACTTGGCTATGTGCGTGTACCGAAGGTTACGGTTCCTGGTGAATACACACTGAGAGGCGAAGTGTTAGATGTATTTACGCCAGGCGAGGATGAGGCAATTCGCATTGTTTTTGATTTTGATACGGTAGAGCACATAAAGCTCTTTGACGTCAATTCACAGTCAACGATAACAGCGGTTGATAGCGTGCTGTTCTTTCCGATGAAAGAAGTGATTTGGACCGATGAGCTGGTGTCGCAGCTTGAAAAGCGGTTTGCAGCAATGGAAAATCCTGTGCAGCCTGGCGTGCTTCCGCTTACCGATGAAGCGAAAAAAGCAAAGGAAAAGCTTATTTCAGAGCTACGCCTGCAGCGAGAAAGTGAAGGCGAGGAGCTGTATTATGCGTGCCTTTGGGATAAAACGTATTCGCTCTTAGATTATCTTGATGCGGAAAATACAGTTCTGTATTTTGACTATGACCGTCTTGCAAATGCCGAAGAAAGCTTTAATCGGGAATATGCGGGTATGTATCGGCAGATGCGTCAGCAGCTTCCGGTGTTCGCTCCCAGTGAAATGCTGTTTTCGTTTGAAGCGCTTGAGCCTGTGCATACACGGCGTATTCGCTACCGCACATTGCATACCGAGCTTACCGAGCAAAAAGAAAATGAATCGGCGAAAAACGGGCAGCATGCGTATTTTTGCATTCCCTGTGACCCGCCAAGAAGCTTTTTCGGAAATATAAACTATCTTAAAGAGCAAATTGAGGCGCTGCAGGCAGATGGCTGGCGCATTGTGGTATATGCTGACAATGCAAATCAGTCATTGCGCATACAGGAAATTCTAAAAACCTTTACAGAAGAAGATGCTAAAAAGGTAAAACAAAATGCCGCGCACGGCGTTCCTTTCTATCCGCTTACCGTGCTTCCAGAGGCTGTTTCTTCGGGCTTTGGAATTCCTGAAAGCAAGACGCTTGTTATTCAGGAAAATGAGATTTTCGGCAGACGTAAGCACACGCCAAAAAGCCTGCAAAAAGGCGTAAAAAGTGCGGCAATTGACACGTTTGTCGATTTAGCTGAAGGCGACTATGTCGTGCATGTAAATTACGGAATCGGCATTTTTAAGGGAATCCAGCGCGTAAAGGCGATGGGTAACGAGCGTGACTACATAAAGCTTGAATACGCTGACGAAGAGTTTGCCTTTGTGCCGATTGAGCAGGTAAATCTTGTGCAGCGGTATATCGGAAACGAAGGCGAAAAGCCGCGCATAGACAAAATCGGCTCAAAATCGTGGGAAAACCGCAAAAACCGCGTAAAAAAAGCCGTTGAAGATTTGGCGCAAAAGCTTATTGACCTGTACAGCCGCAGAAAAGCAAGCCGAGGCTTCCCGTTCCCCAAGGACAGCGAGTGGCAAACCGCCTTTGAAGCTGCTTTCCCCTATGAAGACACTCCCGACCAGTACACTGTTACGCAGGAAATCAAAGCAGACATGGAAAAGCCCGTTCCGATGGACCGCCTTGTCTGTGGAGATGTTGGCTACGGAAAGACAGAAATTGCCATGCGCGCAGCTTTTAAGGCGGTCATGGGCGGAAAGCAGGTCGCCTTTTTAGCTCCCACAACAATTTTAGCCGAGCAGCACTACGAAAACTGCGTGGAACGCTTTCAGAACTTCCCGGTAAAAATTGCGCAGATGAGCCGCTTTGTAAGCGCCTCCGAGCAGAAAAAAGTGCTTGAACGCCTGAAAAACGGCGACGTTGACATCTTAGTCGGCACGCACCGCATTATTCAAAAGGACGTCGTTTTCCGAGACTTAGGTCTTATGATAATTGACGAAGAGCAGCGTTTTGGCGTTAAAGACAAGGAAAAACTTAAGACGATGAAGGCGAATATCGACAGCCTCGCCATGAGCGCAACGCCCATTCCGCGCACGCTGCACATGAGCCTTTTAAAAATCCGCGACATGTCGCTTTTAACAACGCCGCCACAAAGCCGCCAGCCTATAGAGACGGTCATTGACGAATACAAAGACGAGCGCGTTCAAGAAGCAATCCGGCGCGAGGTGGAGCGGGGCGGGCAGGTGTTCTATCTGCATAACCGCGTAGAAAGCCTAGATGACGTGCGGCGCAGGCTTGAAAAGCTCGTGCCTGAAATGCTTATAGACGTGGCGCACGGCCAGATGACGGCAGAAGAGCTTGACGACATTTTCCGTCGCTTTAAGATGGGCGGCTTTCACGTGCTTGTTGCAACCACGATTATTGAAAACGGCATAGACATTCCAAACGTCAACACGATTATTATAGACCGCGCCGACATGTACGGCGTAAGCCAGCTCTACCAGCTCCGCGGCCGTGTTGGTAGAAGCGACCGCAAGGCGTACGCCTATCTTCTGTACCCGGAAAACAAGGTGCTTTCCGAAGTTGCCATGAAACGCCTGCAGGTGATTTCTGATTTTACGGAGCTTGGAAGCGGCTTTAAAATTGCAATGAAGGATATGGAAATCCGCGGAGCTGGAAATCTTTTAGGGCGCGACCAGAGCGGAGACGTGTATTCTGTCGGTTTTGACCTGTATATCAGGCTCTTAAACGAGGCTGTCGAGCGGCTTACTCAGACAGAAAACTACCACGAGCAGAATGAAGTGCTTATGGAGCTTGAATACTCAGGCTTTATTCCAGACAGCTATGTGCCTGGCGTTCAGACAAAAATGGAAATATACAAGAAAGTTGCCGCCGTTCAGACAAAAGATGAACTTGAAAGCATGTATGTAGAGCTAGAAGACCGCTTTGGCCCGATTCCGGATGAGGTTTACAGCCTATTAAGCCTTGCGGAAGTGCGCATAATCGCAAAGAAGCTTTTTATAAGCACGCTAAAAGAAAAGCAGGGCGTCGTGCAGGTTGAATTTAGCAAGGTTTCTGATATTTCGATTGATAAAGTGCTCCGTCTTATGAAAGAAAGCAATGGTAAGGTGCATCCAGATCCCGAGCACCCCAATATCCTGCTCATTACGACAGGCAAAATCGGCTTAAAAGAAAAAAGCGAGTTTATCCGCGAACAGCTGGAAAAATTGACCTAAGCGCCTGTTGAATTGACAGCAGATTATTTTGTGACTACAATTTCCGCATGTTAGGTCTTGTTTCAAATTTTATTACGCTTTCGTGCTGTTTGCTTACCGTTTTAGTCCCTTCTATCCTCAATATTTTGGTCTATCCAATCTCAAAGCGGGCTTGTCTTGCGATTTCGCATTACATTCGTACCGTTTGCGCCCATCGCGTATTTGTTATTTTTAAGACATACAAGCATTTTAGCTTTGTCGGCTATAACGATAATCTTGAAAAGCTTCCTGAGCAGTTTATTATTATTGCAAATCATCAGAGCCTGGTGGATATTGCGCTTTTTATGAACTTCTTGCGTGACAAGGAGTTGCGCTTTGTTGCAAAGGATAATCTTTCACGCCATGTTCCGCTTGTTTCAGAAATGCTTCGCGCCGAAGAGCATTGTATGATTCCGCGTCATGGAAAGCCGTCGGTGGCGATGGGCACTATTGACGCATTTGGAAAACGTGTTATGGAACGCAAGCAGATTCCTATTATTTTCCCCGAAGGAACGCGCAGTAAAGATGGCTCCCTTGGCACATTTTACACGGCAGGGTTTCGACGTTTAAGCGAGTCTGCGCCCCTTCCTGTTGCTGTCTGCGCTCTTGACGGTGGCTATAAAATCAATAATCTAAAAACGATTTTTAAGAATCTTCATAATGGCTTCTATCGTGTAAAAGTGCTTGCTGTATTTCCGCCACCGAAAAACAAGGAAGAGCAGGTGGCGTTGCTCGAAAAAGGAAAAGCGCTTATCCAGGCTCAGCTTGATGCATGGCGCGCGTAGATAAAAAAGCCCTGCTTGTATCGTGCACTGGTACAAGCAGGGCTTTTTTTATTCAATTGTATTTGAAAATTATTTGAAATCTTTCGGGCGACGCTCGGTGCGCTTGCACTTAGAGCATTCTGCAAGATTTCTCAGTCTGCCGCTTTCAAACATCGTTTTCATAACGATTTCGCCGCCGCAATCGGGGCACATAAATTTCTGTGTAGCAACAGTGGTACGAGAGTTTTTACTGGCTCCAGCCATGACATTCCTCCATATAAAAATCGGTATTTACTGAATATACACGAATTTATGCTTTTTTGTCAAGTGCTCAACGCCAAATAACTACAGTCTAAACTACTAAATTTTAGTTTTCTTTGCGCCATTGGTCAAGCTGAGCCTGAATCAAAGCTGGAGCTTCTGCAAGTATAGCCTTTTCATCTTCCTTAGACTTAGGCGCATCATAGAGTTTTAGAACTTTTACCTTG
>CALAEZ010000133.1 GCA_937891125.1 uncultured Treponema sp. | reverse complement strand
CTTTTTACGGTTGGGGATCATGTAACAATTCCAGATACCTTTTTTTACTGTTTGGGTGATGGCGTGCAGCCGTATCTTACTGGTAAGACGCTCTCGGTTTCTCTGGAAAACCGGCTTTCGCGCTATATTCCCTGTACAGTGACGACAAAGGAATCGGCAGAAACCGCAGAAAAAGCGGGAGATGCGAAAAATCCACACTGGCGCTTTGTCATTTTTTTAGCTGGTGGCGAGGCTGGCACGCTTGCAAAATATGATGTTCCCTTTACCCTTACTGACTGGACTCGCTTTCAGTTTACAGGCGCTAAGTTTATTTACGCGATTGATAACGGCATGTGGTCTGCAAACAAAGATCCGCAGACGCTTGATAGAACGGTGAGCCACACCGTCTACTGGCAGAGCATTGCCTACGAGAGGGGAAATCCAGTGCAGTCCTTTGTGCTGCCACCAAAGCCTGAGCTTTCGGTGCGCGAGGTAAAGGCGGATAAAGGACCTGTCGTATTCAGCATAGAAGGAGATGCCCGCTACCGCATGGAAATCGTTTCTAGCGGTAACAGTGCAGATGCGGCAAGCAGCGACGGGCTTTTTACGCAGGTTGCGTTTGACACTTTTGAGGGGGATGCAATTGGCGGCGAAGCTGTTTTTGCGCTTTTCTGTGATGGCGTGTATCAAGGCGAGCTTAGCGCTCCATACAATATCGACAATAAGCCACCTTTAGCGCCTGTTATTACGCCATCGGTAGCAACTGATTATGCTCGCCGTCCGGTAGCGCTTTCGTTTTCTGCAGAAGCGGGGGCTACCATCTTTTACGCGGTAAGCGAGGCGGTTTCTGTTGAAGAACATACTGATGCGGTTTTGCTTGCGCAATCGACAAAAGCGGAAAACTATCGCCCGTATACGGGAGATACGGTTGTGCTTCCGTCGGGAGAGGAAACGGCGCTTTTTTATAAGGTGTGTGCGTATGCCGTTGATAAGGCGGGAAATACGGGCACTGCTGCTACCTACACGGTGACAATTGACGAATACAATTATTTTCTTTCAGAAGCTGCGGATGACGATGGGGACGGAAGTAAAAACCGCCCCTTTAACTGTTTTTCCGATGCGCTTTCGGTTATAAATAGCGGTCGGTATGCACATTTTTTTGTAAGCGGAACAATAGTGCTTCCTTCGGGAGAAACGGCGTTTACATCAAACTGCTCATTTACTGCGCTTGATAACGCCCGCTTTGTGCTTCCAGCCGACGGTACGCTTGTGGTGCGAAGTGCAAGCTTTGCGGCAGAAAACTGCAC
>CALAEZ010000132.1 GCA_937891125.1 uncultured Treponema sp. | reverse complement strand
TCTGCAGGTATGGAAGCGGCTTTGTGTTTGTGCTGAAAAAGCATTTTTTGAATTGTTCATTCTTTCTGGAATTTTCTTTCAGACTTATTACCTGATTGACTTTTATGTGTTCCGATGGAATTGTCCGTTTTTTCCCATCTACAGTAAAATGTCCGTGAGTAACCATTTGGCGGGCCATGCGGATGGAATTTGCAAAACCAAGCCGATAGACAAGATTGTCTAATCTGCATTCAAGGGTTGTAATGAGTACTTCGCCCGTTTTTCCCTCTGCTTTTGATGCTAATTCAAAGTATCTTTTAAGTTGGCGTTCCATTATGCCGTAATACACTTTTATCTTCTGTTTTTCGATAAGTTGCTTTCCATATTCTGAAACCTTGTGTGTTTTTTTGAAAGCGGGGGAGTCTATTCTCTTTAAAGCCTTTGGATGTCCACAGGCATTGACTCCAAGTCTTCTACATTCTTTAAAACGAGGACTTCTTCTTGTAGCCATTTTTTGCTCCTAAAAGTTCATTAAGCAGTGAATTTCCACAAGCCGCGCAGAAATTGTTGCTTAATTTTCAAAGTTATGTACTGTTTAGAGGGAAGCTAAACAGTGAAAAGAATAATATCATTTTGCACATTTTGAATCAATATGATATACTGATTCTCGGTGGGATTAGCGATGCTTCAAAAAAGTGATTCACAGATTTACATAATCGGCGCGGGCTTTGCCGGTCAGATGATTGCGTCCGATTTAAAACGCAAAAAGGTATTCGGCACCGTCGCGGCTTTTTTGGACGACGACTCATCTCTCATCGGAAAGCAGATTGACGGCATTCCCGTTTTAGGTCCGATTTCTGATGTCGCAAAACTCTTGCGCTGCGGCCCAATGGACGAGGCAATCATCGCGATTCCCTCAGCTCCCACCGAAAAAATCCGCGAGATTTACGAAATTCTTAAAAAGTGCGGTTTTTCCCATATCCGCATTTTGCCAAGCGTGAGCCAGATTGTTGACGGCAAAGCGCACTTGGTTCAGACGCGCGAAATTGACCCGCTCGACATTCTCGGCCGCACTCCCGTGATTATTCCGCTTCATGAAAGCCTCAATTACCTTCGCGGAAAGCGCGTTCTCATTACGGGTGCAGGCGGCTCGATTGGCTCGGAGCTTTCGCGCCAGCTTTTGAGCGGCGGGGCTGAGCGATTGTATCTTTTCGGGCACGGCGAGAATTCCATCGTGCAGATTTACCGAGAATTGCATGTCTTACAGCAAGAGGGCGTGGGCGAAAAAGCAACGGTCGTTCCGATTATCGGCGACATGAAGGACAAAGAATATGTGCGCTACATTCTCAAAAAAACGCATGCCGATGTGATTTTCCATTGCGCGGCGTACAAGCATGTTCCCATGATGGAAGAAAATCCCGTCGCGGTTATTGAGAACAATGTCTTCGGCACAAAAAATCTCTTGGATGCGGCGATTGAAGCGGGCGTTCAGCGGTTCGTGCTGATTTCGACCGACAAAGCCGTAAGCCCCGTGAGCGTGTACGGTGCGAGCAAAATGCTTTCAGAAAAGCTCATTCTCCAGTACGCGAAAAAGGCAGCACAGAACCAAAAATTCATGTTCGTGCGCTTCGGAAATGTGCTCGGCTCTCGCGGCTCGATTCTTCCGCTCTTCCAGCAGCAGATTAAGACGGGCGGACCTGTCACCGTGACCGACAAAAACATGGAGCGCTTCTTCATGACAATCCCCGAAGCCTGCTCGCTCGTGCTTGAAACAGGCGGTGTGGGCGAAAACGGTCGCTCCTATCTTTTGGACATGGGCGAGCCGCTTAAAATCATCGACTTGGCGGAGCAGATTATCAAATTCTCAGGGCTTGAGCCAGGAAAGGACATCGAAATCAAAATCATCGGGGCGCGGGAGGGAGAGCGCGTATATGAACCGCTCTGGCTCAGCGAGGAAAATCCGCAAAAAACCGAATACGAAAAGCTCTTGGTTCTCAAAAATATCGAATTCGGCGATGATGCGCTCGACACGCTCCTTTCAAAGCTTGAGCCAATCTGCTATTTTAAAGGCGATGAAGTGAAATTCCGCAACAAGGAAGAACTTCTTTCGATTCTGAGGGCGGCAGTTCCGAGCCTTGACGAATATTACAAAATCACGAAGAAAGACGAGTCGATGAATTTGTAGGAGATAGTATGGCAGAAATCAAAGTTCCGTTTTTTAAGCCCTCGTTTGATGATGAAGAAAAAAAAGCCGTCTGTGAGGTGATTGATTCAGGCTGGCTCACCACGGGAAAGGTCACGCATGAATTTGAGCTTGAATTCTCCGCATTCGTGGGGGCAAAACACGCGCTCGCAGTGAACTCAAACACGAGCGGCATGATTCTCGCGATGGAAGCATGCGGCGTGCGGGAAGGAAAAGCGGTCATCACCACGCCCTACACCTTCGTTTCCACGGCTGCGAGCGCAGTTCACTTGGGCGGAGATGTGTTTTTTGCCGACATCGAAAAGAATTCCTATTCAATCGACCCTGCAAAAATCGAAGAAATCTTACAGCGCGACACGGAGCACAAGGTCTGTGCGATTGTTCCCGTGCATGTGGCGGGAAATTTGTGCGACATGGAAAAAATCTGTGCGCTCGCAAAAAAATATTCCACGAGCGAGCACAAAATCTACGTTATCGAAGACGCCGCCCATGCCTTTCCAAGCCGCACTGCCGCTGGCATGGTAGGCACGTTAGGGGACGTAGGCGTATTTAGCTTTTATGCAACAAAGACCATCACCACCGGCGAAGGCGGCATGGTCACCACAAACGATGATGCGCTTGCACGCCGCATGACGCAGATGCGCCTGCACGGCATGAACCGCGACGCCTGGGACCGCTACACAAGCCCGCGCGCAAGCTGGGAATACGACATCATCGACTGCGGCTACAAGTCAAACCTGCCGGATGTGCTTTCTGCCATTGGGCGCGAACAGCTCAAAAAAGCAGATTCGTTTGCCGAGCAGCGAAAGCGCATTGTCGCGCACTACAACAGCGCGTTTGGCGCGCTCGATTTTGTGCACCTGCCGCCCGACAGCGACGGAAACGCCTGGCACCTGTACATCATCAATCTGGCGCTTGAAAAGCTTACCTGCGACCGCAACACCTTTGCCACCGAGCTACAGGCGTGCGGCATCGGCATCTCCATGCATTTTATTCCGATTTTTCACTTTACCTACTGGAAGCAGCGCTACCCTGCGTATACGGCAGACTGCTTTCCAAACGCAGAGGCGCACTACCAGAGCGCTATAACGTTGCCGCTCTTTCCTAGCATGACGCACGATGAGGCAGACGCGGTTGTCAGCGCCGTTACCAGCATTGGAGAAGCCTATCATGTGCGCTAAGAGGCAGTCGCTCAAAGACAAGCGGATTCTCTTTTCAAGCGATTTCTACAGCGACATGGAAGCGCCCGACATGCTGTATGCATGTGAGGTGCGCGCACCGCAAGCAAGCGGCACCATTGAGGACATCGTGCTTCCAGAGCTTGACGAAGGCTACACGTTTTTGAGCTGCAAGGACATTCCAGGTAAGAAAAGCATAAAAACACTCGGCGTTGAAACGCCCGTGTTCTGCACAAAGACGATTGCGTACCAGGGCGAGCCTGTGGGGCTGTTAGTAGGACCGAGAGAGCAGCGCGTGCATGAGCTTGCTTCGCTCATACAGCTAACAATACGGGAGCAAGAAGAGGCGCCCGCTCCTGAAGAGGAAATACAGGCAGAACGGACTGTCACCTACGGCTTTGAAAGCGATGAAGCATTCGAAGCCGCCTTTAAGAGCGCCGATTACGTTGTTGACGGCGTGTGGAACAGCACCCTGCACCCCATTTCGTACGGGGAGCCAACCGGCGCCTTTGCGTTCACCAAGGGCACGCAGCTGCATGTCTGCACCTCATCGCAATGGCTCAGCCACTTACGCAAAACCCTTTCTGAGGTGACAGGAACCGCTGCAGAAAAAATTGTCATTACCCGCACGCCTGTTTCTGACCTAAACACGAATGTGCTCTGGCGCACGTCGGTACTGTCTTCTCACGTTGCGCTTGCAGCCCTTAAAACCGGTAAGCCCGTTAAACTGGTGCTGAGCCGAGAGGAGCAGGATACCTACATGGATAACGCGGCGCCCGTTTCAATCATCTACCGTTCTGCAGTCAGCAAAAACGGTGAGATTGGCGCCATGGACATAACAATCGATATAGACGCTGGCAGTAAAAATCCTTTTGCCAAGGAAATCTTAGACCGCATTATCATTGCAAGCTGTTCCATCTACCGTCCCAAAAAGCTGCGCATACAGGCGCAGGCGCACCGCTCATCACGACAGCCGTTTTCAATCAATCTTTCTACGATAGATTCACAGGCATTTTTTGCGATAGAAAACCAGATGCAGCGCATTGCCGAAAAAACAGGCTTTACGCCCGTAGAGCTACGCTTACTCAACTGGAAGCAGCCACACCTCAAAAAGCATGACACCTACCCGTTTTTGGTTCCCTGCGAAAAGGTGCGGGAGACAATAGAAGCAGTCTGCCGCTCAAGCGATTTTTTGCGAAAATACACCGCCTACAAGCTTGACGAAAGCGACCGCTACATCAACACCGACATTGTTGCCTCTCCCTACACACCGCCACTACGCGGCATTGCGCTTGCTTGCGCGTACCAAGGGAGCAGTTGGCACGGCACCACGTTTCCCACAAAGAATACGGCGATAGAAGCGACGCTCGAAAAGGACGGCTCGCTTTCAGTGCATGCGCTGCCACCAAGCTCGGCGGTTTGGCACATCTGGAAGCGGCTTGCCCACGAGGCGCTCGACATTGACGAAAGCAAAATAACGCTTGACTCAAACTTTGCACTCGGCACCGAGCCAGAGGCGCCCGAAACAATTACTACCAACATCGGCATTTACACGTCGCTGTTTCAAAAGTGCCTGAAAACGCTCAAGACAAAGCAACATGGGCCGCTTCCCGTTACGGTAAAAAAAGCGCAAAGGGCAAGCACCAAGGAGCATTGGAACAAGGAAGCGTTTTCGGGATTACCGTTTTCAAAAACCGCATTTGCCGCCGCCGTTGTTGAACTTGAGCTTGACCCAGCCACCTACCGCGAAAAGCTGTTGGGCATTTGGATTGTAGTAAACGGCGGCACCATTCTTGACGTGCGCGCCGCAGAGGGAGCAGTAAAAAACAGCGTGCAGCAGACGCTCGCCGCACTTATTGAAGACGACCCGATTGCCTACACCAACGTGAAGCTCCAGTTTGTGCTTTCAAACGAGGAGCCTGCACCTATTGGCGACATCGTGCCGTCTATAATACCAGCCGCATTTTCTGCGGCGCTGTCGCAAGCAGTTGCTGCCACCATCACCAGCCTGCCGATAAAAACCGACACACTCTACATTATCAGTGCACAGGCACGAAAAGCGCTTGATGAGATTCTTGCGTTCCAAAAGGAAGAGCGGGAACGCGCAGAAGCAGAAAAAGCAGCTACCAAAGCCGAAGCGCAGGCAGAGCTGACAGAAAGCGCAGCAGAGGAGCCGACCGAAGCGGGAGCGCAGTCGGAAGAAGCAGCTGTCGGAACGCTTGAAGAAATAGAAGCGCTTGAAGACATTTCACAGCACGAAACGGAGAAAAACGCATGAAGGTTCCCATTTTTCTAAACGGCGAAAAAGTCGTTCTTGACGCAGAGCCAGAAGAGCGGCTGCTAACCGTACTCCGTCGCCGCGGTCTTTTTTCCGTAAAAAAAGGCTGTGGCAAAGGTAAGTGCGGCTTTTGCAGCGTATTGTTGAACGGTAAGCCGATCCCCAGCTGCCTTATTCCTGCAGGCATTGTACGCGACTGCGCCGTTGTCACGCTTGAGTATTTTTCAAAAAGCACTGCCTACGCTGACATCATGCATGGCTTTAAGCAGGCGGGCATGCATCTGTGTGGCTACTGCACCGCCGCAAAGGTGTTTGCCGTCTACGACTTAATCGAAACCTCCTACCGCCCGACCGAGGCAGAGCTTGAACAGATTGCGGACTCCCTCACCTGCTCCTGCACCGACCGCGGCACCTTCATCAACGGCATTTTGTATGCTGTTGCCAATCGTCATAAAAGCACACAGAGGAAGTAAGCATGGCTCAACCGACTATTTTTTATGCCTCATCGCTTGAAGACGTATTCTACCAGCTGAAAACCGTTTCTGGTCTTAAAATTACGGGTGGCTGC
Organism: uncultured Treponema sp.; assembly: GCA_937891125.1. Taxonomy (GTDB): domain Bacteria; phylum Spirochaetota; class Spirochaetia; order Treponematales; family Treponemataceae; genus Treponema_D. The sequence goes on along the minus strand of CALAEZ010000132.1, from coordinate 15,959 downwards.
AGTACGATTGAAACATTGCCCGAAAAAATGCTTTCGATTTACGGCGTTATCCCGCTTGACTCAGTCGAAAAGCATGAACGGTATATAGATTTTGGCGCTGCCGTCACGCTTTCGCACATACAGGAGCTTACCGACACCAAAATGCCAGCCGTGCTTTCAGAGGCGGTTCGCACCATTGCAAACCGCCATGTGCGAAACCTGGCAACATTAGGCGGAAACATTTGCGCCGAAGGCATTAAGCACACGCTGTATGCACCGCTTTTGGCACTTGACGCACGGCTTGAGCTGCAGCGCGATGGCACGGCTGTTAATTATGTGCCCTTCAGCAAGTTTACGCGCGTTGCTGACGGCTGGCTTTTAACAAAGGTACGCGTGCCCGTAGAGGAATGGGACGTCAGCGTATTTCGAAGACTCGGACCGAGCCATACGATAACAGCAACGTCTGCCTCCTTTGCCTTTCTTGCAAACAGCCAGAAGGGAATGCTTGCCTCGCTCCGCATTGCATTCGCCGGGCTGTTTACGTTCCGCAGTCCTGAGCTAGAAAACCGCCTGATTGGCGCCCACCTGCCGCTCGGCGACGGCAGCGTACACGAGCTTATGGAAGAGGCGGCAAAGCAGTTTGATGAAGCGGCAAAGGACGTGCACTACAACCCGATTTTGCGCAGCCAGTTTCTGAACCTGCTGCGCTATTCGCTTGAGCAGCTAACGTAAGCCTGCGTACCGCAAACGCCTGTTGCCTACTTGATAAGCATGGCGTCGCCGTAGCTAAAGAAGCGGTAGTTATGCTCAACAGCGTTTTGGTAGGCGGCAAGAATATGCTCCCTGCCGGCAAAGGCGCTCACTAGCATAATCAGCGTGGATTCCGGCGTGTGGAAATTCGTAAACATTTTTTCGACCACCTTAAACTGGTAGCCGGGGTACATGAAAATGTGCGTGCTGCCGCCACCGGCCTGCACGCGGTAGCCGCCCGGCACGCTACTGTCCGCAACGGCGGCACTTTCGAGCGTGCGCACGCTTGTGGTACCAACAGCGAGCACCGTGCGTCCTTCACGCTTTGCCTGCGCAATTTTTTCTGCCGTTTCCTGCGGCACGCTGTAGACTTCCTCATGCATTTTGTGGTCTTCAATCTGCTCTGCACGCACGGGCAGGAACGTGCCTAAGCCGACATGCAGCGTCACGTAGGCAATATCGATTCCCTTTTCACGCAAGCGCGAAAGCATGTCTTCGGTAAAATGCAGTCCTGCCGTCGGGCAGGCGTTACTGCCTGTTTCCTTTGCATACACGTTCTGGTAACGCTCGCTGTCAGTGTCGTCATCCTCGCGCTTAATATACGGCGGAAGCGGAATGTGGCCGTTTGCTTCAAACCAGGCGTCGGTCAGCGGCTCAGAAAAGCGAATCGTGCGGAATTCGCTGCCTTCATCTTCAGGAACCGCCTCGATAACGCCGACAGAACCGCTTGGAAAGCGGTAGCTGTTGTGAGGCTTTACTTTTTTTGCTCCCTTTACCATGCAGTGCCAGCGCGTTAAATCGGGCGAAAGCTGCGTGAGGAACATAAACTCCTGCTCGCGCCCCGTGTCCACACGAATGCCGTAACAGCGGCTCCGGCGCACCTTGCTGTCGTTAAAAATCATAAGCGTGCCAGGCTCTATAAGCTCAGGCAGCTGCTGCATGAGGCAATGGGTGACCGCGCCGGTTGCACGCTCTAACACCATAAGCTTATCTTCGCCGCGCACGCCGCTCGGCTTTTGCGCAATAAGCGCTTCGGGTAAATCAAAGTAAAAATCTTTTGTACGCATAAAAATCGTTCGCAAGTATAGCAGATTAGCCGAGCGCGGACAATGCACGGTAGCAGCGCGTGCTTGTGCGGCAGTCCTCACGCGCGTACGGACAGCGCGGCGCAAAAGGACAGCCTGGCTCGGGGTGCGCCGGGTCGGTAACGCGCCCGGGAATTGACACGAGCCGGGAAGCGCTGTAGTGCATGCCGAACTGCGGGCTTGACGCTAACAGCGCCTGCGTGTACGGGTGGCGGGCGCGGTGCATGATGTCATCGCTGGTGCCGCGCTCCATGATAAGCCCGCCGTACATAACAATGATGTTGTCACACAGCGAGGCGACTAAATCGATGTTGTGGCTGATGAAGATAATTGAAAGCTTGCGTGTGCGGCGAAGCGTTGCTAACAGTGAGACAATCTGCGCCTGAATGGTCACATCAAGCGCGGTTGTCGGCTCGTCAGCGATTAAAAGCTCGCAGTTTTGAGAAAGCGCAAGCGCGATGCTGATGCGCTGGAGCTGACCGCCTGAAAACTGGTGCGGAAAGCTTTTTAAGCGGCTTTCGGGGTCGGGTAAGCCCACCTCGCGCAAAAGCGAAATGGTGCGCCTGTCGGCTTGTGCGCGTGTAATCGTCGGCTCGCTTGCACGCAGCGCTTCAAAAAAGACTGAACCGATGTTCTGTAGCGGGTCAAAGCTCCGCCCTGGCTCCTGAAAGATGAGCGCAATCTTTTTTCCACGGAAGGCGCGCATTTCCTTTTGGCTCAGGGCGGTTAGCTCGGTGCCGTCAAACACGATGCGGCCGCGCACAGCCGCATGTGCCGGATGCAGGGCGGGAATGGCGGTAGTGGTAACCGACTTACCGCTTCCGCTTTCGCCGACAATGCCGAGTATTTCGCCCCGCTGCATGGTAAACGAAACGCCGCACACGCTTTGGATTTCGGCGCGCTCCTTTCCGCGCCACACGGTAAACGAAACGTGCAGGTCATCGACAGAAAGCAGCGGACGGGCATTTGCGCTGACAGCAGAAGTGGCGCCTGCGACAGAATCTGCTGTTTCTGTCTGTGCGTTCCGCGTTAGGGGTTGGAGTGGCGGCGCCAGCCGTTCCGAACGCAGTGAGGAATGGAGCGCTTTTGCGCGGAACCACGGAAAACCCGACCGCCGCCTGCCGGCGGGAACGCCCGAATCCCCAGAATTCGGCACTTGTTTTTTCTGCTTCCAGCTCGGGAACACGACATGGTTGGGGTCAAAGTAGTCGCGAAGGGCGTCGCCTAAAAAATTAAACGCGAGCGTAACGGCAAGCAGCAGCCAGACGGGCGTAAGGAGCCACGGAAAATTCTTGAGGTTTGAGAGGGTTGAAATGTCGCGGTTGATAAGGCTTCCCCAGCTGACGGCAGGGTCTGCAATGCCGAGCCCCAGATACGAAAGCGTCGTTTCGCTCATAATAAAGCCGGGAACGGCAAGCGTGGTGCTGACGATTAACAGGCTTGCAATCTGCGGAATGATGTGACCAAAAATGATGACCGTGCTCGGAACTCCCTCCAAGGCGGCGTCCTGCACAAACTCCTCGCGCTTAATGGCGTGTACCATGCCGCGCAAGGTGCGGGCACTTCCCGGCCAGCCGACAAGCGACAGAATGACGGTGATAATCATGTAGCTGGTGCCGGAATCCATTTTGCTGTTCAGAAGCGAGCGCAAAAAGAGGATTAAGTACAGGCCTGGAATGAGCATGAAGAATTCTGAAAAGCGCATGATAACCCAGTCGGTTTTGCCGCCGTAGTAGCCGGCAAGCCCGCCGAGCAAAATTGCAAGCACGAGCGAGATGGCGCTTGCAACAAAGCCAATCGTAAGCGAAATGCGGCTCCCGTAGACCATGCGGCTAAAGAGGTCGCGGCCGAGGTTGTCGGCGCCGAACAGGAACACCGGCTGCACGTCGTCGTCGGCATTTGTCGTACCGCCTGCGGTCGCCGCGCCGGCTGCATTGGTCGCGCCAGAGCCGGCGGAAGCAGCCGTGTCACTCGCCATGCCTGCACGTTCGGTGCCAAACAGATGACGGTCGCAGGTAAAAATGCCGAACAGCGTGTACCGCTCGCCCCGTACAAACAGCTTGAGCGGCGCGGCTCTGCCTTTTACGCGGGCGTATCTCCAGGTAGTCGGCTGAATAACCTTACACTCGCGCACCAAAAGCCCGCGCACAACCTGTACGCTGCCGTCAGCGCTCACCGTGCGTATTCCTTTGAGCGACAGCTCCAGATTTGCCGGGTGAAACGTGTCTTCTTCAAAAATGCGCGTTGGCGTATACGGCGCAATAAACGGAGCAAACAGCATCACCAGATACAGAAAAATAATGACGACAGCCGACGCCAATGCAAGCGGCCGATTTTTTAGGTAAGACACAAAACGTTTCATGACTCTTTTCCATAGCGAATGCGCGGGTCAACAAGCGCAAGCAGAATATCGCTGAGCGCCATGCCGACGAGCACCAGCGCCGAAATAAACATATTGTTTGCCAACACCAGGTTTACATCCTGCTGCATGACGGCGTCATACATAAGCCTGCCGATTCCAGGGTAGGCAAAAATAATTTCAAGCACAAGCGAACCGGAAAACAGGCTTGCAAGCAGGTTTGCGCTTCCAGTGATGTACGGATTTAACGTGTTACGAAAGGCGTGACACAGGTACACGCGCCACTCGCTGATTCCCCGCGCGCGTAACGCCATGATGTAAGGAAGCCCCATCTGGTCAAGCATAGTCGAGCGAATCATGCGCATGGTGCCACCAATGCCGCCTAAAAACGACGCAAACAGCGGCAGAAACACGTGGTGCGCATAGCTGAACACAAAGCGCGCGGGCGCCTCGGTCAGCGGAAAATCAGGATAGGCGGTTACCGGAAACAGCCCGGAAATGCTTGCAAACAGCTGGAACAGAATCAACAGCAGAATGCCGGGAAAGGCATGAAAAAACAGCGCAAAAAAGGTTGCCGCAAGGTCAAGCCGGGTGCCCGCCTTGCTTGCAAAAAAAACGCCCAGCAAAAACGAAAACAGCGTAATGAACACAAGCGAAATCAGATTTAAGGCAAGCGAATTGACAATGCGGCTTTTAATTAAAAAGCTCACGGGCGCCTTTGAAATGAGCGACACACCTAAATCGTGGTGAATAAGCACGCGCTTTAGCCAGTGCAGGTACTGCACCGTAAACGGCTTATCAAGCCCCATTTCTGCACGAAGTGCGGCAAGCTGCGCCTCGCTAAACACGTTGTCAAGGTCGCCGGCAGCGCTATCACTCTGGCTCATCAGCTGCTGCTGCATCATCTGGTCAACAATGTCGCCAGGCGCAAGCTCCATCAGCGCAAAAAGCGCCCAGCCCAGTATAAACAGGATGACAAGCATGGTAAGCAGGCGGCTTACTATGAACGAAGCAAGCGGCGCCTTTGCACGGAACAGCCGCCAGGGCTTTTGTATAGTGTGAAAACCGTGACGCACCAAAGCGGCACCGGCAGAAAAAACAGACTTTGCTGACGTCATGCGCTCGAGTATAGCACAGAACGCGCTTTCTGTCATAGACGACAGACGAACTGCACGTCGATGTATAGCGCGACTGGCAGCGGCTACGGGCTTTCCGCGGTTCGGTAACCCTCATTCCTTCAGCGCCCGTGCGGTCGCTTCGGAATGGCTTCGCCTGCCATGCGGCAGGCTCGCCCCCAGCTGCACATGCTAGCGGTCGCCGCACACAGCACCACCACAATACCAGCGGCGCTTATGCGTTTAGCTACAGCAGATTTTTCTAGCATTTTCAAACGTTCCATTACTAGCCGCATATTTTGGCGTTCAAACGTAAAGATTGCAATACAGCAGTTGACAGAACAAATGTACTTGCTTTACAGTCTAGGCATGGCAAACGAAGGCAATTTTTTCGACCCATCAGAGATGGAAGCATACGGTTTTTCTTACGACGATGAATACGATGACGACATTTCTGACGACGATGACTTTGAAGACGAAGACGATGTAAACGACTTTGACGATGACACCTTATACGACGACAGCTTTGACGACGAGCTTGGCGAAGAAGCTGAATTTGACGAAGACTACGACGAAAGCTTTGACAACGGCACGTCAGAAGACAGCGACTTTGAAGACGAATTTAACTAGCTGATAACGAAACTTTCGCTCATTTTTGCTATTTTTTGTCAGCATAATTATAAAACCTCTGCTATACTGTAGGCAGAGGTTTTTTTATGAGAAAAAGTGTCTTAAAAGCAATGGGAAGTCTGCTTCTTTCAGTGCTTATGCTTGAATCACTGGCAGCACAATCCCGAAAAACTGAAATTTGGGACTTCGGCGGCGTACAAGACGCTGGAGACGTTATCAATCACCTGTCAATAGCAGATATAGACGCTATCGAGCAACTCGCACCTGGCGGTCGCTTTTCGGTCGCTGGCGAAATCAGCTGGGGCGATGTAACCTTAAACTTTGTAAACAACGACCGCATGTATTTTGAAAGCAGTGCCGAAAAATCTGCGGGGAATCAAGGCTACCAAAGCCTCGCGTTTGACGACGGCTATGTTTCAAACGGCATCTACTACTGTAACGGCACGGGCGGCGAAAAACGGCGCTATATCCTGCTCCAGAACGTGCACGCCGGAGACACGGTGACGTTCTACGCAGGAACAAGCAACGCAAGCGCAAAGGACGTGCATTTTGCCCACCTTACGCACGGAACAGACAAAAACATCGGCACCGACCTGTTAGTGCTCTCCGGCGAACAGGACGAACATGCGCCCCTTGTGCAGGCAAGCGCAGCAACCGCCACCCGCTATAGCTACATCGCGCTGCACGACGGCGCCTACAAAATTTACGCCGACGCAAATGCCGGTAAGCCTGTGTTCTACCGCGTGGTACGCACGCCCGCCGTGCAGGTAAGCGGCGCCCTGCAGCTACCGGCTTCTCTCACCGCAGACGACAGCACTAAAGCTCAGCTTGCCTTCCTCTGCCGGGAGACAAATCAGCTGCTTTCTGCCACCATCGAAGGCACCACGTACCACGCCTCACTTGCAGGCGGTCACAGCTACATGGCCATGCTGACCGGTATTTCTGGCTACAGCATTGCCAAAAAAGACCTGCTTGTCGATGTAACCGCCACTGCGCCAGGAGCTGCTAAAACGCTTCCGCTCCGTGTAGCCGAGCTTGAAACCGTTGCGCTTGACGGATGCATTACAGGGCTCCAGGACGGCTACGATGCGTCTCAGCTCAAGGTGATATTAGAGCCACCGGCTGGCTCAATCTACCAGCGCATTACCTGCACCACCGAAAAAACAGGCACCACCGTTACCTACCGCGGCAACATTGAGCCGGGCGTGCAGTACGCTATCGTGCTTTCTGGCGCAAACGATTATGAAATTACCAGCAACGCTTCCATAACGGCAACAGAAGCACTTTCGTTCGACATTGCTGTTGCTCCACGCGCTACCTACGCAGTAGACGGCCGCTTTATCGGCGAGGTAAGCTTGCTGCCAGCAAAGGTAACCTTCACCCACACCGACGGCTCAGTCTACACGGGCACCATCAAAGCAGACGGAAGCTACAGCGTAAGCCTGCGTGACGGTACCTACACTGCCGCGAGCGAAACGGCTGTTGCTAAAACAACCAATCACGTGGTCGTAAACGGAAAACCGCTCAGCAAAGACTTAAATCTGGTAAAGAAAGACACAAAAGCAAAGCCACTTCCACTTAAAAAAGACCTGTACATCGGCGGAAAAAAAGCTGACTGCAGCACGCTCGCAGAAGCGCTTGCACTGGCAAAGGCCATGAATCCGCAAAAGGAGAGTGACCGCATTACGATTCACATCGCGCCCGGCATCTACCGACAGCAGCTTATCATCGACACGCCGTACCTCACGCTTAAAAACGACACGCCGGCGGCAGAAGTAAAGCTCACCTGGTACTACGGCATCGGCTATCAGTACTACAGCGCAGACGAAAAGGGCTTTTACAATGCAGATTTAGCGCACGATAAGTTTACAAAAGCAGGCGTTGCGCGCTGGGGCGTAGCTACCTACATTAAGCCGACAGCAACAGCATTTAGAGCCGAAGGCATTACCTTTGAAAGCTCCTTTAACAAATACGTGTGCGACGAGGAAATTGCTGACGGCGTTGAAAGCGACGGCTCCATTTCCTTTGTACGCCGCATTTCAAGTGACGTGCGCGCCAAAAAGGCGACCGAGCGCGCCGCCGCCCTATGTTCAGAAGCAGATTTCTGCGAATACGTGCAATGCCGCTTTATCGGAAGCCAGGATACGCTGTACACGGGCGACAACACCCATCAGTATTTTAAGCGCTGCTACATCGAAGGGCAGACTGACTTTATCTTTGGCGGCGGCGACGTTCTGTTTGAAAACTGCGAGCTCTGCTGGTGCGGCTACAGCTCTGGCGAAAACGGCGGCTATTTGACGGCAGCGCGCAATCCGCTCAAAGCTGGCTACGTGTTCTACAACTGTGCGCTAACCAAAAATCTGGTAACAAACGTGGACGCAGGCTACTTTGGGCGCCCCTGGGGACAGAACGCAAAGGTCGCCTTTATCAACCTGAAGCTCTTTGATACCGACCTGATTGAAGACGCCGGCTGGACAAAGATGAGCGCAAACACGCCGGAAAAAGCAGCGTTCCGCGAATACAACACCACGTTTGCAGGCGCTGCCGTTGACACCGCTTCCCGCGTTGCCGGCACTGTACTCGGCGATGACACCGGCTACACACCGCTTTCCGTGCTCGGAAGCTGGACGCCGGCCTATTTTGCCGACAGCAAGAGTGTGGCAAAAGCAAAGCCGAAATTTGCTAAAAAGCCCGTCATCATCTCAAATGACGACATCAACACACCCTACCCAGGCCATACGCTCACGGTAAGCTACTCGCTTGCAAAGGCAGACGACGCTGACACGAGCATGATAAACTGGTACCGCGAAAAGAACGGCAAAAAAGAGCTGGTGCTGTCATCTACTGGATTTGCCACCAAGAGCTATCTGGTAACAAGCATTGACCAAAACGCAAAAATCAGCGTAGAGGTGACACCGCGGCTCAGAAACGGCACGAGCGGTGAAGCGCTTACTGCCGAGCTTACGGAGCGCGTCAAGGAAGGACACGCCCTTGTTGCAGCTGTAGGAGCTGGAGGAGCTCGCGATGAAGACAAGCTGAATATCTTCCTTGCAGGAGATTCTACCGTGCGCGACTACAGCGAAAAAGGCATGTGGTCGCAAGGCAAAAATCGTGACGAAGGCTCGTGGGGCGAGTTTATCGCAGCCTGGTTTACCAGCGGCGTCGCCTTCCAGAACTACGCAAACGGCGGCCGCTCCACGCGAAACTTTATCAACGAAGGGAACCTTGACAGAATTACGCGCCAAATGCAGAGCGGCGACTACCTTTTGATTCAGTTCGGGCACAACGACGAAAACCTGTCCGACCCCGACCGCGGCGTTACGCTGGGAAAGCCAAACGGCAAGGGCATGTATCCGCTTACCGAAGGCAAAAAGAGTGCGACAGCAGCAGCATTTGTAAAAAAATACGGCGATGAAAGCTACACCGAAGACAGTGGCGGCACCTACAAATGGTTTTTAAAGCAGTACATCGATGCGGCGCGCAGCAAAGGCGCAACGCCCGTGCTGGTAACGCCCGTAAGCCGGCTTAAATTTGACAAAAACGGTAAGATTATGCCGCACCATGATGCTGACGACGCAGAGGTGAAAAATGACAGCTACGTCACGGCGATGCGCCAGCTTGCAAAGGAAGAAAACGTTGCGCTTATCGACGGCTTTGAGCTTACTAAAAGCCTGTATGAAAAGGCATGGATTTTAGGCGACCGCACGGACACAAAAGCGCGCGCGCTTATGACTGCCGGCGACAGCACTCATTCAAGCAAGCTCGGCGGCTTTATTACCGCGGGGCTGTTTGCAGAGGCAATACAAAAGACGCTGCCAGCGCTCGCTGCGGCTGTTACCAAGCCACGCTGCGTAGCGGCGCAAGATCAGTCGGGCGCGCTTTTGTTTAGCGTAGACAGCACCGGGCATTTTTCTGCCAGCGATGATGCATGGACAAGCTACGTGCAGGCGCTCATTGACGCGCGGCAGTAAGCGAAACACAAGCAGAGGATGACCAATACGTAAAAATCGAGCACGCCCGCCATTTTCCGTGACGAGCGTGTTTTTTTGTCGACTAAACGGCATTTTTTGACAATTTTTCGCCAATTTTTCATCTTTTTTCACTAAAAATCGCCTAAAAACGGCAAAAACACGCAAAAATCTGCTATCCCCGAACATAAATCTGCTAAATTCACACAAAAACAGCCGATTTTACCTGCAATCGCTTGACTAATTTCCCCAAACCGCTCTATAAATACGTGAAACTTACGTAAAAAGCGGCAAAAAAGCAGTAAAAATTCTTTTTTTGACCGCTGTGACCAGTTTTTAAGAGGTAACATATGGCAGAATCTATTCCGGAACTGTTTGGAAGCAACGTTTTTAACGACAGCGTTATGCGCGAGCGTTTACCAAAAGACACCTACAAGGCATTAAAAAAATGCATTAAGGAAGGCACGCAGCTCGACCTTTCGCTTGCAAACATTGTCGCAAATGCCATGAAAGACTGGGCACTTGAAAAAGGCTGCACGCACTACACGCACTGGTTCCAGCCGATGACTGGCGTTACAGCAGAAAAACACGAATCATTCATAAATCCGCTTGGTGACGGCGTCATCATGGAATTTAGCGGAAAAGAGCTTATAAAAGACGAATCTGACGCATCTTCTTTCCCTTCTGGCGGCATTCGCGCAACCTTTGAAGCACGCGGCTACACCGCATGGGACCCCACCAGCTACGCATTTGTAAAAGAAGGCACGCTCTGCATTCCGACCGCCTTCTGCTCCTACACGGGCGAGGCGTTAGACAAAAAGATTCCGCTTTTGCGCTCAATGGAAGCAATCAACAAGCAGGCTCTGCGCATTTTGCGCCTGTTTGGAAACACCACCGCAACGCGCGTTACCACAACGGTCGGCCCGGAGCAGGAATATTTTCTGGTAGACAAGGCACTATACGAGCAGCGCAAGGACTTAAAATTCTGCAAGCGCACGCTTTTTGGCACACTTCCGCCAAAAGGACAGGAAATGGACGACCACTACTACGGCATGCTCACGCCGCGCGTTGCTGATTTTATGCACGACCTTGACCGCGAGCTATGGAAATTCGGCATTTTAAGCAAGACCAAGCACAACGAGGTTGCGCCCGCACAGCACGAAATGGCACCCATTTTTACCACGACTAATCTTGCCGTTGACCAGAACCAACTGACGATGGAGCTGATGAAAAAAGTCGCGCTGCGCCACGGGCTGTACTGCCTGCTTTCAGAAAAGCCGTTTGAGGGCGTAAACGGAAGCGGTAAGCACAACAACTGGTCGCTTTCTACCGATGAAGGTCAGAATCTCTTAGATCCGGGCGACACGCCGGAAGAAAATGCGCAGTTTCTCTTAATGCTCGCGGCAGTCATTAAGGGCGTAGACGAATACCAGGATCTGCTGCGCATGAGCGTGGCAAGTGCCGGTAACGACCACCGCCTTGGCGCAAACGAAGCGCCGCCGGCAATCATCTCTGTTTATCTTGGCGATGAGCTGCATGCCGTTCTTGAGTCAATTTACGAGGGCAAGGCTTACTCAAATGACAAGAAGGGCAAGATGACCATTGGTGCGGACGTACTGCCACCGATTCCAAAGGATTCAACAGACCGTAACCGCACGAGTCCGTTTGCGTTCACGGGAAATAAGTTTGAGTTCCGCTCTTGTGGTTCTTCGCTCAGTATTTCCGGACCTAACACGGTTCTGAACGCAATCGTTGCCTATACGCTCAAGGCTTTTGCAGACGAGCTTGAGGGCGCAAAGGACTTTGAGAAGGCGTTGAACACATTGATTGAGCGCGAGGTAAAAGCTCACTGGAAAATCGTGTTCAACGGCGACGGCTACGATGCAAGCTGGATTAAGGAAGCCGAGAAGCGCGGTCTTCTGAACCTTAAGACAACGCCTGATGCAATGGCTCATTACCTTGATGAGAAGAACCTTAAGCTCTTTACCGAGATGGGAGTTTATTCCAAGGAAGAAATGGAAACTCACTATGAGGTAAAGCTTGAGAAATACAGCCAGATTCTGAACATCGAGGTTGAGACCATGCTTGAGATGATAAACAAGGACATCCTGCCTGCTGCATACAAGTATATTGCTGCAGTAAGCAAGACCGTCCTTGATCTTAAGGCTGTGGTTCCGGGCGCAAAGGCGAGTGCACAGAGCGCGCTTCTTGCAAAACTTGACGGCTTAACCGGCGAGCTTGCGCAGAAGGCAGAGGAGCTTTGCAGGGTTCACTTGCAGGCAAAGGCAGAGACCGGCGCTATGGAGATGGCCCGCGCATATGCGGACAAGGTTCTTCCGGCAATGGCTGAAACCCGCGCCGTTGCAGACGAGATTGAGCCGCTCCTTGGCGAGGAATACAAGCCGTTCCCTTGCTACGAGGATTTGCTGTACCGCGTATAATGATGTAATTGAGTTACGGTCGTTGAGCCTGTCGGGTCGAAGGACACTGAAGATTGCCGAAGGTTGCCGAAGGCAGATGACTGTAAGACGGTGGTTCGGTTCGTGTCCTTACGAGCTAAACCACCGGGTAAAAAAATATTTTAGCACAAAGGCGTGCATTCATGAAGAAAGAACGAGACTCTTTCTGTCATGCGTGCACGCCTTTTTTTTATTTGGAGGTCTATATGACAGAAGAAATCAGTCAGGCGATTGCCGCGGCGGTGGAAAGTGCCAGCGGTACGACGTTCAGCGTGTGGTTCCTTATTGGAGCGGCGCTTGTGTTCTGGATGCAGGCGGGATTTGCCATGGTGGAGGCGGGCTTTACCCGCGCAAAAAATACCGGCAACATCATAATGAAAAACCTCATGGACTTTTGTATCGGTACGGTCATGTGGTTCCTTATCGGTGCATCGTTCATGCTGAGCTATACCGATCCTGTCACCGGAGAGGTGAGCAAGGGAATTTGGAGCGTGCTTGGAAAGCCGGGCTTCAGCGTGTTCAGCGAGTATGCTTCGTTTGACTTTTCGGGCTTTGTGTTCAACCTTGTGTTCTGTGCAACGACTGCCACAATCGTAAGCGGCGCCATGGCAGAGAGAACCAAGTTCTCAACATACTGCTTGTATTCGGCAATAATTTCGGGACTCATCTACCCGATTGAAGCGCACTGGACATGGGGCGGCGGATTTTTGGCTCAGTGGGGATTCCATGACTATGCGGGTTCGGCATGTATCCACATGGTGGGCGGAATTTGTGCGTTGATTGGTGCTGCCATGCTTGGCGCCAGAATCGGAAAATTTGACCGCGATGCAAACGGCAAGGTTACGAAGGTTCATGCGTTCCCTGGAAGTAACATTGCAAACGGCGCGCTGGGCTGCTTTATCCTGTGGTTCGGCTGGTACGGATTCAACGGTGCTGCTGCAACGGACGTTCCGACCCTGGGTTCGGTTCTTTTGACTACGACGGTGGCTCCTGCGGTTGCAACTGTTACCGCAATGATTTTTACATGGGTAAAATACGGAAAGCCTGACGTTTCAATGTGCTTGAACGCTTCTTTGGCAGGTCTTGTTGCGATTACCGCTCCTTGTGATGTTACCGACTGTGCGGGAGCGGCCGTAATCGGCGTGGTTGCAGGTCTTCTTGTAATTTTTGGAATATGGCTTTTGGACTACGTGCTTCATGTTGACGACCCTGTTGGTGCCGTTGGAGTTCACATGATGAACGGTATCTGGGGAACGATTGCAGTAGGTCTTTTTGCAACTGACGCGGCTCCTGGCTTTGAGCTTGCAGGAATTGAAAAAGGCTTGTTCTACGGCGGCGGACTTACCCAGCTTGGAAAGCAGCTTGGCGGTATGGCTACCATAATACTGTGGACGGTCGTTACCATTACGATTGTGTTCTTTGTCCTCAAAAAGACGATAGGACTGCGCGTAACTGCCGAAGAGGAAATCGTAGGACTTGATAAGTTTGAGCACGGCCTGGACACTGCGTTCTCGGGCTTTGCGATGATGTATTCTGAAGAGGAGATGGAAGAGGCAATTGTTGCGGGCGTTCCGCTTCCTGCTGGCGGCGTGGCTCCTGTAAGTCAGGCGGTTCCTGTAGAAAACCATGCGCCTACGGACGCTAAGTTCACGAAGATTGTAATCGTGACCCGCCAGACAAAATTCGACGCGCTCAAGTCTGCCATGAATAGAATCGGCGTTGAAGGCATGACCGTAGTGAACGTAATGGGCTGCGGAATGCAGAAGGGCGCAAGCGAATACTACCGCGGAACCCCTGTTGAGATGACTCTGCTTCCAAAAATCAAGGTCGAGATTGTCGTTTCAAAGGTTCCTGTGCGCGATGTGATTGAAGCCGCAAAGAAAGCCCTTTACACAGGACACATCGGCGACGGCAAAATCTTCGTGTACGAGGTGGACAACGTTGTTAAAATCCGCACCGGCGAGGAAGGCTACGCCGCCCTGCAGAACGACAAATAATCAAAGGTTTAAGAACCGGGTTTTTCCCGATTTTTAGCATACATTGCGACCGCTTGCTGCTAGTAACCCCGCAGCGAGCGGTCGCGTTTTCTTTATAAAATTATTTATTTTCTGAATGAAAGAAATTCTCTTGTTCGTATTTTTGCACCGTCTGACAAAAATGCGAGAAGCTCTGTTTCTGTTTGCGAGTGAACGTAGTTCATCCTGAGTTTTAATTGCTTTCTGCCGCGCCCGGAAGACCTATGTCCTTGCGGTAGAAGGCACCCTCAAAATGGATTCCCTCGATGGCTTTGTAGGCGTTTTTCCAGGCTTCGTCAAAAGTCGTTCCGAACGTTGAGCAGGCAAGAACGCGTCCGCCGCTGGTTACCAGCTGGTCGCTTTCGCTGCGGCGGTCAATGATTGCGCCTGCAATGAACACCTTGGCTCCGCTTTCGTTCACTTTTTCCTGATTGATTGAGATGGGTTTTCCCTTTGGATAGCTTCCAGGATACCCACCGGAAACAACGACCGGGCTTACCTGATAGCCTTTTTTCCATGCAAAATTAAAGTCCTTGAGCGTGCCGTTCGTAATTGCCTTGCACATTTCCACAAAATCAAAGTCCATGAGCGGAAGAACGGACTGCGTCTCAGGGTCGCCAAGGCGCACGTTGTATTCCAAAAGCTTAGGTCCTTCGGCGGTCAGCATTACGCCAAAGAAAATAAAGCCGCGGTAGTCGAATTTTTCTGCGATAAGACCGCGGAGCGTAGGCTCCAAGCAGTCCTTGTTGAATGCCGCCATCGTTTGGTCGGTAACGTCGTCAAGCGGGCAGACAGAACCCATTCCGCCGGTGTTTGGACCCTGCGCACCGTCCATAAGCCGTTTGTGGTCGCGCGCCGGAAGGAACGGAACGATAACCGCGTTTTCCGGGTGGTTCGGGTCAACGCTTACTGCGGAAAGCACTGAAATTTCAACGCCCTTAAGGTAGTCTTCAATCACGAGCTTTTGTCCGGCGGTTCCTACGCGTCCTGATTCCATAAGGTCAGTGATTGCGTCAAGAGCGTCCTGTTCTGTGTGTGCAACAACAACGCCCTTGCCTGCGGCAAGTCCGTCAGCCTTTATGACGATTGGCGCTCCATGCTCGCGCACGTACTGCTGAGCGGCGGCTTTGTCCGTAAATGTGCGGCTTTTTGCGCAGGCAACGCCGTATTTTTCCATGAATTCCTTTGAAAGATCCTTGCTCGCTTCAAGCTGAGCGGCGGCTTTTTTTGGTCCCACGCACGGAATTCCGGCATTCCAGAATTCGTCCGCAAGTCCTTCTGCAAGCGGATCCTCCGGCCCTATGACGGCCATCGTGCAGTTCTCATGCTTTGCAATCTGAACGAAGGCATTCTCGCCCTGTTTTATGTAGTCGCATTCCTTGATTTCTATATTGCGGCACTTTGATTCATGTGCGGTTCCGCCGTTTCCGGGAACGCAAATAACTGTCTCAACACTTTCACTCTGAGCGATTTTCCAAGCAATGGTGTGCTCACGACCACCGTTGCCGACAACGATAATATTCATGCGCTCATTCTATCAAAAATATAAAAAAAAATATAGGCGCAGAGATCGGAAGAGCGTCGTGTAGGGAAAGAGTG
>CALAEZ010000131.1 GCA_937891125.1 uncultured Treponema sp. | reverse complement strand
ACTGTACTTTATGGAAACTCGTAATATTTTTGAAAACCTTTCTTGTATTGACCACAGATATTCCCTTTCGGAAGCAGCCGCCTTTGAAGGCCTTTCCAAATACATCTCAGAAGAAGCTTCCGTCCGAAGCAATGCAAAGTGCGAAGCCGCTCTTGTTAAGGCTCACCTAAAATTGCGCGGTCAGCTTACTTCTGCCATGGAATCAACCCTCGACAAGGCAGCAGAAGAAATCGACCCGGAAGAAGTCTCCAAAGAAGAAGAAAAGACTAAGCACAACATACGAGCACTTGTAAACGTATTCAAAACAAAGGTTCCTTCAGAAGTAGCTCCCCTTGTTCATCTTGGAGCAACGAGTGTTGACATCTTGGACACAGGACTTTCTTGCCGTATGCGCGATGTTACCAAAAATGTTGTGTTACCAGAGCTAAAGCAGCTAGAAACATATCTTTGTGAAATAGCCGAGCGCGAATGCAGCACCCCTCAGGTAGGCCGCACGCACGGTCAGCACGCAGTTCCAATCACATTCGGCTGGAGCATTGCCGAATTTGTCGCCCGCCTTGGAAAGTCAATTTTACGCATTGAAGAATTGAGCGACGATTTAGTCGGAAAGCTTGCAGGCCCTGTCGGAAGCTACAATGGACCGAGCATGATTGTAAAAGACCCGGAAGAATTAGAGCGCATTTACACCGAATTTTTAGGCTTAAAGCCGTCAGAATATTCAAATCAGCTTGTTGAGCCAGAGCACGTTTTGCGCCTGCTTTTGGAGATGAACGTTGCATTCGGCATTATCGCAAATCTTGCTGACGACCTTCGCAATTTACAGCGAAGTGAAATCGGCGAGGTGTTTGAATATTTTGCTTCAACGCAGGTCGGAAGCTCTACCATGCCGCAGAAGCGCAATCCGTGGAACAGCGAGCACGTAAAATCACTGTGGAAGGCAATGTGCCCGCGTGTAATCACCTTCTACATGGATCAGATTTCAGAGCACCAGCGCGACCTTACAAACAGCGCAAGTCAGCGTTTTATTGCTGACTATGTTTCTGGCTTTACGATGGCAGTTGCCCGCATGAACTCTGTCGTTAAGGGCTTACAGGCAGACAAGGACGGCATGGCACGAAACCTGCAGGGAGCCGGCGGCAAGGTAAAGGGCGGCGTTTTAGCAGAACCTGCCTACATTCTGCTGGGCGAAGCTGGCGTAAACGACGGCCACGAGGTGATTAGAAAGATTACGCTTGAAGCCGAGCAGACGGGAAAAACATTCTTTGAAGTCTTAAAGACGCACGAAGAAGCATTTGCAAAGATTACCGCCCAACTTGAAAAGCTTGGCATTGCAAATCCTGCAACCTTCTTTGAAAACCCGGCAAACTACTGCGGTTTGGCGGCTGTAAAGAGTAAGCGGCTTGCACAGAAGTACGCAAAATTGATGAAGTAACGCATAGGGAGAGCGACAGACGCTCTCCTTTTTTTCGCATGCTGGGCTTGTGCGCTGGGTTTGCGCTTGCTCTTTATGCGCCGCGTGTAAAGAGCCGATGGCGCAAGGTAAAGTAGGCAATAAGCATTGCGCTTCCACAAACAGCCCAGCTTGCAGGGTAGACTGCCATCAGCATGATGTAGCTTTTAACATGCGCAAACACGGTGGCGACCCATGCAAGCCTAAATACGCAGGTGCCAAAAATAGTAATGATGGCAGGCAGCATAGAATATCCCATGCCACGCATTGCGCCGCCGCTTACCTCATAGGTGCACATAAGCCAGTCAAACGGCAGAATGAGCGCCATACGCATAATGGCAAAGGCGGCTACCTCGTGTTCTGTTGTGTATACGGCGATAAGTGGGCGTCGTAAAAGCAGAAACGCGCCACAGAGCGCAAGGTTGAGCAGGAGTGCGCTTACAAACGACAGCGAATAAATGCGCTTGCAGCGTTCATACTGGTGGGCGCCATAGTTTTGGCTTGTAAAGGTAACGCAGCCTTGCGTAAAGGCGCTTACAATAAAGTAGCCTAAACATTCGTAGTTTAGCGCGGCGGCGCTTCCTGCAATGGCGCTAGAGCCAAAGCCATTTAGAGCCGTCTGTATGCATACGTTGCTGAAAGAAAATACCATGCCCTGTAAGCCTGCTGGTGCTCCAATTTTTATAATGCGCGCTAAATGCTCTCGCTTTACGCACAGCTTAAAAAATGAAAGCCGAAAGGTCTCTTCTTCGTGCAGCAATAGCCACACAATCATGCTAGAGCTCACCATGTTTGAAATAACGGTTGCAATGGCAACGCCCGCAACTCCGAGGCGACAGACTATCACGAGCAAAAGGTTTAAGAGCACGTTAATGACGCCTGCAAGGGTAAGTGCATACAGCGGGCGCTTGGAGTCTCCCTTTGAGCGCAAAATAGCCGCACCAAAATTGTAGAGCATGATAAACGGCATGCCGAGAAAGTAGAGCCGTAGATACAGCACGGCGAGCGGAAGTACATCATCTGGCGTGCGCATAAGCGTAAGAATATGGGGTGCAACGATTTGCCCTAAGCAGAGTAAAAAAACGCCGCTTGCGAGTGCTACCGAAATGACGGTATGCACAGCCGTATTTATTTTGTTTGCTTCGCCCTTGCCGATAAGAGAGGCGATGACAACGTTTGCGCCAACAGAAAGCCCTACAAAAAGATTTACCATAAGGTTGATGGCTGAACTATTTGCGCCAACAGCGGCAAGGGCACGACTTGAGGCAAAGCGACCGACGACTGCAATGTCGGCCGCATTAAAAAGTTGCTGCAAAATACTGCTTGCAGCAAGCGGAAGCGCAAACAAGATGAGCTTACCAAGCAACGGCCCGGTAAGCATGTCGATTTTATGTGACGTTTTTTTCTGATTCATACAGATGTAACAGCCTTTTTTTCCTAGTATGAGCGACACACGCGAAAGCCTAAGCTTGAGCTTTTGCCCGTAGGCGCGCTTCCGCTGCGGTAAAATACCGTGCACTGCTCCTTGTCGTCAAGCCAGCCGCCACCACGCTTTACATGCATGGCGCCGATGTTCGGCCCGCGTGGATTTTGTACGGGCTGTGACGGCAGTTCTCCCATGTAATCCCAGCACCATTCTGCAACATTTCCGCACATATCATACAGACCGATGCTGTTCGGCGTCTTTGTTGCAACATCATGCGTGGTAACGTCGCTGTTTTCGCCATACCAGGCAACCGTGTTTATGTCGTTGCTTCCCGCAAATTGGGTCTGTGTCGGATGCATGCCGCCTCCACGCGCGGCGTATTCCCATTCTGCCTCCGTGGGAAGCCGGTAACCGCTTGCAAGAAAATTGCAGGTGACGCGTTTCCAGACGGCGCTTGCAGTGTCGAATGTTGTCAAATCAGTTGCGTCTCCAATGCTGTAGCACGGCTGCAGGTTTTGCATAATGCTCAGCATGTTGCAGAAGATGATTGCCTCGCACCAGTTTACGCTTTCTACGGGGCGGTTGTCGCCAGGAAGCTTTGAGGGACGTTTTGCCATGACAATCTGATATTGGCGCTGCGTAACAGGTGTTTGTGATAGCAGAAAGCTTGAAAGTGTTACACGGCGTGTTGGCATACCTTCGCCCATGGTAAAGCCGCCAGCAGGGACTTTGAGCATAGTTGGAAAGCGGGAGTCAGAAGTGGCAGCGATAGCGGTTGGCGTCATTTGCGGGCGAGATGCCATGGATGGCTGTACCTGTGCTGGCGCTGTCTGTTGCATGGGTGTGGCGGAACGTACCGCGCCTGAAACTGGCGTTGCGCATTGCGAGCAGAATCGGTCTGTAGACAAAAGACGGGCGCCACAGCGTTTACAAAGCAGAATAGTCTGTGCTGCATCGAGAACCGTGCCGCAGAAGGAGCAAAATCGTGAATTATCAAGAATAGACGCGCCGCAGCGCTTGCATTGAATCATACTATCACCTTTCTTTTAGAGGTTCCCTTATCATACCACAAAGCGAATTAAATCTAAATAAAATTGATTGACTTTTTTGCATAAAGTGCGAAAATAAAGGAAATTTTATAAAATAAATGGAGCGACTATGATAGTTACAGAAGCAACTACAGGTGACGTTACCGAGCTAAAGGTAAGCGGAAGATTAGATACAACAACAGCCCCTCAGCTTGAAGAGGCAGTAAAGGCGCACGCAAAGGGAATTAAGCAGCTTATTCTGAACCTTGCAGATGTAGAATATATCTCAAGTGCTGGTCTTCGTGTGGTGCTTGTGGCACATAAGCTTATGGCAGGCTTTGGCGCAAAGCTGTTTGTTAAAAATCCATCGGCATTCTGCCAGCAGGTATTTAACGCTACTGGCATGAACAGTGTGCTTGCTATTCTGTAGGCTTTACGAGGAAAGTGTTAATCAGTATTTCCCTAGCTTTTTTGTAAACGTGAGCATATTCTGACCGTCTTCCCAGCGGTAGCTCACGCTGTTCATAAATTCTTTTGTAAGAAAAATGCCTAGGCCACCGATGTCGCGTTCTTCTGCAGAGAGCGTAATATCGGGGTCTGGCTTTGCAAGCGGGTCAAATGGCTTTCCGCTGTCAGCAAAGGTGACGGAAAGCAGCGGCTCGTCTTTGGTAACCGTGCACGTTATGGTTACATTTCCTTGTTTTGGCGCATATGCGTAGTGCGCAATGTTTACGTAAATTTCTTCGACAGCTAAATCAATCTGATTTATGACGCCAAGCGGACAGTCTGACGGAAGCTGAGCGTGAATAAAGTCATTTACTGCTTGTATGTGCTCGTCGGTTGCAAGAATTGTCAGTGTTGCCATTGTTTCCTCCATCATTGTACCTTTAGGCACAGCTCGAGCATGGTAATGTCGTCAAACTGCTGTGCGGATTGTACAAAGCTGTCGATATCCTTCCTTACGGTGGCTAAAATTTCCTTTGAGTTCATGTTTTCTGTCGCTTGGATTGCGTGTAAAAGCCGTTCCTCGCCGTAAAGCTCGTTTTTGGTATTTGTTGCTTCGGTAACGCCGTCGGTGTAGACAAAAAGGCGGTCACCCTTTTGGAGCTGCAGATGATGCTCGGTGTACGGCATACCGTTCATTGCGGCGAGCATTAAATTGGGCTTCGTGTCTAAGTAGCAGAAGCGGTTGTTCTGGTACAGAACGGGCTGTGTATGGCCGGCGTTCGAAAACACCAGCTCGCCCGTACTGAGCGTCAAGACACCGAGCCAGCAGGTAACAAACAAGCCGGCATCGTTTCCTTCACAGAGCTGATCGTTTACGTTTTCGAAAATGTCAGCAGGGCTTTTTGAATGCATGGCAACGTTGTGCAGCAGTGTTTTGGCAATAACCATAAAGAGTGACGCCGGCACGCCTTTTCCGCTTACGTCGCCAACGACAATTACAAAGTGGTCGTCATCTGCAAGGAAAAAGTCGTAGAAATCGCCGCCAACCTCTTTTGCCGGATCCATTGACGCATACAGCTCGATTTCGGGGTGATTTTCGTACGGCGGGAAAACGCGCGGCAGCATGTCGGCCTGAATCTGCGTGGCAACATTGAGTTCGGCGCTAATGCGCTCCTTTTCTGCAGTTACATGCGTCAGGTCGGCAATGTATTTTTTCGTGTCGGCGCTCATCTTTTCGATTGAGCGGGCAAGCACGGCAAGCTCGTTTTTGCCATGGATTTTAGCGAGCGCATCGGAAATGCTGCCAGGATGCTCGGCGAAGTGTGACGTTTCTTTGGTAATAAGCGTAATCGGCTTTACGACGCGCCGCAGCAGTATGAACACGAAAATCAGCACGAACAGGAGCGTAATGGCGACAGACGATAGCGCTACGGTGCGGCGGTAGCTGTCTTTAAATTCGCGTATTTCGCTCATCGGCTTTACGATGCTCATAATTGCGACAACAGTTCCCGTGCTGTCAATAACCGGGATCGAGGTTGTTACGTGTCCGCCGTTATTGTTGTAGACAAAGTGAATGGCGCTCTCTCCCTTGTTCATAACGTTTTGAAGTTCTTCTATGCGGTCTGGTGTGTATGATTTTAGAGAGTTTATTTGCCCCAAATAGTATTTTTTTGCTTTTGGATTTGCCACAAATACATCGGGATGAATGGTGTCGTAAATATAAATACGTGAGCTGTAGTCAGAGTTGGGAATGGTCACGTAGATGTAGGCAAGCGATGCAGTCTGCGTAAGCTTATCAAGCATGGCGTCAGTTTGTACCCAGGCATCGTCTTGCTCAAGCGTCTGCGCGTAGTGCACAATGCGGTCGGCATCGATGTAAGAGAGCGCCGTCTGGCAGATTTGTTCAGTGATGTCCTTGTATTGCTTTTCAAAGAGGGACTTAAACACGCGGTAGCCAATTATGCCGTTTGCTACGCTTAATATGATGCAGAAGGCTGCAAGATAGAGCGGCAGTTTGAACGTTAAGCTTGCAAATACAGAAGTTTTTTTCTTCATAAAGATTGAATTATTCATAACAAAAACAGTATAAGACAAAAATGCTGAATAGGCTACAAAAAAAAAGCGCCCGGTTGCTTCGAGCGCCTTAAACATTATGCTTCAAAAGCCACTAGGCTGCCGCTTGCCGTTCGTTCAGCGTATACGCTTCGTCTGCCACGGTAAGGATTCATGCCTACGCTCTCGGTAAGCTGCGCACGGATGCGGCTCATGTGTGCCTGTAGCAGCGTGCGGTTTTTCTGGTTCTGCGCCAAAACGCGCTCCTGCATCTCCTGCAGCTCTGCCTGAATATGCTCTGCGCCTTCTATGCCTGCCTTTTCGTACATACGCTGAATCGGCAGAATGACCTTCTGCAAGCTGGCAATGTTTGCCACAATCTGGTTTTCCAGCTGCGCATGCATGGCAAGCGCTTCGCCGTCATCGTTTTCTATTTTTGCTTCCTGCTTTTCAAGCACCAGCAGGTATTCGCGAAATTTTTCGCGCTGTGCTTCAAGCAGTGTGCGGTAGCGGCGTAAAACCGCAATGCGTTCGTTTAATTCGTCCTGTGTTAACTCTTTTTCCATAATCATGCCCTCCCGCATGGAGTGAACTTTTGCTCGCTTTGTTAGCCCGTGATATTTAACGTTGGCGCAACATTCTGTGCAGGTGCGTTTGCCGTGCTGTTTGATGCTGTTTCCCAAGCAAGCGTCAGCTGTCCCATCATGTTGAGCACAAAATCAAGCTTCGTCTTATCCTTGTTTATACTTGCGTCCATAAGCTCGCGGTTAAAATAGACGTAGAGCGCCATAAGATTTTGTGCAATCTGACCGCCCTTATCCATATCAAGCGAGGTTTGCAATTCGCCGATAATTTCCTGCGCTTTTGCAATGTGCTTTCCGTAGCTTTCAATATTGCGTGCAGCAATAGTGCCGTCTGCGGCAAAACACATTTGTGCTGCACTAAGCTCGCGGCAAGCTCCCTGATACAGCATGACAACAAGCTTGCCCTGACTTGCTGTTTTTACTGCCGTGTCACGATATGCGCTATACGGATTGGTATATGCCATGATGTCCTCCGAAAATGCTCTGATTCCGCTTTAAATTTCGGCGAAACAAAAAAAATCTTAATGAAAAAACACAGATTTTATCGACTATTTACCTGAAATTCCGTATATTTAAGGCATATATCCTACAGAGGTTTCCATGAACGACGAAGATAAGAAAAACGCCGAAAATAAAAACGAAAAAGACCCCTACAATTTTTTTAAGCTGTCGACAGAAGCACCAAATGATGATAATAAAGAGCATAAGCCGCATCGCTTCCCGTTGTGGACGATTATGCTGGTTCTGATTGCTTCGATTGCCTTTGTAAATCTTTTTATGACGTCAAAGCCGGATGAGCTGATAGATTTTTCGGTATTCCGCCAAATGATTGCAGACGGCAAAATTGTACGTGTAGAGCTTGGCGAAACCACCTTTCTCGGCTATGGGCCAGAAGAGCAGGTGGAAGCAACTGAGGAAGCGCAGCGCATACTCCCCTGGATGAAGCAAACTGTTGGTGTGCAGTCGGGGCGCCGCATGTATAAGACGACAGGCGTGCTTACTAACAGCTTTATAGAGTTTTTAGACGCGCAGCATGTTACCTACAAGTTTGTGTCAAAACAAAACGGCTACCTTATGCAGATTCTGCTGAATCTGATTTTGCCGTTTGGCATTATCTTCCTTATGTACTTTTTTATCTTCCGCAAGATGGGAAGCGGATTAGGCGGCATGGGAAGCATTTTCGGTGCCGGCTCTTCACGCGCAAAGGCAATTGACGAAGGCAAGGTAAAAACGCGCTTTGCTGACGTTGCTGGCGTTGACGAAGCAAAAGACGAGCTTATTGAAGTTGTAGACTTTTTGAAAAACCCGAAAAAATATACTGACATTGGCGGTAAGATTCCGAAAGGCGTGCTTTTGGTAGGTCCGCCGGGAACGGGTAAGACGCTTTTAGCGCGCGCTGTAGCAGGAGAGGCACAGGTTCCGTTCTTCCGCATTTCTGGGAGCGACTTTGTTGAAATGTTCGTCGGCGTTGGAGCCAGCCGCGTGCGAGACCTGTTCCGTCAGGCGCGCGAAAAAGCGCCGTGCATTATCTTTATTGACGAATTAGACGCAATCGGAAAAAGCCGCGTAAACAATCTGGGCGGTAACGACGAGCGCGAGCAGACATTGAATCAGCTCTTGGTTGAAATGGACGGCTTTGATAACGAAAAAGGCCTGATTATTCTTGCCGCGACAAACCGCGCTGACATCTTAGACCCGGCTCTTCTGCGTCCGGGACGCTTTGACCGACAGGTGCCGGTAGAACGTCCTGACGTAAAAGGCCGCGAGGCAATTTTAAAAATCCACGCAAAGAACGTAAAAATTGACGGCAGCGTAGATTTTGACTCCTTGGCTCATGGCACAACCGGCTTTGCGGGTGCTGACCTTGCAAATGTGGTAAACGAGGCGGCTCTTCTGGCTGTTCGTAACGGACGCAACAAAGTGAGCATGGCAGATTTTAACGATGCAATCGACAAAGTAAGCATTGGCTTAAAGAAAAAGACGCGGCGCGAAAACGAAAAAGAACGCCGCCTCGTCGCTTTCCACGAAACAGGACACGCACTTGTGGGTGCATTTACGCCAGACTATCCGCCAATCAACAAGATTACGGTCATTCCGCGCTCGCACGGCGTTGGCGGCTTTACGCAGTACCGCGAAGAAGAAGAAAAAACGCTCCATACGCGTGGCGATTTGCTTCGCGAAGTTGACGTGCTTTTGGGCGGCCGCGCTGCCGAGCAGGTTGTGTTTAACGAGATTTCTACTGGAGCTGCAAACGACATTAGCCGCGCAACCGGCATCTTAAAGGACATGATTACCACCTACGGCATGAGTGACCGCTTTATGAACATGACGCTTGGAAAAAGCGGGCGCGGCTACGGCGCGGCAGAGCCAGAGCTGGTGCGCGAATACAGCGAAGAGACGCAAAAGTACATCGACGACGAAATTGCGCGTATTTTGCAGGAGCGCTACCAGAAAGCGCTTGATTTACTCAAGGAGCGGCGGTCGCTTTTAGACTATGTTGCAAATCGCCTGCTTGAAGAGGAAACCATGTTTGCAGCCGAGTTCTACGACATTATTAAGGGACAGCAGCATTGCGAGGAGCTGGAGGCGCAGGCTTCATTGTTGGAAAGTGCGGAAGCGGCTCTTCCTGCAGCAGCTCCGGCAGACAGCGCACAGATTGACGACAACAGTCAAGTCAACTAAACTAACGAAAAGGTACGTTTGATGAAAAAAACTTTATTTTTCTGCGCGCTCGTATGGGGGACAGTCTCACTGGGAGCTGCTCAGTCGATTTTAACGGCGCCAGCTTTTTTTCAGACCATCTCGGAGGAGTATGGTAAAATTCAAGATTACGAGGCGTCGGTTGATATAAAAGCGGGCAAGGCTTCCATGGAAGGTCGCGTTTCGTTTAAGCGACCTGACCTTTTGCGCATTGATTTTTCAAATCCAGAGGAGCAGGTAATTGTCTTTAACGGCGACCAGCTGACAATCTACCTACCGGGACAGGATGCAGTCTTAAATCAGTCGGTGCAGTCAGGCTCTGGTCAGACAACGACAACTGCAAATATGGCAACTCCGCAGGGGCTTTCGCTTATGAGCCGCTACTATTCTGTTGCCTACGAGGTAGGGCAGAATCCTATCCCGCTTGAAGAAGGCAGCGATGAAATGGTGATTCGGCTGCTGTTAAGCCGCCGCAATACGACCGAGGCGTTTCGCTATATAAAGCTTTCTGTTTTTCCCCAGAATAAGCTTATTCGCCGCATCGAGGCAGTAACGCCACAGGGCGAAACATTTCAGTTTGACTTTACCAACTACGTGATAAATCAAGGCATTACTGACCAGCGCTTCATTTACGATCCGCCGTCTTCTGCCAATAATTACAATAATTTCCTGTTTTCGGAGTAACG
>CALAEZ010000130.1 GCA_937891125.1 uncultured Treponema sp. | reverse complement strand
CAAAAGCCTCGGTCAATGAAGTGATGGAATATCTTGAATATGAGCCAATGGTCTTCCCGCTCGAACGCAACATGTACATCACCCACGCAGGTGCATTTACAGGACAGTTTTTTAGCTTTGTGCCGACTGCACAGGAAATTGAAGCACAGGTTTTTGTCGCGGGGGATCGGTGTGTGCCATTTGTCGACGGCGAATTGCTTTCTTGCTCGCTCCAATTTGAATACAACGGCAGAATGTTGGCGCCAGAAACATTTGAAACCGACAGCAATACGGCCCGCTCGCTCTTTTCACTCTATGGGGACGAATACGCCGCTCAGTACATCGCCGCCGACCCGATCAACAAGGCGCTTCATCTTGAAGAATCCTGCTTTGAACTTCCTTCACGCGTTTCGCTCACTGGCATTTCCATGAAGCGCATTTTACAAGACTGCGACTTCACCTACGGCGACCGCTTCTTATGCCGCGTACGTAATTGGAACAAAGGCATCATCGAGCTTTTTCCGCTTATCACGCACAAGCAGAATCCATTTACAATGGACGAAGATGACATTCAACGCCAACACTGGAATAGCGTGCTTGACGAGGCGCTACTTGAAAGCTTTGACCGCATGGGACCGTGCGCCAGCATGGAAGAGCAGCTCGCAAACGTTTTTTACGAAAAACGGCGCCAGCTCTGCACCACCCAATGTGGTTCAATCCACGAATATCTTGAAAACACACGCAAAGTTTCAATGGAGCTATTTGGCGTAGAAACCCGTTTGTGGCGCACGGGCGAGGACGTTCCTGCAATTGGCAACTGGAACCGCGGAAGCTATGATGCAAGCTTCGACGCAGGTATTCCTCAATTTGATTTACCCGAATTTGTTATCGACTGTTTTATTACCGACCAGCTGTACGAGAAAAAAGAGGACATTGACTCTTTAGTACGTCGTATGCTTCCCGCATCAATGCACATATCCGAAGATGAGCGTAAGCTCTTTACATTGCAAATCATGCGTCGCAATGCTATACTCAAAAAAAAGTATAACTGGTTTGCTGATTATCAATTTGGTTCGCTGAGGCATCGGGCGCTAGAGCTCTACACGCAAGTCGGCTCGCTTGTCTACGAGGTAGATTGCGCAAGCGACGATATCGAACATCTTCCACAGCAGGAACTGGTCACGCTTTCGCAGCTCTTTACGCATGTAAACCGAATGCTCGAAACAATTGCGACTGGCTCTGATTCAGCTGCAGAAGAGGCAAGTACCATGCAGCTTTCACTTGAAGGCATGGAGTTTAATTTTGAAGACATTCGCGGTCAGCTTGTCGCTGCCGTTGAACGACTTCGGGCTAACCATTTTGAGGTGATTTAATAGATATACGGAGGATATGATGGTAGCATCAATCGCTGATTTAATCGCAAAGGGCGGCGTATATACGGACGTATTAGGCTCTACTGCAGAGGAGGTTTACCGTACCTTAAGCAAGACCGTTCCATTACCGCTGGGAATGACCACTGAGGTATTTTACAACGCACTCTGCGAACGCGAAAAAATACTGACAACAGCTGTTGGCAACGGAATTGCGCTTCCTCATGCACAAACTCCCGTCTTAAAAAATGTTGATGATGAGTGTATTGCGATCTGTTACCTACAAACACCGTTTTCTATGGGCGCAGCTGACGGCAGAGCCGTATACGTCATGTTTGTTCTGATGACAAGCTCTCCACAGACACATCTTGCAATCATCTCGCAGCTTGCACGCTATCTCCAAAAGCCAGAGCTTCGGGAAGCGCTCGAACGCCATGCGTCAGGCGAAGAGCTTATTTCGCTGTTGCGCAAATTATAGCAGCACAAAAAGAGTCATACACGTTTGTTTCATACAGGCGATATTTAAAAAGCGGGTTCAGACGAGCTCGCAAGAAAGGAGTGTTTATTATGGACACAAAGGCGATTGCAGCCGTTGCTAAGTCAATCCGTTCACTGTCGATTGACGCTATTCAGAAGGCAAATTCGGGTCACCCAGGCTTACCGCTTGGATGTGCAGACCTTGCAGCTGTTTTATACGGCGAGATTATGAAGCACAATCCTGCTAACTCAAAATGGGCAGACAGAGACCGCTTTGTACTTTCAGCAGGACACGGTTCTATGTTGCTGTATTCAATTCTGCACTTAGCTGGCTACAAAGTTTCTGTTGACGACATAAAGCTTTTCCGTCAGGTTGGCTCAAAGTGCCCTGGTCACCCGGAATACGGCTGGACAGACGGCGTTGAATCTACCAGCGGTCCGCTTGGACAGGGCATTGCACTTGCTACTGGTATGGCAATTGCTGAAAGCATGCTTGCTGCTAAATACAATACCGCAAAACACACTGTTGTAGACCACTACACCTACGTGCTTGCAGGCGAAGGCTGTTTGGAAGAAGGCGTTTCTAACGAAGCTTCAAGTCTTGCCGGAAACCTTAAGCTTGGTAAGCTGATTGTTTTCTATGACCAGAATAAGATTAGTATTGACGGCTCAACCGACATTACCTTTACCGACGACATTAAAAAACGCTATGAATCTTACGGCTGGCAAGTGTTAGCCGGCGATATGTACGACGTTGAAGGCATTGAAAAGCTTGTAAAAGAGGCAAAAGCCTGCGCTGATAAGCCTAC
>CALAEZ010000129.1 GCA_937891125.1 uncultured Treponema sp. | reverse complement strand
ATAATATAGCCCAGGTCGCCCGCTTCAAGCGTAGCCACTTCTTCATATTTGATTTTAAAGATGCCCGCCTGCTCCACCTTGTATTCCGTGCCGGTGTGCATAAAGCGAATGGTGTCGCCCTTTTTGATGCGCCCGTTCATCACGCGAATGTGGATAATAACGCCCCGGTATTCGTCATAATGGCAGTCAAAAATGAGCGCCTGTGTCTTTCCGTCGGGGTCGCCGCTTGGCGCAGGGAATTTGGTCACAATTGCTTCCATCAAATCGTCAATGCCTTCGCCGGTCTTCGCGCTCACGGGAACGGCATCGGCTGAATCCAAGCCCAAATCGTGGTCAATCTGCCGCTTGATTTCCGGGATATTTGCGGAAGGAAGGTCAATTTTATTGATGACGGGAACAATCGCCAAATCCTGTTCCATCGCCATGTAGAGATTTGAGACCGTCTGGCTTTCCACGCCCTGCGACGCGTCAATCAGAAGCAACGCGCCCTCGCAAGAAGCAATCGCGCGGCTTACCTCATACGAAAAGTCCACGTGACCGGGCGTATCGACAAAATTCAGCTCGTAGTCGTGTCCGTCCTTGGCGTGGTACGGAATGGTCACCGCCTGGCTTTTAATCGTAATGCCGCGCTCGCGCTCAATGTCCATGTTGTCCAGAATCTGATTTTTCATCTGGCGGTCGTCAATAATTTTTGCCTTCTGAATCAGTCGGTCTGCAAGCGTCGATTTTCCGTGGTCAATATGCGCAACAATACAAAAATTGCGCTTGTACTGCATCTCTGTCATTTGCTGTCATTTTACCCGAAATCGCGCCTTGGGGCAAGACACATTGCGAAAGCCAACAAGCGTTTCTGCCCCACCGGGGAGGGAAGCCGTGCGCTCGTTGGCATTGCGCACAATACGGAACAAACCACTTGCATTAAATACAAATATACAGTATACTTTAACTGCACCACGGTGGTGGTAGGCTGAACGTCGCAACCTGCGGTTGCTTAACGAGTTTGCAGAGCAAACTCGCGGCATTTATTGCGAGTTTCTGAAAGAAACTCGGTAAGTTCGCGCCAGCGAACGACTTTCTTTGTGCGGTCGTGACAGCAATTGTTACGGTTGCATCGTTTGTCTTTGCTGTATGCAAGGCTCTCGACAAAAAAGAAAATAACGACGAGTAGAAAAAGAAAGCCTACGCCCTGTTCCATTAGTACGTAGGCTTTTCATAACAGCTTACGGAGGTTCAGCCACGCTGCCGTGGTGCACTTCCTTTATCTTTTACTATACCACATTTCCACAAAATGTCAATCCTTGTGCGGGCAACTGCCATGGCGAACGCATTGTGGTGCGTTTGCCATGGGCCGCCGCGGGTGCGGTTAGTTGCCGGTGCAGTCTGCTACCGTCCAGCCGTTGGGGATGCCGCTTGCGCCTGTCGCATAAGTTTTGATGTTTGACGACTTGTAGAATGTTCCTGTGGCGGCAACGCCGCTCAGCCAGTCAGTCATAACAGCAGATGGGAGCGTAACATCAAGCTCCGTGCCTGTGATAAGGAAGGTTACCTTTTTCAAAGCGGAGCAGCCTTTGAACATTTCTTTATAACAGGTAGTGGAAAAACCCGTAACTGTTAGTTTTGGCGACTTGGTAAGGCTCGTACACCCAGAGAACATACCTTGATAGCAGGAGAGCTTCATCACCGTCGCGGGGAGTTCCGGTGCCTGCGTAAGGCTTGTACAGCCCGAGAACATCTCCTGATAGCAGTAGGCAACCAGTTCCGTTGCGGAAAGCACGGGCGCTTCTGTAAGGCTTGTACAACCTTGGAACATAGAGTTATAGCAGGACTGTGCCAGCGTCGTCGCGGGAAGTTCCGGTGCATTCACAAGGCTCGTACAATCCTGAAACATGTACCGATAGCAGAACTCTTTCAAATTCGTCGCGGGGAGCAGTTTCTCCGGCGTATGCGTAAGCTTTGTACAGCCTTTGAACATATACTCATAACAGTTCTTAGCCAGCGTTGTCGCGGGGAGATTCTCCGGCACCTGCGTAAGGCTCGTACAACCTTGGAACATAGAAGTATAGCAATATTCAGCCAGCGTCGTCGCGGGAAGCGCCGGTGACTTCACAAGGCTTGTACACCCTTTGAACATACCGTAATAGCAGTAGATCTTTAATTCCATCGCGAGGAGTTCAGGTGCATGCGTAAGGCTTGTGCAGTTCTCGAACATCTGCTGACAGCAGTACAGTGCCAGCGTCGTTGCGGAAAGCACAGGCGCTTTTGTAAGCGAAGTACAGCCTGAGAACATCTCTTTATAGCAGCTCTCTTCCAGTGTTTCTGCAGGGAGGCTTTTTGGTGCTTGGGTAAGGCCTGTGCACTCTTTGAACATCCTAAAATAGCAAGCTTCAGCAAGCGTCGTCGCGGGCAATTCAGGTGCCTGAGTAAGGCCTTTGCAGCCAGAGAACATTTCATTATAGCAGTATCTTGTCAGCGTCTTCGCGGGCAGTTCCGGCGTCTGCGTAAGTTTTCTGCAGGATTGGAACATATTGCTATAGCAGGTGGCAGCCAGCGTCGTCGCGGGGAGCACCAGCTCCTTTTCCGCATGGTTTATAATATAGGCAACCTCTAAAAACTCACCCAAAATTCACAAAATTTT
>CALAEZ010000128.1 GCA_937891125.1 uncultured Treponema sp. | reverse complement strand
ACAAAAACGTGCAGGGGCCGTTTACCGTTACCGTGCGCTATTCAGCAAATTCAGGCAGCGATAAAGACGACGGTCGCTATGCCTACATAAAGCTTGACGGCACTGAATACATCGACAGCTATGGCGAACAAGGCATTATTCCCGCAGCAGGAGCAACCCTTACCGCCACCTACAGCGGATCCGATGCCGTCAGCGTCATCATTGGAGCGACAAAATACGCCCGTATATACGATGTCATCATCAGTGACGTAACCGAAACAATCACCGGAACTGACACAAGCGCAACCTTTAACAGCGTAGACTACACGCTCGAAGCCATTGACGGCGAAAACGACAGCATTGCTGTAAGCGATGACGGCACCATCAAGGCGCAGGAATCTTTCTTTATAAAAACAGCAGTTGATAACGGCAATTATCTGGTAACGCTTACCACCAACGCAAGCTCCGTCATCTCAGAATGCATTACCGAGGACGTTACCTACAGCTACAAAAACAGCAACGGCGTGTCTGCTACAAAAACACTTTCGTATGACTCAATCCATTTTGATAACGGTCAGCCGTACCTCGGCATTACAAAAGACATTACGAGCGGCACCGCATTTGAAGTTGCCGTCTGCGATGGCGTTTTAGACTTAGAATTTGTCTACAGCTCAAGCACCATTACCGTGAGCGACATCACGCTCCAAAAAGAAAGCTACAGCGCACGTTCTAAGCCGTACTTAATTGCCATTGGAGATTCGACAACAGCGCAAGGAGATTCAACCATATCTGCAGAGGCAAGCAACCTGAAAAACGGCTACATTTCCTGGGGGGCCTGTATTTCTAACAGCTACGTTGACTTGTCAGACAGCCTCGGTGGATTTATAAACTGTGCAGAATCGGGCGGAACGGTCACCTCGATTTACAACGACGCGCGCATAGAAAAAGCGCTGCTCAATGTACACCCCGGCGACTATGTTTCAATCAACATTGGAATCAACACCAATCACAAGAATTTCTCTATCGGCGGACAGTCTTTTGATTCAAGCACCTATCTTGCGGCATGGGACAAAACAGGTCCGATTCTGACAAAGTACCTCATCACTGCCGTAAGAGAACGTGACGGCATTCCGTTTATCACCACGATTACCCCACAGGGGGTGAAAAGCTCTGAGACAGTAGCTTCGAATAGTGTCTACTACCAGTCTGCGACAACAACAACCTCAAGCGATGCGTATGTTGACAACTTTGCAAAATACTCAACCTACTTTGGCTCAACCTTTGACGTCTACCATGGAACTGGGTATGTGTACTGTGCAGGCACGCAGTACTCGGTCGGAGACACCATTCCTGCAGCAACCTGGCATAACAGCCGCCACACAAACCAATACAATGTGCTGCTTATCAATATTGCAAATGCGTATGACTGCCCGGTTGTCGACTTAGGCGTGTATGGCGAAAAGTACTTTAACGAAAACTATGCAAGTGACAGTGGCTTTGAAACGGTTGCCGCACTGTATCACGACCAGCATCACTACACAAAGGCATTAGGCATTATTTTTGCAACCTACATGCAGGAATGTGTTGAAAAAATGATTGCTGGCACCTACAGCTACCCCTACAATGACTACGCACCCAACTACTGCTACCTAGCAAAATAGAACAGTTCGCTCGCGGGGACGCTTACAGAGCGTTTCGAAAACAGCATACCGCTTGCGGCGTGAGGCAAAAAGCCCCACGCCGTTTTTTTTCGCCACGCAATGATTTTCCCTTGTGACGAAGTGCTTTTGTTTGCACTTAGCGTGTAAACTCGCCCTGCTTCAATTTATTGGTTTTAGATTTTTGCGTCGCTTTTTTAATTTTTTGCG
>CALAEZ010000127.1 GCA_937891125.1 uncultured Treponema sp. | reverse complement strand
AGTCCACCGTGTCAAAGCCGGGATCCTGCCGCTTAAAGAACGAGCCCGCCGCGCTGACATCTGCCCAGCCGGTGTCATCGGCATATTTATCGTAGGCAGTATTCAAAAGCTTAAAGATTTTTCTAAACTGGCGGTCGCTCATGGCAACATCTCCGTCCTTATTTTTGCGCAAAAGACCTAAGAGCTTCTTTTTAGGCTTATCTGCCGCCTTGTGGCTCTTCCGCTTCTGTTCGGCAAAGGCGGCGTCTTCTTCTGCGCTTGACTCCTCGGTTTCGTCAACTAAATTTTCTATGTAGATGAAGTCGTCACAGGCGCTGATAAACGACTGCGGAGTCTTCTTCTGCCCAACTCCAAACACGTAAAGCTGACTTTCGCGCAGGCGCGTTGCAAGCTTGGTAAAATCGCTGTCGCTGGTAACAAGCGCGATAGAATCATATTTATCGGTATACAGCAGATCCATCGCGTCAATAATCATTGCGCTGTCGCTGGAATTTTTTCCCTGCGTATAGGCAAACTGCTGCACCGGAATGATTGCGTTGTCGTTCAGCTCGCTCTTCCAGTTTTTAAGCGTGGGAAGCGAAAAATCTCCATAC
The DNA here is from genome assembly GCA_937891125.1 of uncultured Treponema sp. GTDB lineage: Bacteria > Spirochaetota > Spirochaetia > Treponematales > Treponemataceae > Treponema_D. Next base: position 1,743 of record CALAEZ010000127.1, on the reverse strand, counting down.
GCACGCTTGGTGATAATGTGTCCGTGGACTGCAATTTCCTGCAAAATGGCACGAAGCTTTTTGCAGGGCGTATTGTCAGCGTCAATTAAGACCGCAATGCTTTTCTGTTCTGTTTCATCCATGCAAGAAAGTATAGCAGAAAAATACGTGCGCGAGTAGATTAAAAGCAGGCTGAAAGCCACTAAAAGCGGTTGTTTTTAAAGCAGCACTGGGCGAGCGCTACCCCAGTGTACGGAAAAATACCTGCATCTGCATAATTTCCTTGACAGAAAGTGATAGTGCTACTATCATAACAATAAGAGTGATAGCGGTACTATCAGATTACACGAGTACACAGATATAACACAGGAGGACTGTATGAAGTTACAGAAAAAGGCAAAATGTGCGGTAGCCGTAGCAGGTGCACTTGCGCTTACCGCGGGCGTTGCATTTGCAGAAACGTATGAAACAGCAAAAGCTCGCACGCTTTCTACATCAATTGGAGACATTTCTTTTGGCGCATGGGGACGCTCAACATTTGAGTTTGGTCACCAGAAGAGCACTACAAAGATTACGGCAGATACAACGGCGACGGGACAAGGCTATATCGATACTTACAATCAACTTGTTGCAGGGTACAAGACCTACACAGGTTCAACCGAAGATCCTGATACAGCAACTCTTGGGGCCTTTGCAGAAACGGCAGGGCTTGCCACAGCAGAGCAAGTAACAGCATTGGCAGCTGCTGTTGCAGGTGTAGCTCAATTCAAAGCCATGGAATCCGACACCTCTGACAGCTCTAACTATGCGGCTCTTGAACCGGACTGGAGCTACGGTAACCGCATTGGCTTCTGGATTATCGGCCGCACGCCGGATCAGAAATTCGGCTTTGACCTGAACCTTGACGCAGACGGACGCGCACTGTTTGTACATAAGCTGTATGACTCATCAGAAAGCACTAGCGACACCAACTACAACGAAGACGGTAAGTATGCAATTGCAATCGGCGACCAGGCAAAAATGTGGGGCTTGTTCGATAATCCGCTTTTCCAGACAAAAGTTGCATTCGGCCGCATGCGCGAGCAGGTGCTCCGCGGCTCAATCGGCGACTTTGGTCAGCGGGAAAGTGAGGATGTAAAGAGCGAAGACGACATCTTCCAGGAAATCTGGACAGCAACAGGTCTTTTCACCTCTGTTACTGGTAACGAAGATTCAGTTTTGCGCGGCTTCTACGCAAATGCTTCTATCGACCCGGCAGGTCTTTTTGACATCACCACTGACGACGACGGAAATTTAACGTATACCTCCAGCGCAACCGATACCGACAGCGACAAAGCATACAGTCTGTACAAAGCTGTACGCAATTTCCAGGGTGGCATTGGCTACACCATTCCCGGCATTGCACAGATTAAAGCTCAGTACTGGGGAGATTCAATCGACACGTCTAACTACCGCTATGCATACAGTAAGTATGAAACAGCCCGCGACGCTGGCTACGGCATTAACGACTACTACGGACGCATGGAATTCGGCATTGACTGGTTAGGCTTTATGGGCGGAGCTACAAGCTTTACTGACCCAAATCTTGACCTTACCAAAACACCGAATGCAAACCTGATTGAGCTTGGCTTTAAGGTGCCGATTGTTACCCGCGAAGGCTTGCGTGACTACGACCCTGAAAAATTCTACAACTGGTACAGCTGTTTAGGAACTATGGGCGTTATTCAGCAGATCGGAAGAGCACACGTCTGAACTCCAGTCACG
>CALAEZ010000126.1 GCA_937891125.1 uncultured Treponema sp. | reverse complement strand
TTTATAAACATTTTTAATGTTTGAAACGTGACGCAGAAGATTGGGAATACCCTTTTCAAGCGCTTCGAGATTTTCCGTGGCGAGTTCTTTTTTGTTGAGACCGCCGTGCATTTTAAGAGCGCGTACTGTCGCGACCATAACAACTGCATTCGGTTTAAGGCCTGCCATTCTGCACTTGATGTCAAGGAATTTCTCCGCGCCGAGGTCGGCGCCGAACCCTGCCTCCGTAACTGCGTAGTCACCGAGTTTCATCGCGAGGCGCGTGGCAATAACGGAGTTACAGCCGTGAGCGATATTTGCGAAAGGTCCGCCGTGAACGAACGCGGGAGTGCCTTCAAGAGTCTGAACAAGGTTGGGCTTGAGAGCGTCTTTTAAAAGAGCGGTCATAGCGCCTACCGCTTTGAGTTCGCCTGCGGTTACGGGCTTGTCGTCATAAGTGTAGGCAACAACTATTCTCGAAAGTCTCTCTTTGAGGTCCGTAATTGAGGAGGCAAGGCAGAAAACAGCCATAATCTCACTCGCGACCGTGATGTCATAGCCGTCTTCACGGGGCGTGCCGTTGACTTTGCCGCCCAGACCGTCAACTATGAAGCGGAGCTGTCTGTCGTTCATATCGACACAGCGCTTCCAGGTGATTTTACGGGGGTCAATGTTGAGAGAGTTGCCCTGCTGAATATGGTTGTCAAGCATTGCCGCAAGCAGATTGTTTGCCGCGCCGATTGCGTGGAAGTCGCCCGTAAAGTGAAGGTTTATGTCTTCCATGGGAACAACCTGGGCATATCCGCCGCCTGCCGCGCCGCCCTTGACGCCGAATACGGGGCCGAGTGATGGCTCTCTGAGGGCAACAACTACATTTTTGCCTATCTTTTTAAGTCCGTCGGCAAGGCCGATTGTGGTAGTGGTTTTGCCTTCGCCTGCGGCAGTTGGCGTGACGGCGGTTACCAGAATGAGCTTACCGCGGCGGGTGCGATCGGAAGCCTTCGCCTGCAGCTCGCGCAGCTTTTTCATCGTAAGCTTTGCCTTGTACTGCCCATATACATCAAGGTCTGACGGCTGTATGCCGATTTTTGCAGCAACCTCAGTGACTGGAATCATCGTGTTTTTCTGTGCGATTTCAATATCAGAAAGCATAAAGGCTCCTCCAAAATGTGTCGTATGCGTATTTTATCGGAGATAGCAGTTATAGACAAGAAGCCGAAAGGATGCGGCAGGCAGCACAAAACTGCCCCTGCCGGAAAGAATTGCCCGCGCGGGATTGGAGGGGCCGCCCGCCTGCCGCACGGGCAGGCGAGGCCTGCCGCACGGGCAGGCGGGCGGTTCCGAAGCGACCGAATTGACAGCGAAGCTGCAAGTCGGGAGCGAGGAATGAGGGTTACCGAACCCCGGAAAGCCCGTAGCCGATTTCAGTCGCGCCTACAGATAACACTCAGAGCACAGTGAATTGCACAAAACGGCGTTCTTTCATAAAATGAGCGCATGGCTAAAATCTATTTAAATGACGATTGGAAATTTTCTGCAGATTTTGAATCTACCATGATACAAGCGGATTACACGGGCAGCTTAGAGACCGTCCGCTTACCACACACCGTTTGTGAGACACCATTTAACGCGTTTTCCACAAGCGTGTATCAAAAAAAAGCGCTTTACCGGCGCACGTTTACGACCGAAAGCGACTGGCAGGGAAAAACGATTCTGCTGACCGTTGAGGGCGCTGCCCACAAAAGCGAGGTCTACCTGAACGGAAAGCTGCTTGCAACGCACACTTGCGGCTACACGGCTTTTACCGTTGACATTACGGACGCGCTTTCTAAGGCGGGCGAGCAGAATGTGCTTGCCCTGTGTGTTGACAGCCACGAAAGCTTAAACCAGCCGCCGTTTGGCTTTGTGATTGACTACATGACCTATGGCGGCATATACCGCGACGTCTACCTTGAGGTGCGTAATCCGCTGTACATACAGGATGTGTGCGTGCGCACCGAAAGCACCGTGCGCTTAAAGAGCGAGGTGACGCTTTCCGAGCCGAGTCCTGACAAGCGAAGCGTAGGCGCCTACACCGTGGAGCAGGAGCTTGTCTATGCTCCCGGCGCCCCGTGCACCGGCGAAGAAGGCGTCGTCTACGCACAGACGCGCACGCCAGCCACCAGCGGCGCCCGTCTTTCTATTCCGGCAGATCCGCGTGGCGTTGAGCTGTGGTCGCTTGCAAAGCCCTACCTGTACACACTCATCACCCGTCTTTGCGACAGCACGGGCGCGGTTGTCGATGAAGTGCGCACGAGAATAGGCTTTCGTGACTTGCGCTATGACGCAAGCGGCTTTTTCTTAAACGGCGAGCAGATAAAGATTCGCGGCTTGAACCGCCACCAGAGCTGGCCGTATGTCGGCTATGCCATGCCGAAAAACATGCAGCGCGAGGACGCTGACATCTTAAAATATGAGCTCGGCGTAAACGAAGTGCGCACAAGCCATTACCCGCAGAGTCAGCATTTTATTGACCGCTGTGACGAAATCGGGCTGTTGGTCTTTACCGAGCTACCCGGCTGGCAGCACATTGGCGACGCGGCATGGAAGGACTGTGCCGTGCAAAATGTGCGCGACATGGTGAAGCAGTACCGCAATCACCCGTCAATCTTCCTGTGGGGCGTGCGCATTAACGAAAGCTTAGACGATGACGAGCTGTACACGCGCACCAACGAGGCGGCACACGAGCTTGACCCGACGCGTCCGACTGGCGGCGTGCGCTTCCTGCAGAAAAGCCACCTGCTTGAAGATGTCTACACGTTCAACGACTTCAGCTGCTACGGGCCGAACGCTGGCTGTCTTCCTAAAAAGAAGGTGACAAAGACAAACAAGGGCTACCTTATCAGCGAGTATAACGGGCACATGTTCCCGACAAAGAGCTTTGACAACGAAACGCATCGCAAGGAGCACGCGCTGCGCCACGCAAAGGTGCTTGACGCGGTCGCCGCCCGCAACGAAATTTCTGGCAGCAACGGCTGGTGCATGGCTGACTACAACACGCATAAAGACTTTGGAAGCGGCGACTACATCTGCTACCACGGCGTGTTAGACATGTTCCGAAACCCCAAGCTTGCGGCGGCTGTCTATAAAAGTCAGCAGCGCGCCGACATTGTAGGCGACGTGCTTGCCGTAAGTTCCAGCATGGATATTGGTGAGCATCCGGGTGGAGCGCGCGGAGACGTCTACATCATCACGAATGCTGACAGCGTAAAAATGTACGTCAACGACATTTTTATAAAGGAATACACGCAGGCTCAGTCGCCGTTTAAGCACCTGCAGCACGGGCCGATTCTGATTGACGACTACATCGGGCATCGGCTCGTTGACGAGGACGGCATTCGCGAAAAGCACCTCGCGCCGATGAAAGCCATGCTGTTTGCGCTGCAAAAATACGGCGTCGATAAGCTGCCGCTGCGCTATGTGCTTAAAGGGCTGGGGCTGTGGCTCCGGCGGGTGACAAATCCGGCAAGGCTGCGCGAGCTGTATGGAAAATACATCGGTAACTGGGGCGGCGAGGCAGTGCGCTACACGTTTGAAGCCTATCGGGACGGAAAGCTGGTGCAGACAGTCGTTAAAGCGGCAGCAGAAAATGTTACACTGCACCTGTCAGCCCGCCGGCAGACGCTTGTTGAAGAGACTGGCTACGACGTTGCTTCCGTTATGCTGACCGCGCGTGATGAGCATGGCAACGTGCAGCCGTACTGTCAGGAAGCCGTTTCGTTGCGTGCAGAAGGCGCAATTGCGCTTATCGGACCACAGGCGGTGTCGCTTAAGGGTGGCATGGCGGGCTGCTACGTAAAAAGCACAGGCCGTGCTGGCAGCGGCGACCTGGTGATAACCGACTGGCAGGGAAATCTGCACCGGCTGCACTTTACGATAGAGAAAAAATAGCGTCACGTTTTTGGCGCAAGGACTGACAAAGCTCACTGCGCGTTAGTAGCACGCTCGCTGTACAGAAGCAGCACCGCTTTCAGTGCACTTGGCGTGTAAATAGTTTTATATAAAACTATTTACACGCTGTCATCATCTCTGTATACTCTTCCGCATGGAATATGATGTTTCCTCTGCCATAAGCCTTATCTCGCATACTCACTCGGTAGCCGCAGATTTTCTGCAGCAGAAAATGCAAGCAGAGGGGCTTCCATCGCTTGTTTCTTCCCATGGATTTATACTCTTTTGCCTTTCCAAACAGAATAAGCTTTTGCTCGGGGAGCTTGCAGAAAAAATCAACCGCGACAAATCAACAACAACCGTACTGGTGCGAAAGCTCGAAGAAGAAGCGTTCGTGTATATCGAGCGCGATGCTGCTGACAGCAGAAAACGGCACGTCTGCTTAACCGAAAAAGGAAAAGCATACAATGCTGTTACCAGCCGCATTTCGCAAGAATTGCTTGCAACCTGTTATGACGGGTTTTCTGTTCCTGAAAAAACACAGTTTACCGCACTCTTAGAGCGCGTCCACCAAAATATCTGCAACGGCTTACAAAAAAGCCTTGCACCAGGAGCTTCTGTATGAAAGTAAAAAAATCTTGTAGTTTGCTGATTCTTACGCTGTGCGTGGCGCTGCCGCTCGTCACCGCTGGCTGTGCGGGAGGCAAAAAATCGCAGGCGCCGTCTATCGCTGTCTTTGTGCCTGGCATTATTGCCGACTCACCCACGTATGCAAATCTGGTTGCAGGCGTTACCGAAGCAGTTGAAACCTATAACGGCATACTGACGGCAACAGGTGAGCCAGAAGCAAAGCACGCAAAAATGCACATTATGGAAGCAGGCACCAATCAGGCTGAATGGGGTACCAAGCTGACTTCACTTGCAGCGACTGGAGAATACGATGTCATCATTTCGTCAAACGAGGCGCTGCCTGAGCTGTGCGCGCCACTAACCGCGCAGTTTCCGTCACAAAAATTTCTGTTGCTGCATGGCCAGCTGAACGGGAACCCCAACATTGCCTGCGTCAACTACGACCAGCGCGAGCAGTGCTATCTTTCTGGCTACATTTCCTCGCTCATGTCTAAAAATCACAAGGTTGCGCTTATTGCCGCACAGGAATACCCAGCCTTGAGCAACATCATGTTGCCGTACTACGCACGTGGCGCGCGGGATGCCGTATCGGGCACCACCTGCGACTTCCGCATTATCGGTAACTGGTACGATGCGTCAAAGGGCGCGGAGATTGCTGACGCGCTGATTGCTTCTGGCGTTGATGTAATCTTACCAATTTGCGGTGGCGCTGCCCAAGGTGTCATTGCAAGCGCCCGCGAGCACAATATCTACCTTGCCTTTAATGATTCTGGCGCCTTTGAAAAAGCTCCTGGCGTCATCATTTCCTCCTGCTATACAAAGCAAAAAGATGCTGCAAGCAAGCTGACCAGCGATTTCTTAAACGGCACTGTTGCTTGGGGAAAAACGCTGAACGCAGGCTTTGCGCAAGGCTACATTGAGTTTGACGACCACAGTCCGCTGTACGAAAGCACCGTTCCAGAAACGGTACGCACACACATGAACGAGCTGTTGCGCAATTTTAAGAGCGGAAAGCTACAGGTGCCTAATCTGTAATGACGATAGAGATTAAAGCGCTCAGCAAGCGGTATGCACTAAAAAGTGCGCTTGACGGCGTGTCAGCAGTATTTGACAGCGGAAAGATTCATGCGTTGTTAGGCGAAAACGGCGCTGGAAAGTCGACGCTTGCGGCAATTATCGCAGGCGCCATTAAGCCGACCGGCGGAGCGCTGCGTATAGACGGAAAAAGCGTGCAGTTTACCTGCCCGCGCGACGCCTTAGCGCACGGCATTGTTATTGTTCAGCAGCGCCCGCTGCTTGCAGGCGCACTGACAGCGCTTGAAAACCTTTGCCTTGAGCGTGGCGATACAAGCGCAGCCGTGCGGCAAGAGCTTACTGCGCTCAAAAAAATCTGGGCGCCCGCACTCCCGCTTGAAACGCCAGTGCAGCATTTAGGCGGTAACCTTCGCTTCTACATCGCTTTTTTAGGAGCACTGCTTTTACATCCCCGCTTTCTGATTCTTGATGAGCCGTCGGCTTTTTTAGACCACGACGAGCGAAAAGCGCTTTACGAGCATGTGCGCGCGGCGGTCAGCAAGGACGACATAACGGTGCTTGTTATCACCCATTCAGGTGCAGAAGCCGAAACGTATGCCGACACGGTCACCGTTTTGCATCGCGGAAAGCTACAGGCCCGCTACGACAGCGCAGCCGACTACCGCCAGGGAAAGGCCGCGCTTGAAGGGCAGCATACCGCCGAAAGCGACCTGCTAAAGCCGACCGACCGCGACATGCGCACGCTCACGGCAAGCTTACCGCGTGGCACGTGCTGTTTTTCGCTTACCGGCGTTTCTTCGCGCCCGAAAAACAAAAGTGCGCTGCTTTCGGCAGAGCTTGCCGCGTATTATGGCGAAATTACCGCTGTCACCGGCTTAAAGGAGGGGGCGCTCGACACGCTTGAAGACGTAGTAACAGGTCTTGCCGATACCGCAACCACGGGGACTGCAACGCTTGCCGGCTGCTCCTACGATTTAGCACGAAAACCGCTTACCGCGCGCCGTTTGCGACAGGCGCACACAGCAATTGTTCCGAGCGACCGCACCTTCCGCGCCTCACATCCGACACTCTCTATTGAACAAATGCTTACCGTCTACCTGACACGAAAAGAGCAGACAACGCCTGCAGCGTATGCGCAAAAGCTTATCACGCTTGCAGGTGTGCAAATTACGCCGCAAGAGGCAGCTAAAAACTTAAGCGGCGGTATGCTGCAGCGCCTGATTCTGACGCGGGAGCTCGCAACCAATCCAAATCTCATTATTTTATGTAACCCGCTACAGGGCTTAGACAAAAAAGGCCAGCACAAGATGACCGAAATTGCCGTACAGCTTGCAGAGCAAGGAAAAGCTGTTTTGATTTTAGGTGCAGCTGATTTTCCGCTGTCGCTCTGTCAGCACGTGTATACGCTTGAAGGCGGCGTGTGTGCGCTTTCGTACACGCAGCAAGCAGAGCACCGGACGCTGACAGCCCGCTCTACTGCTGCCGCTGCTAGCAATCAGGAGTATCAGGAGGCACGTTCGTGAAGATACCGTCTTTTCTGCGCTCATTTCCGCTGACGGCGCTGCTTTCGCCACTTTCAGGTCTTGTGCTGTGCGTGCTACTCATTGTCGTCTTTGCACAAAATCCAGCGGCAGCGCTCGCCTCTTTTTTTACGGGTAATTTTACATCCGCCTACTACTTTGGCACCATGCTGAACACAGCCACCTTTTTGATGACCGCTGGCGCTGGCGCTGCCCTTGCCATAAAAAGCGGCAACATGAACTTAGGCGGCGAAGGACAAGTGTACGCCGGCGGCTTTGTGACCGCACTCGTGCTCGGAAGCAACTGGGCACAGGGAACAGGCACGCCAGCGCTTGCGTTTGTCACGGCGCTGCTTGCAGCCCTCGTAGCAGGCGCCTGCCTTGCACTCATTGCGGCGGTTCTTAAGGAAACGCGTGGCGCCGAGGTGCTGTTAACATCGTTTCTTGCCTCTGCCGCCGTGCTGCCGCTCATCGACGGGCTTCTGCTTTCGCTAATGAAAAATAATCCCGAAAGCCAGCACTTAATCGCCCTTCCGTATATTGCAGAAAGATTCCGCCTGCCGCAGCTTTTAGCGCCGTCACCGTTTAATGCGTCGTTTTTTGCTGCCTGCGCACTCTGTCTGCTCCTGTGGCTTTTTTTGCGCGCAACGACCGCCGGTCGCCACCTGCTCATCTGGGGAAAGGCGCCGCTGTTTGCGCGGGCGGCAGGCTATTCGTCTGTTGCAGCAAGTTTTGGCTCACTTGCCGTTTCTGGCGCCCTGCACGCACTCACCGGCTTTTTTGCGGTCACCGGCACCTACTATACCTGTCACAAGGATTTTTACGTCAACATGGGCTGGAATGCGCTCAGTGCCGCGCTCATTGTGTCGTCACACCCGCTGTTGCTGTTGCCGTCATCGCTCGTGCTTGCCTGGCTGTATACGGCAGCAGGAAGAGTAGGACTGACGCAGGGCTTTGCGTTTGACATTGCCGGCATCGTGCAGGGCGTCATTTTGTTTGCGGTCGCCATACCGTTTTCGTTTGAAAAGCTTACCGAGCACAGGCAACGTGCGGCAACCGGACACCGGCAAAGCGATGCGACTGACGGCAGTGCACACAAGGAGGCGACATGATTCTTTCGATTTTGACGATTGCGGCTCCGCTGCTTTTAATCACACTGGGAGCGCTGGTGTCAGAATATGCCGGGCGGCTTGCCATGTTCATGGAGCACAGCATCAATGCAGGCGCATTCTGCTGCTTTGCATTCACCCTTGCGACAGGAAACCTGGTGCTGGGAATGGCGCTGTCGGTACTCACCTGCACGCTCTTTGTCGTTGCGCTTGAAAAAACAGCCGCCCGCTTTGACGCAAACATGTTTTTAGTCTCGCTTGCCATGAATCTGCTGTTTGCTTCGCTTACCACTTTTTTTTCTGTCGTAATTTTCAAAAACAGGGGCGTACTTACCGACGAAGCGTTTAGATTCAATGCCCCGGTAACGCGAGCGGTCACCACGGTGCTTTGCTACAGCTTGGTTGGTGTGTTGCTTTTTTTCATAAAGAAGACGATGACAGGACGTGCGCTTCGGGTAACTGGCTCCGACAGCGAGGTACTGCGCGCCTACGGCAAAAATCCTGCCTGGTACCGCACGCTTTCCTGGATAGTTGCAGCCGCCTCTGGCGCCTTAGCTGGCTGTGTTTTTGCCGCGCGCCTTTCGGCTTTTGTTCCTGGCGTATCTGCCGGACGTGGCTGGACGGCGCTGGCAGCAGTTTTTTTAGGAAGAAAGCACCCGCTCTTGATTGTGCTTTCAGTGCTTGTTTTTGCGGTTGCCGAATATGCAAGCACAACGATTCAAAACATTCCGCTGTTTGCGCGTGTTCCGTCGTCGATTCTGCTTGCGCTCCCGTACCTACTTGCGCTGCTGCTGCTTATTATTGTCCCGCAGAAAACAGGCCACGCACGAACGCGCTGATTTTACCAACAAAGCTTGCGCCCGCAATAAAGGTGCCCGCACTGCTTCCGAGTGATGACAGCAGGAAAACTAAAAGCACGCGCAGTATACGGTTTTTGTAAAAGCCGCGCACAGACGCAACGTCATCCTGGAGCGTTTCCATGTCGGCAACTTTCGGCTTACAGAGCACTGCCTGCAGGATGCCGGTCAGCATACCGACGCCCACAAGCGGGCAGAGCGAGGTAATCGGTGCACCCACAAACGCTGCCAGCATAACCACCGGATGCGCGGCGGCAAGCACGGCGCCAACAGCGGCAAGCATGCCGTTCCAGAGCACCCAGTCGAGCGCCATTTTTGCGCCCACGTTCCTGCCGCCATAGTAAAAGCCGAACGCAATCAGCGCGACAATCAGCACGGGAATAAGCCAGCCAACAAGCCGCGCGCCAATGCCGCTAGCAGGAACGGTTTCGATGTCGCTTGTGTCGGCGTTTTCTGTTCCGGCGGCAAGCTGTGCAAGGTGGCGCTCGACGCCCGGCAAATGTCCCGCGCCAAGCACGGCAAGCGTTGTGGCAGGTGCATCAGTCGTGCCGTCATGTGCTTTCGCCGCTTGCCAGATATGGCTTGCCAGATAGCGGTCGCGCTCATCAATCAGCACTGACTTAACGACAGGCAGGTAGTCAGCAATTTCTGCCATCATGCCGTCCATCTCGCTTTTATTTTTGAGATTTTCAATCTGCTCGCCACTCACCGCTTCCTTGTCAAAGGCGCTTGAAAGCAGCGTTGCAAGCAGCTTGCACTTTCCCCACAGCCCGTTGCAGCTCCAGGCGCGGCGGAGCGTCGTCTGAATCGGCCGGTCAACCATAGCCGTCGGGATTCCACGCTCCTGTGCGCACATGTACGCGGCTTTCATTTCATCGCCAGGCTGCACGCCGACATTTTTTCCCATGCGGCGCTGAAATCCTGCCAGCACCAGATTTGCCAGCAGCAGGAAGCCCTTCTTTTCACGCAGGACTTTTATAATGTCCATCTTGCGCCAGGCATCAGGATTGCGTATTGACTCAAGGCGCTGCTCATCAAGCTCGATGGCAACACAGGCCGGCGACGTTTCCTGAATAAGCGCCGTCACCTCGTCTATGCTTTCTTTGGAAATGTGGGCTGTTCCCACAAGCGTTATGCGCCGCACGCTGCCGTCGGCGGCATCCTGCAGCTCAAGCTGTTTCTGTGTCTGACTCACTGTTTTATGCTCCATTCGGCAAGGCGATATTCAAAAAAGCGCGCGCCTTCCATGTCGGTAACCGCTACATAATATTTCTGCGAAAGTTCGCTTTTGTTCTGCAGCTCGTAGTAAAGCGCCATGTAGTATAGCATTTTTCCGCGAATGGTGCTGTTCTTTTCCTGCACCACCTTGTTAAGCGCGCTGCCATCACCCGACAAGTCGTGATACAAGCGCACCACGGTGTAGTCAAGACTTGTTCGGTCAAGCGGCTTCATAAAGCCCTCCAGAAACTTTTTCATCTGCACCGTGTTGCCTTCTTTCCAGTAGCAGGCAGCTATCATCAGCGCATACGAGGTACTGTCAGTTTTTTTGGCAAGCGCTTTTTCAAAGGCAGCGCGCGCTTCCTTCCAGTTGCCGCTGTGCCAGGCAAAAATGCCGAGCGATTCGTACGCGTAGTAGTACTGCGGATTTTTTTCCACGACCTTGCGGTACGCTTCCAGCGCCTTATCAAACTGTTCCTGCTCGTCATACAGCCCCGCAAGGTAGGCGTAACCTAAGAAGTAGTCAGGGTCATTTTCCACCGCCTTTTTCCAGGCAGCCTCGGCGCCCTTGTAGTCACCCACAAAACGGCTGTAAGTGCCTTTATCTAAATAATACGTGGTGTTTGTCGGATCAAGCGCCAGCGCCTTGTTGATGTATTCAAGCGCCGTGCGGTAGCGCTTTACCTCGCCTTCCAGCTTGCCAAGGTACGCATACGCCGAGGCGTCAGACGGGTCAATCGTCAGGATTTTCTCAAATGCCTTGCGCGCATCATCATCTTTCTGGAGGTAATACGACATTTTTGCATAGCCAAACAGCGCCTCGGTGTTATTGGGTTCCGAAAACGTTGCCTTTTGAAAATAGTCGCGGGCGTCACGATAGCGGTGCTTAAGCGCCTGCTCGCTTCCAAGCTCAATGTTGGCGCCAGCGTTTTTCGGGTCAATAGCCAGAATCCGCTTGATGTACTCACTTTTTTTGCGGCTGTCACCCTTTTTCTTAGCGACCATCACGTTCAGCTGCAGCACATCAATATCATTCGGGTGCGCTGCCAGCAATTCCTGCGCAAGCGCCTCTGCCTCTGCATCGCGCCCCGCTGACAGCAAAAGCGATGCCTTTAATGCCTGCGTTTCTTCAGTCTTCGAGGCTTCTGGCATGGTATCAAACAGCTTAAGCGCATCTTCAAGCGAGCCTTTTTCAAGCGCTGTATTTAAATTCTGTGCAAAACGCACCTCCGGGCTGACCGCAGCAGTGGCGTTTGTCGTTTTGGCGCTTGCCGTTTGCGTTTTACTGGCAGCAGGAGCTGCAACCGCACTGCCTGTTGCGCATGAAAACGCTACTGTTACCAGTACCGCAACCGGAAAAATCATTTTGGGAAAACACATCATCATCGTCTCCACATCATATAGTTGAAAATATCGCTTTCATCAGCTACACTGTGCAAAATGGTAAAGCAATCATTCAAAAAAGCAGGACTTCTGCTCATTTTATACACTCTTGTTATTATCGGCATTTTCGTAATCCAATTTAGGAATGAATCACTGATTTCCAACGTCAGCGGTTTATTGCGCATGTCTGTCTCGCAGATGCAGACGCCAGAAGGCGAAACCGTGCTCAAGAACGATTTTCACGTATCGTTTAACGGCATTAGCTTTTCTGCTGATGACGCGCATCCCGTGCGGCTAACGACAGCTGACGGAAATGTGCACAACCTTACACTGCTTTCATGGGAACAGGCAAGCCCCCTCGCCTACAGCTTTACGTTTAGCGAAGACACAACGCTCGTGTTTGCCATTACAGACACGTCATCGCAGGCGTCACTTTCAATCAGTGCGCACCTGCCGTCGCAGGCAAAATCACTTTCGTTTACCTACAAACCAACGTCGGGCTTTTCTGTAACAGGTCAAAGCTCAAGCAAGCAAACGGTTAGCTCTAAAAATGTTTCGTATAAGATGACCGCACCGATTATCGACGACAATGAGATTACGCTCACCCGTACTGCTGCTGTTGCCATGTACAACTACTACGACGAACGTGCGGTCTTTACGGTAGAAAACGTGCCGGCCGATGAAAATGCTGCAGCAGAATATGCCGGTGTGGTGGCACAGGTACACGAGAAGATTGTTACATTAACAGAAGATGCGCTCAAAGAAAACAAAGTCTTGACTGAAAACGTCATTGCCGCATACGTTGCAGAAATGGCGGCAACCGGACGGTATGAAAAGGCAATTGCAACAGTTCCCGACTCCTTTAAGAAAGGCAACAAGCGTACGTACATAACGGCACCGTATTTCAATACGCTCGTGCAGATGAACCCAAGCCTTGTTATGGCAGGCGAAAATATGCAGAGCATGGTTTCAAATGCAGTTTCCCAAAGATTGCTCGACGTATTTGCCGTTTCAAATCTTGCTGACTACATGATGCGCGAAAGCACCTCAGCAAGCGTACAGGCGCTCGTTGCGCTCCCTGCAAATTTTCCCGAATTCCAGCCTACCGTATCGCAGGCAACGGGCATCATCAAAACCTACCTGCAGCTTGCAAAAGCAGGCTCTCCATTTGCCGATTCTCTTTCTGCAGTCAGCAAATTATGTCTTGACAGCATAGAAAAGAGCTGCAAGCAAAATGGGAACCTCATCATACTTACCGAAAAGAATTCCGCCGTCAATTTCTTGCAAACCATTGAAACAGGACAGGTTCTCGTCCGCTACGGTGAATATTCCGACGCTGAAGCATACGTCAATGTCGGGAAAATACTGGTTGCATCTGCTTTTGACCAGACGCCAGCACTCGATCTCCGAGCAGTCGCAGAGCTGTATCCGATTTTTGTTGACAACAATCCAAACTATCCGCATACACAGCTGCTTGGTCGCTATCACGGCGAATCGGTTTGGGCATGGACAGCAGCAACAGTGCTTACCTACAGCGAGGATGCGGCGGGAACAAAAGCAACCATTACTATCGATTTTCCCCAAGGAAGCTCTCACTACTTTATTATGAACGGCATTCGTCCGTTTACCGAAATAGAAATTTACGGCGTGCCATTTAGAACCGACCCCCGTTTTGAATCATATAATTCATCAGGCTATGTCTACAACGAGCGCACCCACACGCTCATGATAAAAAGCAGACAAAAAGCACAGGTTGAAACGATACGGCTTTCATTTAGACAAAACACCCCCCCCCAGTCTTCTGGAGAGCAAACTGAACAAAAAACGACTGAATGATAAAAATAATTTTGTAATTTATACCATTTTTATTCATTTTATGATATAATGTAAAAACAGCTAGCGCTCACTAGGGCTAGCTGAGCGGAGTTTTTGTGAATAAGCGTGATTTTCCTAAAATTCATTTCTATGATCAGGATTTTGTTGATATTTATGACAAAACATGGAACTGGCTTTCAAACCATTGGATTGACCCAAAAGCTGATGAGCAGTCTTCGGATGGGTATTTTGTCTACCCCGAAAACAATCCTACCGCACAAGAAGGCGTAGATAACGGCACTCTTTTTATTGACCAGTTCGAATCAATTTTCTCTTCATTCTTCTTGGTATACTCAAACCGTAATTTTCCCGCAAATGCAAACCTTGATTTTCTCTACAGCAAGCAGGAAGAAAATGGAGCTATTCGCTGGCGATACGATGCAAGAACAGGCGATGTCATTACTGACAGCGCAAACCCCGAAGGCGTCGGACTACCGCTCTTTGCTTGGGCAGAGTTTAACTTGTATCACAAATCTGCTAACAAGCGCCGCATAAAGGATATTATGCCGCTGTTACAGAAGTACATGTCTTGGCTCGATGCGACCTTTAAGCAAGAAAACGGGCTGTATGCAGCTCCTGTTGCGGCAAGCACCATGTTCAATGCACCGCGAGACGGAACGTACTACCCCGTTGATTTTAATGCAGCAGTTGCCATAAATGCGGCGCACATGAGCGCTTTAGGCGATATTTTAAATGACAAGGACTTAAGCTTTCAGTATAAGCGCCAGTATTTTAGCTTAAAAACCCGCATCAATTCGCTCATGTGGAATCCTGAAACAGGCTTCTACCATGACTTAGACAAGGATGAGCAGCGCTTGCCGCAAAAAACAATTGCAGGCTTCTGGCCGCTGTTAGCCGAAGTGCCTAACGCAGACAAAGCGGATGCGCTTATTGCGCATTTAATGAATCCAGTAACCTTTGGCACTGACCATCCGTTCCCCACACTAAGCGTTGATGACCCCGCTTTTAATGAAAATGGCGATGCCTACCACGGCTCAGTGTACCCTGCATTTAATTTTATGGTGATAAAAGGTCTTGAAAAATACCAGCGCTACGATTTGGCACGCGAGTGTTCTATCCGCCACTTGTATTTTGTGCTCGAAGGATTAACACCAGCAACAGGCGAAAAAGGCGACTTGTACGAAGCATACAAGCCCTGCAAGGAAGGCTTTGCAACCATGGAGGGAAATGAACGCTTCCCTAAAAAGCGCTACTTGCAGACAGTGGGGCTTTCTACCATCGCATTGATGATTGAAAACGTCATTGGCTTAAGCATAAGCTTGCCGCGAAAAACGGTAGATTGGATTATTCCTAATCTGGAAATTATGGGCATTGAAAAGCTGTCTCTTAAACGCAACCTGATTACTATTCTCAGCAACAAGAGCGCACGCGGCTGGGAAATCCAGATGGAAAGCGAAAAGCTGTACTACTTCACGATAAACATTCTTGACCAGAAAAAGAAAACGCTGCCAATCCCGTCAGGCAAGTGTTCAATGCTGATTGATAAGCTGTAAGCAAAAGAAAAGGGGGATGACCAATAAGTTTGCTTAATAGCGTCATTCCGAACGCTACGCCACGACCGCACGCCAGCTACGCTCGTGCGTTTCGGAATCTCTACACTATATACAGCGTAGATGCTGAAACCTGACTGCCGCCTGCCTGACGGCAAGGCAGGTCAGGCAGGTCAAGTCGTTCGAAACTTCGTTACGAATACAGCATGACAATACTTATTGGTCATTCCCTATCCTCACTATTTTTCTGCTAAAATGGCATCAATCTCGCTAAGCTCGTCGTCGGTAAAGTCAAGCTTCTGAATAATGCGCACGTTAATTGCAATCTGCTCGGCGCGGCTTGAACCGGTTAAGACGCTTGTCAGGCGGTTTTTGCGCAAATTCCAGCACAGTGCCATCTCGGCAAGCTCCTGTCCGCGATTTTTAGCAAGCTCATTCAGCTTACGCACCTTTACCTGCAGCTCCGGCGTAATCTGGTCGGTATGCAAAAAGCGGCTTTTTGTCGCGCGGCTTCCTTCTGGAATGCCGTCTAAATAGCGATTTGTCAGCAGTCCCTGTGCAAGCGGACAGAAGGCAATGCTTCCCGCTCCTACCTCGTCAAGTGCGTCAAACAGCCTGTCCTCTTCCGGCGCACGGTTCAGCATGTTGTAGCGGAACTGATTTATGAGAAGCGGCGTTCCGTTGCGTGCTAAAATTGCTGCCGCCCGGCGCGTCTGCTCGGCGTTGTAGTTAGAAATGCCCACATACAGCGCCTTTCCCTGCTTTACGATGTCGCTTAACGCACCCATGGTTTCTTCAAGCGGCGTATCTGGATCTGGGCGGTGATGATAATAGATGTCGACATAATCCAGCCCCATGCGCTTGAGGCTCTGATCAAGACTTGCAATCAAATACTTGCGGCTTCCCCAGTTACCGTAGGGACCCGGCCACATGTCGTAGCCTGCCTTTGTCGAAATAATAAGCTCATCACGATACGGCTTTAAGTCGCTCTGCATAATGCGACCAAAGTTTTCTTCGGCGCTTCCATACACCGGACCGTAGTTGTTGGCAAGGTCAAAGTGAGTAATGCCGTTGTCAAAGGCGGTCGTCAAAAGCTTTCTCTGATTTTCAATCGGATCGACTGAACCAAAATTGTGCCACAGTCCCAGTGAAACACGGGGCAGCAGAAGTCCGCTCTTACCACAGCGCTGGAACTTCATCTCTGAATATCGATTTTCTTGTGCATTGTACATGTAAGTACTATATATTTTCTTGCGCCACATTGCAAATAGGACTATAATGAATAAAGTTTTGTAAAAAAACGGAGGAATATAGTTTTATGAAACGAATTGTAGCTGTATCAGCCGCATGTGTAGCCGCGGCATTGATGGTTTCTTGTGCATCAACAGGAGGCGCTTCTGACACAAAAGCAAAAAGCGCCAAAAATGCACCATTAGCAGAGGATGCAGAAGAGATTCAGCCAGTTTTGGCAACTCCAACCTACAAATTTGATTTGGGTGGCAATGGAGCAGCAGAAGGCTGGACGGCAGTAAGCGCAAAAGATGCGTACAGCAAAGAAAAGGGCTATGGCTTTAACACGCCTGCCAATGTAGAAGATGTTGCTTCTGCAGGTCAGAACGAAATGAGCGATGGCGTAAAATTCTTAACAGGTTCAGACAGCACAAACAGTGACAACACTTTTAATGTTGACCTGCCAAACGGCTTGTATGAAATCGTCGTCTATGCTGGTGGCGATGCATTCCGCCAGAGCATTTGTGCAGAAGGCCACTTCCAGATTATGGACTTAGTTGGCAAGACAAACGGGGATTATTTCCGCATTCCGGTAACAGACGGGCAGCTTAACATCTACGCACGTGCCGGAAAAGACGGTCAGACTTACGCATTAAGCGCAATTACGATTGCAAAGCTTTCTGACGACACAACATTGCCACCAACCGTTTGGTTCTGCGGTGACTCAACCGTCTGTAAGTACTATCCGGATGCTAACAGTCCGTTCGGCGTTCAGTACGGTCGCCACGGCTGGGGACAGGATTTCAACATCTTCATTAAGCCAGAATGGTATGTTCGCGACATGGCAACTGGTGGACAGACAGCAGAAGGCTTCTTTACCAGCGGTCAGCACGAAACCGTAAAAACATACATCAAAAAAGGCGACTACTACATCATCGGCATTGGCATTAACGACCAGGGACGCAAGCTTCCTGAGCAGGGCTACCGTATGTACATCACTCAGATGGTAAAGGATGCAAAGGCTGTTGGCGCAACACCGATTCTTGTCGGACAGCAGGGACGCAAGGGCGACTTAGGTCGCGGACTTACCAGCCGCTGGTACAACGACATTTTGCGAGACATTGCTAAGGAGCAGGAGATTCAGTACATCGACCTCTTTAAGCTGTTTGATGACTACAAAGAGTCTTTAGCAAAGAAGGATGGCGGCGTAGACAAGGTTGCTGAACTGTACGCAAATGAAGACTTGCACATTTCGCCGAAGGGTGCAAAGAAGTGCGCACAGATTATCGCAAGCCAGATTCCTGCCCTTGCAAAATAAGTGCTAGCTGCATGAAGATGCAGTGAGGCAACAGGCGCTCCCTTCACATTGAAGCGGAGCGCTTTTTTATTGACTGTTTTTGCAAAAATATTATTGAAACCGGTTACAGTATTTTACTTGCCTGTCGCCCGTTTTTTTTCTATACTGCCCCCATGAGAAAAAAACAGACCTTTCAATTCGACCACCTTGCACTGGGAACCTGTTATTACCCTGAACAATGGGATAAAAGCCTGTGGCAAAGTGATTTGGAGCGGATGAAAACTGCTGGAATCAGCTCCATCCGCATAGCAGAATTTGCCTGGAGCAAAACGGAGCAGGAAGAAGGCGTATTCACCTTCGATTTTTTCGACAGCTTTCTGGATTTGGCAGAGCAGGAGGGAATGAAAGTCATTTTCTCCACGCCTACTGCCACGCCTCCCGCCTGGCTTACCGAGCGCTACCCGGAGGTGCTGAACTGCCGCAAGGACGGTGTGCCCTTCCGCCACGGCATGAGGCGGCACTACAATTACAATTCCCCCAAATACCGGGAACTTTCCGCCCGCATTGTAGAAAAGCTGGCGGAGCACTACGCCGGCCGCCCCTGCATCATCGGCTGGCAGATTGACAATGAGCTGAACTGCGAGGTTGACGAGTTTTACTCCCCTGCAGACAGCCAGGCCTTCCGCCGTTTCCTGCAGAAACGCTACGGCAGCCTGGAAGCGCTGAACGAAGCCTGGGGCACGGCCTTCTGGAACCAAAACTACACCGACTGGAGCCAGGTCTACGTTCCCCGGGTAACGGTAAACGGCTCGACCAATCCCCACCAGCAGCTGGACTACAGCCGCTTTATTTCAGAAAGCGCCATCAGCTTCTGCAAGATGCAGGCAGACATCATCGCCCGCTACAAAAAGCCCGGGGATTTTATCACCACCAACGGCATGTTCGCCAATATCGACAACTGCCGCCTGACCGACCAGGCGCTGGACATTTACATGTACGACAGCTACCCCAACTTTGCTTACGCCATGGGAAACGACCCCCTTAACGACAGGCGCCTGCGGGACCGCCGCTGGAGCCGGAACCTGACGGAAGTCCGCTCCATCTGCCCCCATTTCGGCATTATGGAGCAGCAGGTTGGCTCCCAAGGCTGGAACGTGGGACTTCCATCTCCCGTTCCTAAGCCCGGTCAGCTCACCCTCTGGGCCTTCCAGAGCATTGCCCATGGCGCCGACTACGTAAGCTTTTTCCGCTGGAGAAGCGCCACCTTTGGCACGGAAATGTACTGGCTGGGCATTTTAGACTATGACAGCCGGGATAACCGCAAACTGGCCGAAGTAAGCGCCCTTTCCCGGCGCCTGGCGCTGCTGGAAAAAAAAGCCAGCCTGACCGGTAGCCGCTTTGTGGCAGACGTTGCCCTGCTCCGGGATTACGACAATCTCTGGGACGCCCGCACCGACTTGAGCCACGGTAAGCTCCACTACGAAAGCGAAGATGAAATCTTCGTTGCCTGCCAGCTTTCCCATACGCCACTTGATTTCTGCTTTATCAACAGGCAGACCAGTCTGGAAGAACTGAGCCGCTACAAGCTGCTCATCTACCCCCACCCCTATATCATCAGCCAGGAAGAGGTAGACCTGCTTTCAGCCTATGTAGCATCTGGCGGCACCCTCATTATCGGCGCCCGCAGCGGCATGAAAGATGAGCGGGGCCACTGTGTCACCAGAGCCATGCCGGGGCTCCTTGCTTCTCTGACGGGAACCAGCGTAGAAGACTATACCCTTGTGGGGCCGGCAGATGGCCAGGTCCCCATGGATTTTGCCGGGAAGAGTCTGGATTCAGGCATTTTTAACGACATACTGGCAGTAACAGAAAGCCAGGAGCCGGGTAAAAGGCAGGAAAGCCGGGTTATCGCCCGCTACAGCGGAAACTACTACAAGGGAGAGCCGGCCGCCGTGGAAAGCCTGAGGGGAAAAGGCCGCGTCATTCACTTTGGCGGAACCTTCACCCGGGAAAACACCCAGGCCTTTCTGAGCTACTGTGGTGCCGCTAGCCCCTACCAGCAGCTGCTGCAGCTGCCGGCAGACTGTGAGCTCTGCGTGCGAAGCAAAAACGGGACGCGCTTTTTTGTTGTACTCAACTTTAGCGCGCAAAGCCAGCAGATGCAGCTGCACGTGCCGCTAAAAAACGCCGAGACAGCTGCGATGTATGCAGAAAAAGCTGGCGAAAGCGTTGTACTTCCTCCGTATGGCGTGCTAATCTTACAGCAAGATATAAAATAGCATAGGAGAAAATATATGTCTTGTATAACGCAAGAAACACGCATTTCTGACCACATTGACGGAATTAAAGCAAGCGGTGCCGTACTGGCAGCTCGAGCTGACGTCATCCGCGACCTGCAGAAAGTCTGTAGCGGGGAGCAGACCGATGAAAAGCCGCTGCACATCTGTCTCAAAAAAACACCGCACGAAAGCGAGCAGTTTTCCATACAGCTTTCTTCCGACGAAAGCGAGCTTTTACTTTCCGCATCCGACGATTTAGGATTCATCTACGGTCTATACCACATAAGCCGCGAGCTGCTGGGCGTGAGCAATTTTTGGTTCTGGAATGACCAGCCCTTTACAGCCCGTCCGACAATTCCGGTTTCGCAAGGCTACCGCTACGAAAGCACGAGAGCAGCAGTGCGCTACCGCGGCTGGTTTATCAATGACGAGATTCTGATTGACAAGTGGCAGGTAGAAGGCAGAAGCGACCTTCCCTGGATTATGGCATTTGAAGCGTTGCTTCGTTCTGGCGGCAACATGGTTATTCCGGGAACCGACCGAAACAGCCGTCTCTACCGCTCGCTTGCTGCAAGCCGTGGGCTGTACATCACCCACCACCACGCAGAGCCGCTGGGCGCTGAAATGTTCATACGCGCTCGCCCTGACCTTGAGCCGTCGTATGCGCTGCACCCTGAAGTTTTTCACCAGCTGTGGCGCGAAAGCATTGCGGAACAGAAAGACACGAACGTCATCTGGAACCTCGGATTCCGCGGTCAGGGCGACTATCCGTTCTGGCACAACGACCCGAGCTACGACACCGATGAAAAACGCGGCGCACTTGTCAGTAGCTTAATAAAAATGCAGTACGATTTTGTGAAGGAAGCAGTGCCTGACGCCGTCTGTTGCACCAATCTATACGGCGAAGTTATGGAGCTGTATCAGAAAGGCTGTCTTTCGCTTCCCGATGAGATTATAAAAATTTGGGCTGACAACGGCTTTGGGAAAATGGTCTCGCGCCGGCAGGGAAACCACAATCCGCGCGTGCCGTCCATGCCAGAAAAGGACTACAAGAGCCGCAAAGGCATTTATTACCATGTGTCCTTTTTTGACCTGCAGGCGGCAAATCACCTGACCATGCTTTCTTGCCCAGCTGAAATGGTATGCAGGGAGCTGGCAGCCGTGCTTGAAAACGGCGGAAGCGACTACTGGATTATCAACTGCTCAAACATCAAACCGCATGTCTACTTTCTTGATTTGATTGCAGAGCTTTGGAATAACGGCTGTACGGCGGCCACCGCAGAAGCCATCTGCACGCAGCACCGCACACGCTACGCCGAGCGCTATTATGGGGAAGTGGCAAAAAAAGCTGTTGCTGAGCTTATTTCTGCGTATGCAGACTGTGCGCCGCAGTATGGGCCGAACGAGGATGACAGGGCTGGCGAGCAGTTCAGTAACTATGGCACCCGCAACCTGCTCTCGCAGTACATGAAAAATGCTGCTGAGCCTGCAAAGAACATGTTCTGGGCCTTCGACGCGCACTCGCTCAAAGAGCAGGCAGAAGCATTCAGTAACGTGGCGCAGGAGGCTGCAGAACGCTACCACACCTTGCGCATACGAGCAGAAGGCTGCACATTTTTGCTTAAAGCAGACAGCGACAAGAAGCTGCTTGCAGCAAAGACACTGCTAGAAGATTCGCTGTTACTGCAGGTACGCCTTCACGAATACTGCTATACGGGAGCGGCGTTTGCCATGCAGGCGCTTTTGCACGCTTTTTCTGCCGATTACAAGCAGGCGTTTTACCTTGCAGGAAAAGCAAAGGACGCGTTTACGCATGCAAACGAAGCTATGCGAGAGCGCGAACACGGAAAATGGCGCGGCTTTTATGCAAACGACTGCTTTTCTGACCTGAAAACGAGTGCGCGGCTTGCAGGCGCTTTTATGGCGTACGTCCGTAACCAAGGCGACGGGCCTGATTTTTACCGCTGGCAGCGCGAATTTACCTATAGCGATGCTGACAGAAATGTGGTTACGCTGCTTTTGTGGGAAAATCGCCTCGACGATGACGAGCTGTATCAGGCGATGAAAGCACGCTTCGAGGCGTAACGGCGGCAGGCAGCCGCATTTGCTCACAAGCCGCAAAAAAAAGCTGGAGCCACTCTGACTCCAGCTTTTTAGCATATACTGCTATGCGTTACTGTATCGGCACAATCTGTTCAATACGAACTGCATTCAGGCGACCGCCGAACTGCATCTTCAGCGTGCCGGCAGCGTCTGCGGTAAACACAACAGCGCTCTGTCCAAACTCGCCAAGCGGCGTCTTACCGCCAAACAAGCCGACTTCCTTGTCATTAAATAACACCTTTCCGTTTGTGGTATTTGCAGCAACCGCGTCGCCATAGATTAAGGCAAGCGAATAGGTGCCCGCGGCGGGAATATTCACATACAGCGTATTATCCATGACAAAGTTCATGTAGACAGGGTCGCCATCCCCGCGGTTTCTGCCGCCGGCGGGGCGTTCAAAGCCATACTGCTTTCCTGCTGCATACACGCTTGCCGGGTCATCGCCGTAGAGTGTCACATAGCCGTCAGATTTTGCGCCGCCACGCATTGCTAAATCCAGATACAGCGTATAGAACTCAGGAACAGCTGTAACTGCAGCTATATGCTTTTCAAGCGCTGTTTTCAGCGTTGCAAGCTTTTCTGGAGCAGTCTCAAAGAACGAAACATCGTCGGCTGCTTCCTGCATGGCACAAGAAAGCTCATTGACAGACGCTGCAGAGTAGTCTGCCATTGAAGCTTCATGCGCCTCGGTAAAGAATTGCTTTGCGCTTGCCGTGTCAACAAAAGCTTTGCCCTCTAAGCCTTCAATGGCTGCGCAGATGTTTTTGATGTAGGCAATAGAAGCCGCATCAAGCGTTTCTCCAAGCGCCTGCGCCTTAAATGCAAGTGCGGTGCTTGCCGTTCTCAATGCCTTTACTCGGTCATCTTCTGCCAAGCCTGCCTTCTGCGCTTCATCAGGGAATGCCGGGAGAGAAGAGCGCGCGACTTTTCCAGCTTTCGTCTTATTTTTGCGGCTGTCTTTCAGCTTATCTTGTACGACGTTCGGCACCCACACGTATTCCCAATCGGTGTCTGTTGCCAGATAGAAATCCGGATATGACGGCTGATTGTACGCGCTCTGCTGAGCAGTAAGCTGCGCACGATACTGCGGATTATGCATAAGCGTATACAGCTTATGGTCGGTCACATCGGTATTGCTGTAAATACGAATCGCGCTGCCATCAACCTTTCGGACAATCAGCTCCTCACGCCAGTCACCAAAAATGTCTGCAATCAAACAAGCGCACCCCTTCGTACCGTTGTTAGAGGTTGTTTCCTCTGCACTGGCAGCAAGCTGCGTGTAGGCGCTGCCATCTTTTTTCAAGCCCACGATGTCATTCGTATAGATTGACGTTGACAGGTCGGCAGCCCAGCGAATATTTTGATTTGTTCCAATCGTAAAGCCGTCAAAAATCTTACCGTTTGCCTGACGATTGACAAAACCCCATGTTTCAAGACCGCGGTACTGCGGGAATAAATCGCCAACCATGCAGCGTCCGGTATCCTTACCGCTGTAGTCACCAAACAAAACGGTTGTCTTTTTATCATAAGCGGTGCGCATTGCAGTGCCAAACGGAACACCCCGGCCGCCTTCATAGCAGGCAAATATCTCAAGACCTGGGTAGTCCGGGTCGATATCCGTTACATGCTGTGCGTCTCCGTGACCAAAGCGCACGACCGCTCCATCACCTGGGCGAGCTGCCACTGCACTTGAATACAGGGTGCCGTCATTGTCGACAATAGCGCCACCATAAATGATTTCCTGACAGCCATCGCCATCAACATCGGCAAAACTAATGCTGTGATCCCCCTGACCGGCAAAATACGCACTCTCAGGAATGTTACCAAGTCCCGTATCATCAGTACCAGGCATCCAGAAGAATGGATTTGTCATTTCAACAAAGCCAGAATCAATGCCCCAGTAATCCTGAATCTTATTATGTTCGTCCAATGTATACGTTGCAATAGTAGCGCGCGTGTAGTAGCCATTTGCAAAAACAAAATACGGCTTTTTTCCGTCCAAGTAGGCAGCACCAACATTGTGGCGCTCGCTTCTGTTAGCTGGTTCAATGCGAATCCACTGGAAGTCTCCCCAAATAAGACCGTCATCTTCACGCGGATAGCGGGCTTTTTTTGTATCAAGCTCAGTTCCGTCGCCAGCAAACACTGAAATGTACTGCGGGCCACTTACAATAAAGCCTTCATATTCATCAAGAATATTGCGGTTTGGCTCCTTGTGCATGGCAACCACTTTGTAGAAATGGTCAACAAGCTTTTCGGCTTCTTCACGTGTATACGGACCGTCATGTCCGACAAGCTGGGCAGGCGCCTTCTGCTTGCGCTCGACATACATGTAATCCCACAGATTTTCGATGTTTTTGTCCCACTTACTGCGTGCTTTTGTTGCAAGCGCAAAGGTTTCATCTGACGAAGAGCGCTTCCAGAACTCATTTTCCCAGTCACCCCAGTGCATGATTTCTTCTGCCATGAACGCCTTGTATTCAGGAGCGCTCATCACGTACAGGCTGTCATCGGTAACGCCGGCAGCCTTGTCTTCTGCTGGAATTGAAATGTATTTTTCGCTCTTAACAGAGCCATCTTTGTTAAAAATGGTAACTTTTGTGCCAGGCGCTGTCAGAACAGCAAACTCTGCTTTTCCGTCCTGATTGACGTCAGCAACTGCAAAACAGTTGTAGTGGCTGCCGGCACGCAGGTTCCGTCCTAAGTCAACGCGCCACAGCAGAGTGCCGTCAAGCTTGTAGCAGTCAAAGTAGGCTTTTCCCGTAAAGCCACGATGAGAAACGTCCTTGCAGTTTGTCGGCTCCCAGCGAATAATGAGCTCATATTCGCCGTCGCCGTCAACATCACCAATTGACGTATCTTCTGGCACGTAATCGTAATTAAGATTTCCCGTCAGCACCATGTCTTTCGGAAGTGCAATTGCCTCAGGCTTTTGTACCGGCACATCAATGTAATTTGCGCCCGTTGCTACTTTTGCTTCCGCCCGTACGCCCTTGTATGCGCCCGAAGTGGCAACAACAGCATAGCTTTCGCCCGCCTTTGCGCCCTTGTCAAAAAAGTTTGTGCTGTCAGTGACCGTCGCAATTTTTTCTTTTCCGCGGTACACATCAAAATTGGCGCCTGTAAGCCCCGTGTCGCTGTAGCCAGTTACCTCATCAGCAAAGAGTCGCCAGCTTAAAAACACGCCGCCCTTTACCGTAAAGGCGACAAGTCCGCGATTAAGCTTTTCAAGTGCAATTTTCTGCTCTGCCTTGATTCCTGATTTTGCAGGTACAGAAAGCTGTGTTTCCTTTTCAAAAACAGCGCTTACTTTGAAATAGTAGTTTCGCAATGAATGATGAGCCCATGTGTAAGAAGACTCATCAGCCCCCACTTCTGCAAGCAGTGCATATTTTGATGTAGGAAGATTTTTATCCGACCAGTAGATGCGGTAACTGGTTAGCCCAATTGCATTTTTTCCTGTGAGCTTTTTCCATGAAATGGTAATTTCATCTTCGGTCACCTTGCTGACTTTGACGCCCTTCACTTGGCTATCAAGCAATAAGCCGTCATACGCTTGCTGCATTGCTGCAAGATGCCCATTAAATGTAGCAGATTTTTTTAATACCTCGTTGACCGTAGCCACCATCTGCTCCATGTCTTTTTTCAGCTCTGCCGTATCTGCAAGCAGTGAACCACCTGCACAGCTTAGCAAAGCCGCCCCGATAAGCGCTAATTTTTTCATCATTCCCCCTTGGGTAGCGTCCTTATTTTAGATATAACGCCATTATAAAGCGTTACTGCATGGAAAGCAAAGAAAAAAACGGAAAAAAACAAAAAAATGTAGGTAAAAAAACAGGGGAACAGATTATTCCCCTATTGCAGACCGACAGTAAGGCAGACGCTGTAAGGCAGACACAAAGCTTTCGCACAATGACATTTGCGTATATCAGTGAAGTCAGTTTTTTACGCATTAAAATACATATGCCGCATTATGCGCTTTTTCGCAGAAGCTACCAAAAAAGCACGTGCGCTAAAGACAGGTCGTCGGGAAGCGGTATTGGACTCACACTGAGTTTCGCCTTTGGCGAATACTCAGTGTTCGCCCCCGACAAGCTGT
>CALAEZ010000125.1 GCA_937891125.1 uncultured Treponema sp. | reverse complement strand
AAGAGCGTGCGTATTATTGCAGACCATGCCCGCGCAAGCGTGTTTATTTTAGGCGACCAGCGCGGTGTCACTCCTTCTAACTTGGGAGCTGGCTACGTACTCCGCCGCCTTATCCGTCGTGCTGTCCGCCACGGTATGAAGCTCGGTATTGATCAGGCATTCCTTGCAGAAGTTGCCGCTCCGGTTATCGAAAACTTTAAGGGCGCATACCCTGAGCTTGAGCAGAACAGCGAAAAAATCCGCAGCGAGCTTACAGCAGAAGAAAATAAGTTCCGCGAGGCGCTTAAAAACGGCGAGGCTGAATTCCAGAAGCTGCTTCCAAACCTTATGAAAAATCCTAAAAAGGAAATCTCCGGCAAGGTTGCTTTCCGTCTGTATGATACATTCGGCTTCCCGGTAGAGCTTACGCAGGAGCTGGCTTCTGAGCACGGCTTTACGGTTGACCTTGCGGGCTTTGCCGAGGCAGAAAAGAAGCACAAAGAGGCTTCAAAATCGCTTGAAGCAGGAAAAGCAAAGGGCGGTCTTGCCGAGCAGAGCGACACTACGACAAAGTATCACACGGCAACGCATCTTTTGCAGCAGGCACTTGTAAACGTGCTTGGCGACAAGGTTGCACAGAAAGGCAGCAACATCAATAACGAGCGCATGCGCTTTGACTTTACGTTTGACCGCCCGATGACTGCTGACGAAATTAAGCAGGTTGAGGACATCGTTAACGAAAAGATTAAGGAAGACCTGCCGGTTACCATGGAAGTGCTTACGCTTGAAGAGGCAAAGGCTTCTGGCGCACGCGCGCTTTTCAGCAACAAATATGGCGAAAGCGTAAAAGTTTACACAATCGGTCGCGATGTAAAGAACGACTGGTTCAGCAAGGAAGTGTGCGGCGGTCCGCACGTGCAGCACACGGCGCAGATTGGTGACTTTAAGATTACAAAAGAGCAGTCGTCATCAGCGGGTGTTCGCCGCATTCGCGCGGTAATCTCTGGCGGTCTTCCGCTCGATAAATAGTCTGAAAAATGCCCGTTTTTTTTACGAACGCTGTAACGAATAAAACGGGCATTGGTTTAACTATTGCATAGGACTATGTAACAAAAAATTATATTTTTGAGGATGATTTATATGAAACGTTTTGCTCTTGGAGCTGTAATCTTTACTTTGGCGACGGCACTGTTTGCAGACAGTGATTTAACACCGCTCGCTGTTATCAAATTGAATAAAACCGAAACGGTCACGCTTAAACAGCTAAAAACCAGAGTGGAAATGTACCAGAAGCAAAATGGGGTCGCTTCATTTACTCCAGAACAGAAAAAAGACATTTTAGATGCCATTATTGACGAAAAGCTTGTCGTGCAGGCAGCACAGAAAGCCGGTATGCAGATTACCGACTCTCAGGTAAATCAGTATTTCTTGCAGAATATCAGCCAGCAGGTTGGTAAGCAGGTAACTGAAGCTCAGTTTGCCGAAATCGTAAAGCAGCAGACGAATCTTTCGCTTGACGATTTTATGAAGCAGCAGGTCGGTATGAGCGTTACAGACTACAAGGCTTTTTTGAAAAATCAGCTTTTGGCTCAGCAGTATGTGTTGCAGCAGAAGCAGAGCGAGATTCAGGGGCAGGCGCCTACTGATGCTGAAATCCGCACGTTCTTTGAGATGAACAAGGCTTCTTTTGTGCAGCCGGATATGCTTAAAATGTTCCTTGTAATTGTTCCAAAAGGAACTGATGTCGAAGCAGCTCGCACTAGAGCAAATAAGCTGTTGCAGGACTTAAAAGACAAAAAGATTACATACGACGGAATTAAAAATACCCTTAAAAGCGACAGCTCATTCCAGGGTGGAGATCTTTTGGTAAATAAATCAGCGCAAAATGCACAGCAACTTGGTATTTCATATCAGGAGCTCATTGAGCTTTTTACGCGTGATGTTGGCTATCTTTCTAATCTGAATGAAACAGAAGAAAATTTCCAGTTCTATGCTGTTCGCGAAAAATATTCAGCAAAAATGCTTGGTCTTAGCGATATTGTGCAGCCCGATACCACGGTAACCGTCTACGACTACATTAAGCAGAATCTTACGCAGCAGAAGCAGAGCCAATATCTGATGACTGCTGTACAGGATATTACAAAGGAGCTGGACACGCCGCAGAATGTTGACCGCAAGAAGACAGGCGATGCCCTTTTGAAATTGCTGAACTGGTAAGGAAATAATTGTGTCACGAAGAAAAGGTAGAATTTTAGCATTTCAGGGATTGTACTCTTGGGATGTTGGCGGAGCAAAGCTTGATGACGTGCTCTCTCTTTCCTGGGCTGAAAATGAAAAGACAGCAGAGCCGGTAGATGATGAAAGCGGTGCGTTTGCACGTTTGCTGCTTGCTGGTACCGTTGAGCATATAGACGAAATTGACTCACTTATTCGCTCGCATTTGAGTGGTTGGGACTTTGAACGAGTTAACAAGGTTTCGATTGCAGTTCTTCGCATGAGTGTGTATTCACTTTTGTATCAAAAGGATGTCCCGCCAACTATTGTTATTGATGAAGCGATTGATATTTCAAAAGACTATGGTCAGGACGAGTCATTTAAGTTCGTAAATGCGGTGCTTGACGCAATCCGAAAAGAATTAGAAAAACAGGTTTAATCATGCGTTTTTGCGTCGCTTGTTTTTTAATGGTATGCGCACTGCTCGCTGGCTGTTCTAAGCGGCAGGATGGCGGTGCGCTCGCTGAAAATCTAAAGACGATAGACGCATATATCAAAACGGGGCAGGCTGAAGATGCCCTTTCCCTCTTAAAAAAAACAGAAAAGTATGCGTATAGCGCTTCTGCACGTATTGGTGTGTATAAGCGTTATTCATTGCTTGGAGAAAACAATCGGGCAGAAAGGGTACTAAAGCGTGCTCATAAAACGCTTCCTGAAAACCAAGAGCTATCTGCTGTTTATGCGTATTTTTTGTTACACGCAAATCGGATTGATGAGGCGCTCACCGTCTCCCACGCGTTGGAAGGTGGCGAATATGGCTCGCTGTATGCAGAAGCAGTGCTCAAGAAGCGCCTTGCTGAAATCGCCGATGAAGATAAAACACATGTTTTCTTGCGTGATGAGCTGATTCCCATTTACTTAGATGCCTATACCGGCACGCAAGATGAGCATTGGCTGCGTGATAGTGCGCTTGTGTATCTTGCTGTTGGAAATTATATGGCAGCTGCAGCTTTGCAGCCCGCAACTGTAGAAGGAGCTGAAAATGCGTATTTTTGGGCGCTCGTTCAATTTGATGCTGGCAACTATGGTGCCTGCCTTCATACGCTTTCCATACCGGCGACAGGCTCGTTTGTGCCGCAAATGACAGCATTGGCGTCTGATGCGTACATCGCGCTTGGTGACAGCGAAAGCGCAGAGGCTCTTCGTGCACCGCAAATAAATGCGTGGTTGCATCGTATTGTACCTGAGCTTCCGTGTTCGCTTTTTGTAAACAGCGCCTTGTGGTCGTGGGCGCACGAGGATTATAAGCGTGCATATGATTTGCTTTTAACGGCGGTCACTACGTATCCCGATGATATTTCGGCGCTTGTGAGCTATGGCGCCATTGCGTATGAGCAGACAAAAGAGCGTGAAATGAGCGATTTAGAAAAGTCTCTGAGAAAGACAACGCTGCGAACCAGGCGTATGGCACAGTATGATGCCCGCCCCAAAATGCTTTTGAGTGATGCGCTAAGTCGCATGGATGCTGCCATAGAACGGCAGCGTTCTCAAAATGGCTATGCAGATGATTCTCTGCTTGCCTCTCGCGCTTTGTTGCAGCTACGTTCTTCGCCTGATATGGTGCTTCAAGCACGGCTTGCCTATATCTGGCGGGAGCTTGAAAAAAACGAGATTCAGCGTAATCTGTATCCGCCACTGTTAGTGCAGCTTGCCGTGCATGAGCTGTTACTTGCAGGAAAAAGTGACGAGGCTCGCACTCTGTTTGAAAACTACCTTGATGCGCGGTATGGGCTTTCTGTGGATTCAGTTGCGGTTGATGCAGCGCCAAAGGTGAGTACTGACATGTTTGGTGGCGAAAAGCGTATACCGACCCCTGTTATTCCAGAGGCTGTTCTTTCTGCTGCTTTTGGCGATCGTGCAGCTCAGTCTGTGCGAACCATGGATGTGTGGGAAGGGGAAACAGCGGCTTATTTTGCGCTTGTTGATAAAAATGTTGTTGCTGCCCGCAGAATTTACGAATATGTGCTTTACGAAGCATTAGATGAAACGTATGCCGAAGTTGCTTCTGCTGCGAATTTGGCTGTTATCTACAGCAGTTTAGGAAATAAGCAAAAGGCTCTCGAGCTCTATGGTTGGGCTGCTGGTCGGAGTCTTGATGCAGAGCAAAAATCTACAGTTCTTTATCGAAGTGCCGTATTGCAAGCCGCGCTTGGAAACGAACAAGACGCAAAGCTTTCGCTTGAATATTGTCTTTCTTTAGACCCGTCTAATGCCGAAGCGCGCCTTTTGCAGCAGACGCTTCGGTTTTGATGGAGCTTCTATCGCTCAATTACAGCAATAATATCGCTCATCTTTACGATGAGGTAGTCTTCGCCGTCCATTTTAATCTGGGTGCCAGCGTATTTGTCGTACATAACGCGGTCGCCAGTGCTAACCGTAATCTTGTCCTTTTCTGTTCCCGGACCAACTGCTTCAACGATAGCTTCCTGAGTTTTTTCCTGAGCGGTTTCGGGAATAATGATGCCGCTAGCAGTTTTTGTTTCTGCCTTTGCCTGTTTTAACAAAACACGGTCAGCAAGCGGTTTGATTTTCATAATAACGCCTCCAAATTGTAGTAAAAAGTGCGTAAAAACGCATCATTACGGTGAATATACTGATGTTTAGCGTAAATCGTCAATAAAAAAGTGTGTTTATCTGGCTCAGTATGGTTCAGTCGCTTCTGTGTTGGGTCAAAATGATACGATATAGCTTGCTTGTGAGGTGAGTGTGTCAAAATTTCTCAGCAAAAGGCTTATTTGTTTTTTAAAAGCTGATAAAAGCGCATTTTTATGGCTTTTAAATCGCTCAAAATCAAAAAAAAGTTAAAATATGTTGCATCCTATGTTTGTTGGCATGAAATCTGCTTAATTCTATGTAGGAGCGAAAAATGACAAACGACAATGAAGTGATTTCAATGTATTTGCGTGAGATTAACACGATTCCCCTTTTGAATAGAGATGAGGAAAACGAGCTTGCTCTTAAGGCGGCTCATGGCGATAAGCGTGCAAAAGACAAAATCGTAACAGCAAATCTTCGTTTTGTCGTTAATGTTGCAAAAAAATATCAGAATCACGGGCTTGACCTAGCAGATTTAATTAGCGAAGGCAATATAGGCTTACTAAACGCAATTGAGCGTTTTGATGTTACCAAGGGCTATCATTTTATTTCGTATGCGGTCTGGTGGATTCGGCAGGCAATTTTAAAGGCTATTTGTGAAAAAAGCCGTGCAATCCGCTTACCGTTGAATCGTGCGAATGAGCTGGTGCAAATTGAGCAGGCTCGGAAAATTGTTGCAGGAAAAAAGACTGAGGAACAGGAAATCCTTGAGGTTGCCGATATGCTGCATATGGATGCAACGCATGTGCGTGATTTGCTTGTAATTTCACATGACATGATGAGCCTTGACGCTCCCATTCATGCTGTTGATACGGGAGATGCTGAGGTTGGCGACATGCTTGAAGATATGCGCTATGCAGCTCCAGAGGATGTGGTCATCAATAAGGCGATGCGCAGTGACATTGATGAAACAATGAGCTCCTTAAAGCCGAATGAGCAAAAGGTGCTTCGCTTGCGCTACGGCTTAACAGGCGAAAAGCCTATGTCTTTAAAAGAAGTTGGTGATGTTTGTAATCTTACAAAAGAGCGCATTCGGCAGATTGAAAAACGTGCAATCACGCGTATGCAGCACCCACGCAGATTACAGCGCCTCGAAGCATATAGAGCATAAAAAAAAGGCTGTCCTGAAGTGTGGGCAGCCTCTTTTTTTTGTTTAGTGCGTAAAACCAAGCTCTGCAAGCGCTTTTTCTGCTTCCGTGATTTCGTCATACGGCATAACGTGGTCTTTATAAATTATGCTGTTTTCATGCGACTTTCCTAATAGCAGTACGATATCATCTTTTTTTGCTTCTGCAAGCGCTCTTCTGATTGCCTGCGGCCGGTTGGGAATCAAAAATAAATCAACATTCTGCCTCTTGCCTTCTTTTATGGCTCCAGCGGCGATTTGGGACAGCAGCGCAATAGAATCTTCTCCGCGCGGATCTTCATCTGTTAAAATGAGCAGCTCGCAGAAGCGTGCGGCAACAGCGCCTTGCAACGGCCTTTTTTCAGTATCGCGCTCTCCGCCCGAGCCGAATACTGCAATCATGCGTCCTTTGCAGCGGCGACGTATTGGTGGAAAAATCGTTTCGAACGAGGATGGCGTATGTGCATAATCTACAATGAGCTCAAACGGCTGTCCTTTGTCGATAACCGTCATGCGTCCTTTTACTGGCTGCAAATCTGCAATCATGGTAGCAAGCGCCGATAACGGTGTGTCAGTTAAGCGGGAAACCGTAAGCAGCGAGGCCATGATGTTGTAGGCATTAAATGCGCCAGGCAGTGAAGAGGTGACGTGGATAAGTGGCGTTGTAACGGGCTTTGCATTTTTATCAACAACATTTGGCTCTGCAATACTAAACGAAAGTCCAAAGCGCGCGCTTGCAATATTGCGTGCAACGACATACGGAATGCCGTCAGGAATTGCAGGCAGCGGCGCTGCTTCTGTTGCTGTTTCGCCCGCACTTTTGCCTGCCTTGCCTTCGGTGGTAAAGCCCAAACAGGGTTTTGTCGTGGCGTGAATAAAGTAGGCGGCGCTTTCATCTTCGAGGTTAACAACACCAAAGGAAGGAATTGTTTTTTTGCTACCGCTAATGAGCTTTACATGGTCATTTTCATCAAGCTTTCGGAACAGATTTGCCTTGTCATCACGGTATTGCTCAAAGGTCTTGTGGAACTCTAAGTGTTCAAGCGTCACGTTCATAAAGACTGCTACATCGTAGTCAAGGTAGCCCGTCCTGTTGGTGCGGGCAGACAGCCCGTGTGAAGATGATTCGATGACGGCGTATTGGCAGCCTGCTGCTACCATTTCTGCGAGGTGGTGCTGAATGATGGGCGCTTCGGGCGTAGTCTGGTGCTGGGGATTAGCGATGGCGTCCCCGCCGAGTGAGTACTGCACCGTTGAAATAAAGCCTGCTTTTTTCCCACAAAGGCGCAAGAGCTGCCAGATGAACGACACGGTTGAGCTTTTTCCTTCTGTGCCGGTAACGCCGATGACAGCTAATTTTTTTGAAGGGTAGTCATAAAAAGCTGCCGAGGCGGGCGCCATCACAAAGCGGCTGTCGGTGACTTTAACAAAGGCAACCGGGCGATTTTGCGTAGCCAATGCTTGTGAAATCTGTGCTTGCAGTGCCTGGTCAAAATCTCCCTGAAAGACGATAGCGCTTGCTCCCGCTTTTAGCGCTTGTGGTATAAAGACATTGCCAGTGGTGTGGGTACCTGGAAGCGCAAAGAAAAGCGCACCTGGCTGTACGTCACGCGAATCAAACGCAAGCGAAGAAACGGTACTGTCTGCAGGAAGGGCTGCTGGGGTTGTGCCGTCAGCAGAAACGGCTGTATATGCAAACTGCGAAATGATGTCATTAAGCTTCTTTTTCATGTGTTTATTTTAGCAACCTCGCATACTTTCTTCAACAAGTGTTGAAAATCCTGCTTTTTGCCGATACTAGAAGTATGCATGAGCTGTTTCCGGTTATAAAAGCTGTTCTTTCAAGCAAGGTTGTCATTTTTACGGCAATCGTTGTTTTTTTGTATTTAGATTTTGTGTGCTTTGTTGCCCGCTACCGTAAAAAAAAGAAGCTGCCTCCCGTTAAAAAATCTGTTGCAGTCGCTCCAGCCCCTGAGCCAGCTGGCGAATCTGGCGACGCAGGTGATGAAGCTGGTGGCGCTGACGGTGGGGAAGGCGCGTAAGCAACTTTTTTGTGCGGCGTGCGTTTACTGTGCTGAGTTTTCCGAGCCTCGTTTGAATCTTTTTTTCATCTTTGAGTGCGGCAAGAACGGTGCGAATGTCCTGGAGTTCCCAGACGTGGTCGGCACCGTTTTTTTCGCTTTTGTTCATTTCTTCTTGCAAAAGGAAAACTGCATCCTCTTCACGGTAGCGGAGCCGATTTTTCTGAATCCACTGGAGAATCTGCGCACTGTCGGTTTCTTGGGTTGTTGCATTTTCTGTACGAACGTTTTTTGTGGCTGCAAGCGGTGATTGCGCGTGCTTTGTGCTAGTGCGGGCGTTGCTGCTGGCGTTTTCTTGCGCTTTTGCTTCTTGCTCACAGATGTCGCAGCCGCTACAGGTCGCTTGTTCGCCGTCAAGGTAGTCAAGCAAAAATTGCCGGCGGCAGCGTGTGGTATGCGCATATCCTGCGAGCGCTGGAAAATGGCGCTTGTCTACCGATGACCAGAGCAGAACGGAGTGGGCAGCTTTTTTGTCTCTGCCAGCGCGTCCTGCTTCCTGAATGAAAAACTCAATTTTAGACGGACTTTCTGCGTGAATACAGGTTCTGATGTCGCTTTTGTCGACACCCATGCCGTAGGCGCTGGTGCAACAGAGCACGCCGTTCTTTGAAGCAAAAAACCAGTCTTCGATTGCCTTTTTTTCTGGCTTTGTCATGCCGGCGTGGTAAAAGCGTACGGGGCATTGGTCTTCTGGCGCCTGTGCTTGAAAATAGGCGCTAAGCATACGGGCGTGTTCTTCGGAAAGCTTTCGCGTGCTACAGAAAACGACGCATGGTTTTTCGGCTTTCAGCACTTCTGAAAGCAGCGCTGGTCGCTTTGCGGCAGCATAGCGCACGCGGTAGTGAATGTTTGGCCGGTCGAGATTGCCGCGTACAATTTCTGCGCGAGGCGAGCTGTGTATGCGCCGCATGTGAGGCGAATTGTGTGTACTGACGCAAGCACTTGTTTCAAACAGCAGCGTTTGTATGCGCTCTAAAACAGGCGGGCTTGCTGTTGCGGTAAGCGCTGTAACGCGTTGTACGCCGAGACGCGCAATTATGTCGCCTAATTTTGTGTATGCAGGACGGAAGCTTTCGCCCCATTCGCTTACACAGTGCGCTTCATCAATGGCAATGTGCGAAATGTTGCAGGCGCCCAAGCGATGTAAGACAGCAGGCACGAGTAGAATTTCAGGATTGGCGATAATAACGCGAGCTTTTCCCTGCGAAATGCGCAAAAAAGCGTCATCGCGCTCCTTTTTTGTTTGCCCGCCTTTTAGTACGACTGCGTGCAGCGCGCTTGCGTCCATGCGCCGCTTTTGGTCTTTCATGAGCGCAAGGAGTGGATAGATGATGAGTGTCACTCCTGGAAGCATGACTGCAGGCACTAAAAAACACAGTGATTTGCCATAGCCGGTCGGCAGTATGACAATCTGTCGTTTCCCCGCAAGTGTATTAGCGATAGAAACGCGC
Source organism: uncultured Treponema sp. (assembly GCA_937891125.1). Lineage (GTDB taxonomy): Bacteria > Spirochaetota > Spirochaetia > Treponematales > Treponemataceae > Treponema_D. The sequence continues at coordinate 4,167 of CALAEZ010000125.1, read as the reverse complement.
TGCCAGTGTAAAAGCTTCGCTACAGTAAAGACCTCGCGTGCGGCTTCGTCCATGTCGGTGTATTGTTTCATAGCTTTACCCCATTAAAAAGTGTTTTCCTCACTCTATATATAGGGGTAAAAGTGTGCATTTTATCACTTTTTTTGTGCTGAATGTGCTAAAAACGGTAGTTAAGCAGCATAAAGAGCGCTGTGCTGCCAAAAATACTGAGCATGGCATTGTTTTTCCAAAGGTGCAGTATGACGGCAGCTCCCAGTGCAATTGCCTGCGGGAGCCCAAAAGGAGCTGACCGAAGGTGGATGTCCTTTAGACAGTAGATGAGGAGGCAGGCAATGACCATTGACGGAATGTATTTTTCGATAAAGCGTAAAAATGCAGGTGGATTTCGTTTGCTAAAAAGCAGAAATGGAAAAGCGCGTAAAAGAAAAATCGTAATGCAGCAGAGAACGCAGGCGAAAAGTGCTGCTGGAAATGAAAGCTTCATGCTGTCTCTCCTCGCTGCTTTTTGGTATAGCGCGATCCGCGCACTAAAATGATGGCAGCAATGCCGATCGCAAGCGCAACAATAAGAATATGCTCTTCTGGCAGAATGGCAAAGCGTGCAAGGACGATTGCGCCAACGGTTGTTACTGCTCCAATGATGGGCGGCAGAATATCGGAGCTTGCGCGGATTTGGTTTATAAGCATGACAGCAAAAAGCGCAGTCAATGCAAAATCAACTCCCGCAAAGCTGAATGGAATAAGCGTGCCTGCAATGGCACCAATGGTGCTGCCAGTAATCCAGTACAGGTAGTCAAAAAGTGCAATGGTGCCAAGATAGGCGCCACGGTCGGCGTCTTTAGGAACGGTGCAGCTAGTGAGTAGCGCATAGGTTTCGTCCGTTAATGCAAACATCAAAAAAGGCTTCCAGCGACCGGTACCCTTAAATTGCGTGATGAGCGAAAGACCATAGACGATGTGGCGAATGTTTATCAAAAGTTCTGCAACCAAAATAGTGGAAAATGAGGCACCAGAGGCAAATAAGCCGACCGCCATATATTGCCCTGCGCCTGCATACATGAGCACGCTCATAATCGGGGCAAACCACCAGCTGTAGCCAGCATTGGTAAGCATAAGCCCGAATGGAATGCCGATTGCAATGTAGCCAAAAAAAACAGGTGCGGTAATTTTGATGGCGCGGTAAAAATATGCCCTTTCTAACATGCAGGGGAGTGTATCACTTTAAGGATTTCGCTTCAATGTGGGGCGTTGGGCTGGAAATGGAGGGCGGTGTGCCAGCAGGAAGCAGTGCCGTTTTGCGCTTCCTGCCGTTTTTTTGCTACAGATTTGTCTTTAAGAACGCTTCAAGTGCGCTTGCGGCGTTTTCCTCGTCGTCGCCTTCAACGGTGACGGTAAGCAGATGTCCTTGCTTTGCGCCTAAGCTCATTACCGCAATTAAACGCTTTGCGTCTGCCGTCTTTCCGTTGCATGCAAGCGTTATGCTGCTTGCAAAGGTCTTTGCAGTTTTTACTAAATCTCCGCCCGGGCGCGCGTGGATTCCAAGTTCATCGGTAATCGTGTAAGAAAATTGTTTCATGTTTCCCTCCGTGTGGTTGCCGCCACAAGGTGACGGCAGGTGCAGTGAATCTGTCCGAAGCCTTCGATGCTCCGGATACGTCTGTTATTCAGTGACAGTTTTTTTTAAGGTGCCAAGCATAATGCAACTGACAGCAGAGCCTGCGGCAAGTGCTAAAAGATATAAAAGTGGATTTCCCACTACAGGAAATACGAAGATGCCGCCGTGTGGAGCCATAAGCGTACAGTGGAAGAGCATTGAAAGTGCGCCAGCAACTGCACTTCCTACGATACATGACGGCAGAACGTGTGACGGGTCTGCAGCTGCATACGGAATTGCGCCTTCGGTGATGAATGACAATCCCATGATGAAGTTTACCGGTCCTGCTTTGCGCTCTTCTGCAGTAAACTTGTTCTTGAAAAGGAGCGTTGCCGCAGCGATTGCAATCGGAGGACACATACCGCCAACCATAACGGCAGCCATAATGTCGTAGTGGCCTTCTGCAAGCATTCCCGTTGCAAAAACGTAGGCAGCTTTGTTTACCGGGCCTCCCATGTCTACAGCCATCATACCGCCAACTAACAGTCCAAGCAATAAGCCAGATGCGCCGTTTAAGTTATTCAAACCGACGTTGAGCCAGTGGTTAATAAAGCCAACAATTGGCTCAACAACAAACACCATGCCAAGACCGACAATAAAGATTCCTAAAAGCGGGTAAATCAAGATTGACTTAATGCCTTCAAGACTCTTTGGAAGCTTTTCAAAGCATTTTTTGAGTGCGAGAATGGTGTAGCCAGCAAAGAAGCCAGCAACCAATGCGCCCAAAAAGCCAGAAGTTCCGCCGGCAGCAATTGCGCCGCCAACAAAGCCAAGTGCAAGACCTGCGCGGTCTGCAATACTGTAGGCAATAAAGCCAGCAAGAACCGGCAGCATAAAGCCGAATGCAACGCCACCAACTTTTGCTTTTAAGAAGGCAGAAACAGCTGTCATTGTGCCAAACGTTCCATCTGGCGTAATGCCGTTCATCTTGCAGTAAATGCCGTCAATAAGGAAAGCGAGCGCAATTAAAATGCCGCCGCCAACAACGAACGGAAGCATGTGGCTTACGCCAGTCATCAGATGCTTGTAGACAGAAAGTCCGCCCGATTTTGATGAACTTGTAGCTGGAGTTCCGTCATCCTTTGCAATGTAGACAGGAACTTTTCCGCTGTTTGCTTCGGTAAGAAGCTTTTCTGCATTGTTAATGCCGTCAGCAACATGGCATTCAATTACTTTCTTTCCGTCAAAGCGTGCCATCGGAACAACGGTGTCTGCGGCAACGATAATTGCCTTTGCCTGCGTGATTTCTTCGTCTGTCAGTACATTTTTTGCGCCGCTTGTTCCGCGGGTTTCGACTTTAATCGAGATTCCCAGCTTGTCGGCAGCTTTTTTGAGCGATTCTTCTGCCATGTACGTGTGTGCAATTCCAGTAGGGCAGGCAGTTACCGCAAGAATTGACGGAAGCTCGCCAGAAACAACGCCGTTTGCGTCTGCTGCGTCTTTTGCATTTTCGGCAGCGTCAACAGCGTCCAAAAACTCGTCAACAGTCTTTGCAGCCAGCAGCGATTTCGTGAAGTTTTCGTCTAACAGCAGCACGGAGAGCTTTGAAAGCACGTCAACGTGTACGTTGTCCTTTGTGTTTGGCGCTGCAATCAGGAAAATGACGCGTACAGGCTCATCGTCAGGCGCGTCGTAGTCTACGCCTGCAGGAACAACCATGGCAGCAAGTCCGGGCGCAGAAACGCAGTCACCCTTTCCGTGCGGAATGGCAACTCCTTCGCCGACTGCGGTCGTGCTTTCTTCTTCGCGGGCAAGCACGAGCTTTTTGTATGCCTCAAGGTCGCTGATGTTGCCGCGTTTTGCCATTAATGCAACAATCTGGTTGATGGCATTTTTTTTGTCTGTCGCGCTCGCGTTAAGCGCAATGCTTGCCGGTGCAAGCAAATCTCTAATTCTCATAAAGTCCCCCTTATTCGACTTTTAGCCCTGTATAGTTTTCCAGAAACTGTTGCACCTGTTCGCTGTCAGCAAGATGTTCTGAACAAGCGCTTGCCGTTCCTGTACATAACCCCATTTTGAGCGCTTCCTGGTAGCTGCCATTTTTTTCGTAGCCGGCAAGGAAGCCTGCTACCATGGAATCTCCGGCGCCAACGGAGTTTACGAGCGTTCCTTTCGGCGCCGCTCCCTGATACACCTTTCCGTCTGCCGCTGCTAGTACGGCGCCTTCGCCTGCCATTGACACGAGCACGTTCTGTGCACCCATCGCGCGGAATTCTTCTGCATACGGCACCACCTCATCACGCGTTTTAAGCTCGACGCCAAAAATCTCTCCCAGCTCGTGATTATTTGGCTTTACCAGAAACGGCTTAAAGCTAAGCGATTTTTTGAGCAAGTCGCGTGTTGCGTCTACCACAAAGCGCACGCCTTTGCCAGTAAGATGCGCCATGATGTCGCTGTAGAGCGACTGTGGCTCTGCAAGCTGGAGCGTTGACGGAATGCTGCCGGCAAGCACGAGCGTGTCGCCACTTTTGAGTGTGTCAAGTTTTTCGTAGAGCGCAGCAAGATTGCGTGCC
>CALAEZ010000124.1 GCA_937891125.1 uncultured Treponema sp. | reverse complement strand
CAGAAACACGCGAGCGCGATGATAACGGAAATGCGGTTACTATTTCACTTGCTGCAGCTAACCAGCCGGTGAGTCTGTTTAATCCGCGGCTTTCGGCAAGCCCTGCAAAATCAGAGAGCGAAATCATGGAGCTGTTAGGGCAGTTTGTTGCGGGTGACACCGAAAATGCCAGCGGTGTCGCTATGGCTAGTGGCGACTATTTGGTGAACGCTATGGTTATGCGTAAAATAGAAAACTCATTGCGTGAGTTGGCTAATTTTGATATATTCTCTGTACGCACGATGGTGTTACAGAATGCAGTTTCACAGTCTACGCAGAGTAATTCTGATGAAAATAAAACGTCATTCGGTAACTTTTTTGACAATTCAGCTGTTTACATTGGTAAATACTTCGGTAGCTCCGTGTATGTGGATGCACTTATGCAGTGGACTTATGACGAAACAAAGTCTGATGAAAGTGGCGATGTACATAGCTTGGTCTTTCATCCAGAATTTGGTTTTGAAATGTCTTCTCCATTTGTGAACATTCGGTGGGGAATTGCACCTGATGTTGAGGCAATGCAAACGAGTAAGCCTTGGTTTGTGCCATCTGCTTCTATCACACTGTCGTGGAAAATATCGTTTTAAAAACGGGAGTCATGTATGTATCGACGCTTTTTAGGTGCGTTGCTTGCAGTGGGATTTTTTTTCGTTCCTGCTGCTGTTTCTTTTGCAGAAGAGGGTGAGTTAGCGAGTGTTTCTGAAGAGTCTGCAAGCGACTGGTACTACGGTAAACTGATAAAGTCAGTCACATTTAAGGGCTTAGAAAACGTTGATAGCAAGGATGTAGACGGCGTTGTGTCGAGCTTTGTGGGAAAACGCTTTTCTGATGACGTTTTTGCCGACATGCTTGACCGCATTTATGCGCTTGACTATTTTGATGATGTAAGTCCCGAGGCAAAGCGTGCGGATGCAAAGCAGACCACCGTTGATATTGTTTTTACGGTAAAAGAACGGCCTGTTGTCTCTCGAATCCTCTTTGCGGGTAACCGTCAGGTACGCAATACCGAGCTAAAAGAAGCAATTTCGCTAAAAGAAAAAGATGTTTACATTGAAAGCAAGACGCTGTTAGACGAACGCGCCATTCGTGACTTGTATTTAGGCAAGGGCTACACGAATGTAAAGGTGTCATCATCGTCAAAAGCGGCTAAACGTGGTGTTGAAGTTACGTTTACGATTGACGAAGGGCGCGCAACGGTCATCTCGGATATCGCCTTCCGTGGAAACAAGATTGTTTCTTCCCGCACGCTTAAGCGCAAGGTTTCGCTCAAGGAAGTGGGCTTAGTGTCAAAGGGCGCCTTTCAAGAGTCTGCGCTCGAGAGCGACAAGCAGTCGATTGTTGCGTACTACCAGGATAACGGCTATATCGATGCGGCGGTGCTTGATGTAACGCGAGAGGTCGCCATAAACGAGAAAAAGAACCGCGATGAGCTTACCGTTACCTTTGTGATTCAGGAAGGCTCGCAGTATACCTATGGCGGAACCATCTTTGAAGGTAACCACATTTTTAGTGATGAAAAGCTGCAGTCTCTTATGAAATTGAAGGAAGGCGCCATTTTTAAGCAGTCGCGCTTTCAAGAAAGCTTAATGGCTGTGGCTGACTTGTATTACGAAAACGGCTATACGTCAAATCGTTTTGAGCCAGTTCCGCAAAAGGATGTGGAAAATAAAACGATTTCGTATGTATTCCAGATAAGCGAAAATGTGCGTAGTCACGTTGAAAATCTTATCATAAAAGGAAATACGCGCACGAAAGAAGAGGTGATTCGCCGCGAGATTCCGCTTGAAGCGGGCGATATTTTTTCAAAAGCAAAAATAACGACAGGCTTACGCAACCTGTATAACCTCCAGTATTTTAGCGCTGTTGTTCCCGATGTAGTCAGCGGTAGCGAAGAAAATCTTGTTGATATTGTGTTCACCGTGGAAGAGCAGTCTACGACCTCAATTGAGTTTGGCGTTACGTTCAGTGGCGTAAGTGATGCCGATGACTTACCGTTTGCGCTGTTTGTCAAATGGCAGGACAGCAATATTCGTGGAACAGGTAAATCAGTGTCGGTGAGCTCAACTATTTCTACCGATGAGCAGTCGGTCGGATTAAGCTTTGGACAAAACTGGCTGTGGGGATTACCGATTAGCGCAAGCGTCACCACGGAATTCTCTCATTCAAGCTTGACGGCGCTGCGCTTAAAGTGGCTTTCTGACGGCACACTTGATGATGATTCGTATTACATGAACTACGAGCAGTGGAAGTGGAGCCTTGGTTTGACGTTGGGACATCGTTGGACACCTGACTGGGCAATCTTATCGCTTTCTGGCGGTATTACGGGAAGTCTTCTAAACAATGTGTATGATACTGATCTGTATACGCCGGTTGATACTACTATCAGTGAGTATGCAAACAGTTGGGGTTGGAAGAACTCTATTTGGACTGCATTCTCAATTGATGACCGTGATATTAACTACGACCCGTCTACCGGTTGGTTTACGAGCCAACGTTTGACGTGGTACGGTCTTACTCCTATTGAAACGGAGTTTTTCTTGCGCACCGACACTAAGCTTGAAAAATACTTTACGTTGCTGTCACTGCCTGTATCTGAAACCTGGGACTTCAAGTTAGTGCTCGCCGGCTACTCAGGTCTTTCGTTGGAATTCCCTGCTCCTGACCACACCGTTGGTGAATCAAGCCGTCTGTACATTGACGGCATGTTTAACGGGCGCGGCTGGACAAGCATTTACAACAAAAAGCGTGGTCGTGCATTGTGGTCAAGCAATGTAGAGTTACGAATGCCGCTTGTTCCGCACGTGCTTGCAATCGACTTCTTTGTCGATGCCGCTGCTATTAAGGGGTCGCCGTATGAGATGTTTAACGAGCTAAAGAAAGAAGACTTCTTCTTTAGCGTTGGTCCTGGTATCAGATTTACGATTCCGCAGTTCCCGCTCCGTTTGCTTTTTGCAAATACAGGCAAATTTGGCTCAAGATCGGAAGAGCACACGTCTGAACTC
>CALAEZ010000123.1 GCA_937891125.1 uncultured Treponema sp. | reverse complement strand
AAAGACAATCATACGGAGCTTTAACAACAGCTGCGATTTAAAACGCATTAAAGCAGAGCTTGTTCCGTCATTACTTACCACAAGCGAATGGACGAGCTGGAATTCAGCTGCAAAGAAGGTGCTTGAAAGCGATTCGACTTTCGGCGTAAACCCAAACAACATCAATGAATACATCGTTCGCGAGCATGAAATAACACCAGAAGAAAAGCTGAGCAATGAATTTAAGGCTCAAAAGCAATTCTTCGCCCGCATCGACATACTCATGCGCTACCTAAACGATGAAATGACCGACAAGGAAAGCGAATTATTAGCCGATATGCTCAATTACTTCTCCGGCTTCTTAAAGTCAATTGGAGCAGTAAACGAACAAGTTGTCGCCTCTTACCTTGTCGTTCAAAAAATACGCAGCATTCCCGCATACGTCAATCTCGTTGCACAACCAAGCTTTACCTTTGGTGCAATGTATCAGGAAATCGAAAAACCGCGTGAAATGTATACACTGCTAAAAGACACCAAAAACACATCTCTAAAAGCGGACTTTCTTGAAGGCATTAAAATGCTTCCAGACTGGGTTGATCAGTACATTCGGCTCTTTCCAACCGTCCTTGACGGCAAAATACTGAACTACCTCATCGAAATGAATCACACTGCAGAAGTACAAAAGCTTGCAGTAGACTCTTTCGATGACTACCGCGGACACAGGGACGCAATTCTTTACTTCTTCGAAAATTGCGGTGACGAGAAATGGTTTAAGGATGCGGCTATTGACTACAAAAAGCAGCTCATTGCAATTCTAAATGTGATTGCACAAGCAGGTCGCGAGATTGATAATCATGTTGATACAACCGAAAACCGCAAGATTATCAAAAAATCAGACGAGCTACTTTTTAAGAACGATGCCCTCAGCAATTTCATGCTTGAAAGCGATATGGATACACTCGCCCATCTCTACACAATGGTAGATGAAAATGCGTATATCGATGGAGCGCGCAAGGCTCAGCTCAGAAACAAAATTCTTGAAAAATATCCTGACTTCAAGTTTCACAAGACAGAAGAAAAGTCAGCAGCTCCAAAGGGAATGCTTGTTACAGCAAAAATGCTTAAAGTCAAGCAAGATCTTGAGAAGGACATGCAGACCGTACAAATTCCTGCAATTGCAAAGGAAGTTGCAGAAGCAAAAGAAAAGGGCGACTTGAAAGAAAATGCCGAGTATATCGCAGCACGCGAAGCGCAGCATAAACTCCAAAACGACTTAAAGCGCTTAGAAGGAGAGCTCGCACGTGCCGTTGTATTCGATCCAACAACAGCAACCACATCGCTCATCTCTTTTGGCACAGAAGTTACCTTGCTCAACAAGGATGAAAACAAAGAGGAAGTGTACACCATTCTTGGTCCATGGGAATCAAATCCAGAACAAGGTATTATTTCATACATTTCACCATTTGGTGACAAATTGATGGATAACAAAGTGGGAGATGAGCTCACTTTCACCATTAACGGTCACAAATACAATTATGCTGTTCAAGGAATTAAGTTAGCTAAAATCTAACAATTAAGACACTCACAGAAGAAACTGCTCAAAAAGTACATAGCATGTTTTTCATAAAACACACCGTACTTTGTGGGCAGTTTTTTTCTTTTTTGTTTAAAAATAGTGCCTTAGCCAGCTTGACACTCATCTGTAAAAGCTGGTATACTCAATACATCTTTTGGGGGCATAGTCCAGCTGGTAGAACACCGGACTCATATTCCGTATGTCATA
>CALAEZ010000122.1 GCA_937891125.1 uncultured Treponema sp. | reverse complement strand
AAAAAGCCCACAATCAGATTCAGGTAGACAGCCGTGCCGCCGCCGACCGCCGCAAGCGCTTCTTTTCCCACAAAGCGCCCCACAATCACCGCATCTACAGTATTGTACAGCTGCTGAAAGAGCGTACCAAGCAAAATGGGGAAAAAGAATGTTAAAAGCGCCTTCCAGATAACGCCCTCAGTAATGGAGCTTGATCGGCTTTCGTCGACACGGCGCAGGCGCTTAAAAATAAATGCGGTTTTCATACAAAAATGGTAAACCCGCGTATGCGTACAAGCTTACAGAGAAATCCACGGCAAATAGGTTACTAACAGCAATACCGCAAGCTGTACGAGCAAAAATGGTAGCACGCCACGAATGACCTGCCCAATCGGCCGCTTAAACGTGTAGGTTGCAATGAACAAATCCATGCCAACTGGCGGCGTCAAAAAGCCGATAGAAAGATTCAGCAGGAAGATGACACCCGCTTGCACGGCGCTGATTCCAAAGCTTTCGGCAATAGGAAGCAACAGCGGCGAAACAATTAGAATCGCACTGTACATATCCATGAGGCAGCCCACAAAAAGCAACAGCAGATTCATCAAAATGAGGAAGACGTATTTGTTCGTCACGTACTGCGTTATCACGTAGGTAAACGTTCCTGGAATATTTGCGTCAAGCATGTAGTACGAAAGGCCAGAGGCAGCGCCAAGGATAAAGAGCACGCCGCCAGCAACAGGAACACTTTCGCCAATCACCCGAACCGCACGCTTTAACGTAAAATCTCTCCGAACAACAACCGAAACAAAGCAGGTATACACAACAGCAAACGCCGCCGTTTCAAACAAATCAAAAAAGCCAGAAAAAAAGCCGCCACAGATACAGAACGGGAGCAACAGCTCCCAAACACAGTCTTTTGCAGCAACAGCAACCGCCTTCGCAGAAAATGCTGGTAGCACAGTACGCTTATCATACACAATGCCCATCACAATCATGCTTATCGTCAGTAAAAGCCCTGGAATTATGGCGCCCTTAAAAAGCTCAATGGCATCGACAGAAAAATAATTTGTCGTTGCGTACATGATAATGGCAACACTCGGCGGAAACATGAGCCCCAGCGAGCCACAGGAGGTAATGAGCGATTCTGCCTTTTCCTGCGTATAGCCACCGCCGGTAAGCACGAGGGACAAAAGCGGACCGAGTGCTAAAATCGTTACGCCAGAAACGCCAGTAAACGTGGTAAAAAAAGCAAGCACAATGACTGCAGCAACAACCGTTCCGCCCTTGAACCAGCCAAAAAGCGCATTAAAGACCGCAATAAAACGCTTTCCTGCGCTTCCCTTTGCGAGAATGTAGCCTGCAATCGTAAAAAGCGGAATGGCAGCAACGCTTTTGTCAGTCAAAATGCGGTACGTTTCAAGCGGCAGCACATCTACATATCCGCCGCTGTATGAAAACGCAATATAGCTTACCATGCCGATAACAATAAAAAGCGGCACCCCCATAAACGCTGTTGCCACAACAAGCAGAATAAGTGGTAGGGCCGCACGCGTACTCACCGAAAGCCAGGCAGCATTAAGCGAGGTAAACACGGGAACAGTTTCGGCGCCCGTAAGATAATAGGCAATACCTGTTATCGGTCCGCTTGCCATACAGATGCCAAACAAGAGACCAAGAATTGCAGCAGTCAGTTTACCTGTAGAACATACAGCGCCACGCATGACCGCGTAGAGAATGCCTACGTAACACAGCGGCAGGATAAGAAAAAAGAGTTTTACGGGAATACCGATTGCACTCGCCGTAAAATTATCTGGATTGCACGCCTGACAAAAGCTGTTTACTAAAGCGGTAACAATGAAAGCACAGACCTCAAACGTACAGATGCCCGAAAGCACCGCCTGCGCACGAGAAGGAAGCTTTTGGGAAAGCGAGGCTAAGCTTATGTGTCTGCCAGCGAGCCACGTTATAAGTCCCGCAAAACATGCATACAGAAAGACAACATGCACTAAAAGCACACCACTATCGGGTACCAACACATGAAAAACGTTCTGTAGAAGTTTGAAGAGAAGCGGTAAGAATGAAAGAGCTGCAACCAAAAAAGAAGAAATGCAGTCTTCTATTTTTCTAAGCACTTATTCACCTCGACGCTTTTTTAACAGCTGCACAATGCCATCATACATGCGCTTGTCAACAACAGTGCTCTTTGACTCATAAGAAGTCTGTATATCGTGGTGAAAATCATTTTCAAACGCATGCGCCTCTGTTTCAGAAAGCTGTACAAGCGTGCCACCAGATTGTGCATAGCGCTTTAAATAATCCGCATCATCAACACCAGCAGCCCGATCAAAACGGTTTCCCACATCAAGCACAATCTGTGTAAACTCTTTTTTCCACTCGTCAGGGATTTTTGCCCAAGTATCCTTTGAAATAACAAATGCAGCCATAACGGGACACAACGGAACATCCAGTGCATACGGCAATGTTTTTGCATACTGAGAAGCGTAGGCATACATTGGAAGCGTACACACGCCTTCAATGCCGCCAGGCGTCTTAAGGCTCTGCTGCACCTTATCGGCTGCTATATCTACTGTCTGAAACCCGATAGACTTAAACAGATTAGAAAGTTCCTGCGCACCCATATTCGTCAGATTTAGGCGCAACTTTTTCAGCTCAGTAATACTGTGCACCGGTTGCTTGGTAAAAAAATGCGCCCAGCCAATCGAAAACCAGCCTAACACCACATAACCACGGTCAGAAATCGCTTTCTGCATTTCACTACCGTAGCTATCAAGCATCACGCGAACCTCATCCTGATTTCTAAACAAGAACGGTACGCAGGTTGTCATAATGTGAGATTCTGGCGCAAAATCATACATACCAAGGCTCGTAAAGATTGCGCCGTCAATTGGCGCTTTTTGACCAGGACGAACTGAGTTTAATTTCTGGATGACTCCAAACTCACCGCCAATTGCCGTTGCATTCATAAACTGTAGATTAATTTGACCGCCGCTCACTTTATTCCAGCCCTGCGCAATAGTGTGCTGTCCTGCGTCCCATTCAGAGCGAGCCGGAATAATCGATGCGATTTTTACCGTCATTTTTGAAGTTTGAGCACACAGCGGCAGAAAAATGCCTGAAAGCAGAATCAGTTTATCATAGAATTCAAAATTGATTGTCTTTGAATGGTATGACTGCACCACGTTCTGATTCTTTATGATGACTGAGAGCGCAAGCGAAAAATCCGAAAGCGACTGAATCTCAAAAAAGCGTCCGCCGCCCGCCTGGGCAATGAGACGCAGCACGGAAGGATCAAAATTGGAATTCAGATAGCCGGTATACATGCGTCCTGTGGCAGCGTCAAAATATTCAATAGGAACGGAACCGCTCGTTCCTATTCCCAGCGTGTAGACCGTGATATTGTTTTTTTGCGCAAGCTCCGCAGCGGTCTCCGGGTGAATCTCGCCGGAATTATTCTCGCCGTCCGTAATAAGCACGATGCACTTTTTGGGCGCAACCGAGCTTGAAAGGTGATAGACCGCCGTTGCAAGCCCCGTGCCAATGGCGGTACCGTTGCCTAAAGAGCCTATTTCCACAGCCTCAAGCCGCTCCATAAAAATCTTCTGATCAATCGTAGGCGGCACAACGATAGAAGCTTCGCCGCCCATTGCCACCAGCCCGAACGTCGCCCCCTGGTTTTGGGTAACAAGCTCCGCGACCGACTTTTTTGCCGCCTCTATGCGCGTTCCGCCCGCAATATCCTTTGCCGCCATCGAAGGGCTTACGTCCAGCACGAACAGAATGTCCGTACCGCGCGACGTGTAGACACGCTCCTGACGGTACAGAACCGGCTCGGCA
>CALAEZ010000121.1 GCA_937891125.1 uncultured Treponema sp. | reverse complement strand
CAATCGGGTAGATGATGCCTGAGATTATCGCCGAATAGATGCAGTAGGTGCTGAACTTCGTCCGCTCTGCCATCGCGCCCGACACAATCGTCGCCGTCGTCGCACAGAATACCAGGTTGAACACAAAGCCAGAGAAGTCAAAGCTTGCGTACTGGCTGAACACGCTGAATCCCGGCTTTCCCAGCACCGACCAGATGCCTTTGCTCACTTCGCCCGTCGCGGGGTCGGTGTAGGAGAGCATGAAGCTCGCGCCAATCAAGAACCACATCACCGTGCCGATGCAGAAGTCCATCAGGTTTTTCATGATGATGTTGCCCGTGTTTTTCGCGCGGGTGAACCCCGCCTCTACCATGGCGAATCCCGCCTGCATCCAGAACACCAGCGCGGCTCCCGCAAGGAACCACACGCCCCAGATTTCACCTTGGAGAGAGGAAACCAATTCGCTTACATCCATATTTTTTCTCCTCGTAACAGTTGTCAGGAAAGCCAAAAAACATTCCCGAAGCTTTTCACACACCCGCCAGAACCACCCCGACAGGCACAAAAATAAAAAAGGCGTCCATCAGACATTTCCTCCAGCTGTCAAAGAAATGCCTGCGTACGCCTTTGTACTAAAACAAGGGCGATGTGAGCACGCTTTCTTCAAAAGTGTGTTCACATCGCCCTTGATGTTTACAAATGCATTTATAGCGAAAATAAGGGGTATATGTCAATAAAAATATGCAATTTTTTATTAAAAATGGCCTATTTTTCAGCAATTTTTTGTTTTTTACTTAAAAACTCCTCATCAAAGAGGGTGATTTTTTAATTTTTCGCGATTTTCCTTGCCTTCTAAAGGCATTTAGAGCTTTTTTTTCGCAGATGACGCCATTTTTGCAAGCAGTTTCTAAAAAATCGCGCAAAAAGCGGCATTTTTCTGTATAAACGGCCATTTTTTGCGATTAAAATTGCAAATTTTTTTGCTAAAAAAACAATCTTTTTTATGCATGCCCCTCGCCCCGGACGGCGCCCCAGCACATGCCCGGACGGAAGCCAAAAGCTTCCGTCACGTGAAAAACGGACACGGATGTCCGTTTTTCACGCCTACACCCTGAACAACAAATCCGCGTAGCTCGGATACGGCTTGTACTGCTCGCCTAACAGCGGCTCCATCTTGTCGGCGACAGCGCGGGTGGCTGCCATCTGCGGCAGAATCTTATCTGCATACAGCCTAGCCTGCTTTACGTAGCCGGTCTTTGCGTTTACCTCATCGTGCAGCTTTGAAAGCGTTTCTGCTTCTTTTACCAGCTCGTCGCACAGCTCGCTCATGCGGCTTACGAGCTTGCTTTCTGCGCTGCATTTAGCTCCTTTAGCCACCTGCTTAATCTTAATCGCGGTTTCAGCCACGTCGCTCATGTAGTTGTACGCTGCCGGCAGAATGTCTTTGTAAATCATGTCGAGCATGGTGTTTACTTCGATATTCAAGAGCTTTGCGTAGTTTTCGTGCTTAATCTCGTAGTGGCTCTTAATTTCAGATTTGGTGTAGACACCGTATTTTGTGTACAGCTCCACATTCTTCTTGTCTAAATAATGCTCCATTGCGTCTGGCAGCGTCTTTAGATTCATAAGACCGCGCTTTTCTGCTTCTTGAACCCATGCGTCGTCGTAGCCGTTTCCGTTAAAGATGATGCGCTTGTGCTCGGTAATGACGCGCTTAATGAGCGCGGTAAGCGCAGTGTTAAAGTCAGCGGCAGCCTCAAGCTCGGTTGCAAAGTCGTCAAGCTCTTTTGCGACAACCGTGTTCAAGACAACGTTCGGGCCGCTGATTGAAAGAGCCGAGCCACATGAGCGAAACTCAAACTTGTTTCCGGTAAATGCAAACGGAGAAGTGCGGTTTCGGTCGGTGGTGTCTTTCGGAATCTTCGGCAGGACGCTGACGGCGGAGACGGAGCCTGTTACAGTCGGGGAGCTGCTTGCCCGCACTGACATAGTGCTTGGCGAAAATGACGAGGTGAATGTTCCTCTGACGGAGGAAGTGACCGACGGAATGAAGCTGAAGGTCAGCCGCATAGAGTACCGGCTGCGCGAGAAATCGACGTTTATCCCCTACGAAACGGAGTACACCGAGACTCCGCTGCTCAAAATGGGCGACTCCGAGGTAAAGACCGCGGGAATTGACGGCAGTATAGCTATCACGATAGAAGATAAATATGTAAACGGAAAGAAGCTTTCGAGCTGCGTAATAGCCACTCAGAGGACTGAGCCGGTAAACGAGGTCATTGCGCAGGGTACAGCCTTGCAGACCCCGTACAGCAAGCGTGAGGGCAATTACCGGCTTGAGAACGGCATACCGACTGAGTACGCCTACAAGCTAAGCGGCAAAGTGACTTCCTACACCGCTCCCGAGGGCAGCGGCACCTACAGCGGCAGACCCCTCGTCATAGGCTCGGTGGGCGTTGACCCCGATGTGATACCCTTCGGCTCCGAGGTATATATAGTATCCCAGGACGGCAGCAAGGTGTACGGCTACGCGATAGCCTCCGATACCGGCGACATCACGGACATCATCGCCGACGCCTATATGGGCGTAGATCGGAAGAGCGTCGTGTAGG
>CALAEZ010000120.1 GCA_937891125.1 uncultured Treponema sp. | reverse complement strand
TCTGAAAGCAAGTCTTCTATTCGCTTTATCGTCGGATGCGAATCGTCAGCTTGGGTGGCAACGGCAATCTGACCAATCTTATCTTCTAAAAGCTGGGCGAGGTTGTCAATTTTTTTGTCCATTTTAGCGAGCGCCGAAACAGAAGCCGCTCCAGAGCCTGCTTTCTGCAAAAGCTCGTCACGGTTTTTCTGGAACGAGTCCGTTGCGTGTCCGCTCGAAGCAGCAGACGAACTGTTAGCAGGAAGCGGGCTCCCATACGCAGACGGCGTGCGCATAAGGGCATTTGCATAGCCTGAATATCCTGCGTCAGAACGTTCCATGCGGTCACTGACTGTATAGGTAGCTTCAATCACCTGGCGCTGTCCGATTCCCAAAAATCCGCCTTTCAACTTTGTATGGTAGTCGATAATGCTATAATCCTTACCATACTGATCGAACAGCTGTCGTCTGCATTCATCCAGATTACGCGCCGTTATCGTGCGCGTAGACCGATGCATATCATCACTGTACATCTATCTCTCCCAAAATCTCCAAACTCACATTATGTCCTGCCGCCATAACTTCATTTATAGAAAGCACGGCAATTCCCGGTATCTCGCGGTCGATTGATGAACGCACTAAGGCGCGAACTTCACCAGCGCAAAGAATTATCGGAAGGAAATTGCGTTCACGCACCTGCGCAATTGCAGAGCTCACTGCGCTAATCCACTTGCGGCCGTCGACCGGGTCAAAAGCAACAAAGGGCTCGCCGCCGTTTGGAGGCGTTACCGTATGCTGCAAAATCTTTTCTGAAATACTTTGCGAAAGCTGCAGGACGGAAAGTTTTCGGTCGCTGTCAACATACTGCAGGCAGATTTGCAAGCCAAGTGCCTCGCGCACCTTTTCGATAAGCATGCGGCTGTCATGCGGGTACATGCCGAAGTTTGCAAGCGTTTCCAAAATGACCACGATATTGCGGATTGAAACCTGCTCGCGCAAAAGCCCTTGCAGAACTTTTTCGATTTCGCCGTAGGTGTACTTGCTTGTGGTAAGAACTTCGTCCACCACGACAGGATTTGTTTCCTTGATTTTGGTGATAATTGCAGACACTTCCTGCCGTCCGAGGATTTCGGCGGCGTGGCTTCTGATAATTTCCGTCAAGTGCGTTGCAATAATGGTCGGCGGGTCGATGACCGCATAGCCGCGGCGTTCCGCTTCTGCGCGGTCTTCCTCGCTTACCCAGATTGCAGGCATTCCAAAGGCAGGTTCTGTAGTCGCCTCGCCTTTCATTTCTTCTACAACGCCGCCGGTGTTCATGCACAGGTAGTAGCCGATTTTAATCTTGCTTCTTCCAGCTTCTATGCCGCGGATTTTAAAGCTGTATTCGTTCGGATCGAGCGTCATGTTGTCGATAATGCGGATGCGCGGAACGACAAGACCTAAATCCAAAGCCGCCTCGCGCCGGATGCGCGTAACACGCTCTAAAAGCTCAGCTCCCTTTTCCTTATCGACAAGCGGAATAAGCGCGTAGCCAAGTTCGAGTGAAAGCGGATCTAACGGAACGACCGGACTTACCTCTTCCGGGCTGCTTCCTGTCTGCGTCTTTGCTTTTGCAGCCTGCTCATCTGCAAGCTTTTTTGCAAAGGTGGCTTTTTCACGGCTTAACATGCGGTAGCCTAAGAACACCAGTCCCGCACCAACGGCAATAAGCGTTGCAACGAGGGCTGCTGAATTGTGGAAGATAAAGCTCATTAAAAGGAGGATGGCACCGGCAATAATGTAAACGTAGCCGCTTACCCCCAGCTGCTTTTTAAGCTGCTCGCCTAAAAGCTCGTCAGTGTTGCTGCCGGTAACAAGGATACCGGTTGCAACTGAAAGCAAAAGAGACGGCAGCTGGCTTAAAAGACCGTCACCAATGGTAAGCTTTGAATAGGTTTCAAGCGCGTCATTAAAAGCCATATGATGGCGAATCATTGCAATGATGATGCCGGCAACAAGGTTAATCACCGTGATGAAAATGCCGGCCTTGACGTTACCGCTTACGAACTTGGAAGCACCGTCCATGGCAGAGTAAAAGTCGCTTTCACGCTGAATGGAAGCTTTTTTCTCGCGCGCCTGCTCGTCAGTAATGGAGCCAGAGTTCAGCTCGCTGTCTACGGCGAACATCTTTGAGTTCATTGAGTCAAGGGCAAAGCGGGCTGCGACTTCTGAAACGCGCGTTGCACCCTTTGTAATGACGACAGTCTGGATGATAATCAGAATGATGAAGATGACCATGCCGGTCACCAGCTCTCCGTTACCGGCTACGATGCTTGCAAATCCCTTAATCATGTCGCCGTCAAAGCGGTCAAAACCGACATGTCCGTTTGTTAAAATAAAGCGCGTGGAACAGACATTTAACGCAAGCCCGTAAATCGTTGTAAGCAGGATAACGCGCGGAAAGGAAGAAAAATCTGAGGCTTTGGGCGTAGAAAGAACGACAAGCAGCACAATTGCCGCAGCCGCAATATTCATCACCATAAAGATATTGAGCACAAAGCCAGAAACCGGAATCAGCAGCATCAATACGATTAAAATTGCCGCTACTGCCACAGTCTGATTTTGCACCACAGTCAGAAACTTATCAAAACGGTTAGCCATTCTCCCACCCGGTCAACTCATTTTTTCTTATTGAGGTAATCAATTTGTGTATAAATAGTAACTATTGCACTTATATACGCTTCCGGTATTATATCACCAACATTTGTTTCTGCATAGAGGGCGCGAGCCAAAGCCCTGTTTTCTACAATCGGAACATCATGCTCGCGCGCAATCGTGCGGATTCTAAAGGCGACTTCATCTGCACCCTTTGCCGTAACGCGGGGCGCGTCATACTTATCACTTTCGTACTGCAATGAAACGGCAAAATGAGTCGGGTTTGTAATGACGACGTCGCTTTCGGCGACTGCCTGCGGCATATTGCGCTGTAAAAGCGCGCGCTGAGCCTGCTCCAGATGGCTTTTTACCTCCGGGTCTCCTTCCTGCTCCTTGTATTCCTGCTTTACTTCCTGCTTACTCATCTTCATGCTTTCGATAAACTGCCTGCGCTGCACAAAGTAGTCAGGAATGGAGATTGCAAGGAACACGACCGCGCAGATAACCAAAATTTCTGCCGCACAAAGTGCAATGCGGCTTAACGCCAGATACACGTTCGGAACGGTAAGCAGCTGTAAAATGCGCGGAAGGTTTGACGAAATGATTAAAAAGCCCGTTAAGCCGACAACGGCAATCTTTACCATGGATTTAATGAAGTTAAAGCCGCCTTCAAACGAAAAAATCGTCTTTTTAAGGTACTGTCCCAAGCGCGGCGCAATTTTTGAAAGCTGCGGTTCAATCGGCTTGGTGGAAAAAATAAAGCCGCGGTTCTGCACGATGTTTGCCGCAATCGCTCCGACCGCCCCGATTAAGGCTAACGGGAGTACCATTTTTAGAAGGTACGTAAAAAAAGTTGCGGCAAATGCGCCCTGCATGACATCCTCACTTGCCGCGCGCGTAAAATAATAGCGCACGATTTCCACGCACCATTTTAGATAGGTCGGAGCGGCAACGATGAGCACAATCACGCCAAGGAGCATGACGACAGAGCTTGCAATTTCCGGGCTTTTTGCAACGCGGCCTTCCTCGCGCGCCTTGCGGATTTTTGTTTCGGTAGGCTCTTCGGTACGGCCTTCGTCTTCTGCAGCAAACCACTGCAGGTGAATGTGGGAAAGGTCAAGTGCGGCTGTCTGTTTTACTGGTATTGTTGCCAGCAGCTTCGGCTGCGGCTCTGACAGAAGCCACGTATTCTGCCTGCACGTAAATTCCGTAGGCACGCCAAAAGCCGAGTGCATACGCTTTTCTGTCAGCACACTCGAGGCTGTCATCATACGCTGCCTCCAAGAGAAGAAAAGAGCAGTTCAAGCCCCTTAAAACCGCTTAAAAACGCCCTCATAAAGTAGTCACAGAGCTGCGGCATAAGGGCAGTGATGATAAAGAACGCCGTCAGAATCATAATCGGGAAGCCTTCCGACATGAGGTTCATCATCGGAGCGGCTTTTGAAAGCACGCCCATCGTAACCGAAATTAAAAGAAGCGTGCCCATAATCGGAATGGCGATAATAAATGCGTTTGCAAAAAGAGATGTAAGACCAGAAAGCAGAAAGCGGGCAAGCTCGCCGTTTGCCGTAGCAAGACTGAAGGCATTTAACGCGTCAAAGCTTTTTACGAGTGCCTCGCCAAAAAGCTTCTGCGCCCAGTGATTCTGCAGGAAGATGAGCATGGCAACAAGATTTAAATACTGACCCATAAGCGGGTTTTCAACCTGACTTAACGCATCGTATACTTCCGAAGCAGAAAAACCCATCTGGAATGCAAAGAACTGACCGGCCGCACTGAAGGCAGAAAATATAATCGACACATAAAAGCCGATTATCACGCCGATTAAGCCCTCGCCGATTAAAAGAAGCACATATAAAAGCGAAGCAGAGCCGTTATCCTGCATGAACACAGAGTAAGAGGCAAAATCCACGTGGGGAAAAATCAAATACGCCATGTAGCCTGCAAGCGCAACTTTAGAAATGCGCGGCACGGTGCGTATTGAAAAAAGAGGAAGCGTCATTATAAGCGCAAAGCACCTGACTGCCACAAGCAGGTAGACAGGCGCCTGCAGAACTATTTCTTCAAGCAAATCCCCACCCCGCTAAACGTGCTGCTAGCTTTGCGCCAGAGCCGGAATCATATTAAAGAGATTTATCGTGTAGCCGCGCATGCTTGCAAGCATCCAGCTTCCTAAAAGCGCAATTAAGCCTAAAATTACGAGCATTTTCGGCAGGAACGTAAGCGTCTGCTCCTGAATTGACGTAGTTGCCTGAAAGATTGCGACGATAAGGCCGACAATCAGGGCCGCTCCCAAAACCGGAGCGCACAGCGTAAACACCTGAAAAACCGCCCCGCGCATTAAAACAACAATCTGCCCTATATCCATACGTTATTTTCCCTCCAGATTCCAGAATTCTCACCGGCAAAACGCGCAAAAAAAAGCGCACAAAGCCTGCAATTACCGCACAATCGAAACAAACAGCTGCTGCGTCAAAAGACTCCAGCCGTCGACAAGCACAAACAAAATCAGCTTAAACGGCATGGAAATCTGAACAGGCGGAAGCATCATCATACCCATACTCATGAGGATTGACGCCACCACCATGTCTATGACGATAAACGGTATGTACAGAATAATGCCGATTTTAAAAGCAACCGTAAGCTCATGCAGAATATACGCCGGAACAAGCACGTATGTCGGAACGTCTGCAAGGTTCCGCGGCTGCGGTAAGCGCGCCATATTCATGAAAAGCGGAATGCTTTTAGTGTCATTGCGCATCTGGTTATACATGTAAATACGAAGCGGAGCTTCCGCCTGCTGATAGGCAGCTTCGATTGTAATTTCGCCGTCAGAAAGCGGACGGTAGGAGTTTGCGTAAATCTGCTGAAACACCGGCCACATGACAAAAATCGTCATAAAAAAGGCAATGCCGTTTAAAACTGCCGTCGGCGGAACCTGCTGTAGCGAAAGCGCGCGCTTAATAAAGTCAAGCACGATTGAAAAGCGCAGAAAGCTTGTAACCAGAATAAGCAGGCTCGGAGCAAGCGTAAGAACGGTAAGAAGAAGCAGAAGCTGCACGCTGAAAGCTACCTGCTCGCCGGTCTGCGGCTGGGTAATGTTTATGCCGATATTGGGAACGGCGGGAAGCTGGCTCGGGCGCACGTTCATGTTCATTTCAGTATTTCCGCGCGCAGAGCGGTTTGTGCTCTGGGCTGCAAGCGGAAAAGAGCCCATCAGGAACAGAAGCGAAAATATGCAAAGCGGGCGGAAAAAACGCATGGCTCGGTTACTCATTTGCCTCGTCTCCGTTAAAGCGGCTCCGCAGGCGGGAAATGGCAGAGGCAGCACCTGCGCTTCCAGACTCTGCACTGCCAGCACGTGCGCCAGAAGCGTTTTCGCCACCAGCTGCTTCTGTGCCTGCACCGCCACCAGCATTTCCTCCAGAGCCAGCTGCTTGCCCTCGCCCTGCCATCGGCATAAAAAGCTCAAGGACATCAGAAAAACTCCGCGGCTTTTTTGTCTGGCTGTTTTTATCTGCATACAGATTCATGGAATCCACAAGCTCTTTGTCTGCAATTTCTCCAATCAGATTGATTCCGGCATCGCTTGTTCCGACTAAATATGCGTGGTCTAAAAGCGTCACCACCTGAACGCTCTTTCCTGCCCCCAGCGAAAGGGAGGCAACACGGCGCAAAAACGGGTCATCAGTTTCCGGAAGCGACGTTGTTTTTCGCATAAAACGCATAACCGCATAGATAAGCGCCACCACAATGGCAAGCACAATCACCATGCGTAAAAAAAGTCCCACGCCAGAGGGTGAACGCATTTCCGGAGCCGGCGCATTTTGAGAAAGCAGAATAGTCGATTGGTCAGCAGAAAGCGAGATTGACGCTTCTGGCACGGGCGATGAAGCGTCAGTTACCGAAGCAGCTTCTTGTGAAAACGAAGCTGTTCCCACACAAAAGAGCAGAGCGCACCATACGGCAACGACGGTGCGCTTGCGCGTTTTTTTATACATAGTTTTCCCCCACCCACAGCAGTGCCGCATTTTCTGCATCCATGCTGTAAAACAACAACAGCGCACCTCCCACAGTGCGCTATCTACAAAAAAGTCACGTTAGCGAATATCCGAAACCCGCTCCATCGGAGAAAGAATCTCGGTAACGCGAACACCGAAGTTTTCGTCAATAACGACAACCTCGCCCTTCGCTATCTTCTTATGGTTTACCAAAATATCAACTGGCTCACCAGCAAGTTTATCAAGCTCAATAATCGTACCCTCGCCCATACCCAAGATTTCTTTTATCGGCTTTTGAGTACGACCAAGCTCTACGGTCATTTCCATGAAAACGTCCATGATAAGACCAATGTTGCCCTGTTCTCCAGCACCAGCGGCAGTCTGAAGGTTTGAGAACTGGAGTGCCTGAACATTTGGAGGAGTACCCATGGGCATGCCACCCATAGGCATCATTCCACCCATCTGCATTCCGCCCATAGCCATTCCGCCTTGAGGCATACCGCCCATCTGCATTCCCATATTAGGCATTCCCATCTGTTGCATTCCCATATTAGGCATTCCGCCCATAGCCATTCCACCCATTGGAGCACCACCGGCCATTCCGCCCATAGCCGCAGCAGGAGCAGCCTGCTGACCGCCGCCAAGAGCCTTTGCCATGCCATCTGCAACTGTAGAACCAACTGCTTCCCATATGGTGTAGGGATTTCCATCTACAGTAAGGGGGAAGGTAAAGAGTGCAAAAGTATTCTGAGGCATGCGAATCATAGCCTTAGGCTGATTTACCGCCTCGGGAGGATTTGTTGCAAGACCAGGCAGTTTTCCGTCTTTGCTAAGTTCCATAATTTCTGCACCAGAATGCTGAGAAACTACTTCGCTTATTACAGACAGTGCCATGTCGTCAAGTTCCGCATTATCTTCCTTGTTTACAAGGCTTACAAGCTTCTGTGCAAGTTCTGGAGAAAGCACAAAAAGGTGGTCTCCGTTAAGACCCGTAGAATAGTCCGCCATAACGGCAATGACAACTTCAGGAATCTTTGCAAGCATCTGGTCACGGCCTACAGATTCTACAGTCGGTGTTCCAAAAGAAACATCCGAACCTGTCATAGTCTTTAGGTTGTCGGCAAGTTTGTCCTTAATTCCGCCTGCAAATTTCTCCAGAGTTGCAACATCTATATGCACCGAAGGAGCAGATGTGGAAGAACCACCGGCACTAAGGCCGCCCATATCTACGCCGGACAGCAATGCATCAATTTCTTCCTGTGAAATGGAACCTTCACTCATAATGTTTCGTCTCCTTCTGCACTAAGTTCTTCGAATTCATCTTCGTCGGATTCTTTCATTTTTCCTATTATCTGAACTGCCATTTTTTTGCCCACAACGCCGGGCTGACAGTAGAATTTCTTTCTTGTTCCCACGCTAAGAGTAAGGGGGTCGTTTACGCGAATATCGTTAAAGCGAACCACATCTCCTATACGCAGATTTAAAACATCACGGATTGAAACATTCATTGTTCCAACCTCGGCAATAATGTCCATGTCCACATCGGAAAGTTTTTCCTTAAGAGTTCCCAAATACTGGGTTGTGGAACTTCTTCTTATTGAGCTGAACCAGAACTGGCTGGACAGTTTTGAAACAATTGGCTCTATGGTAATGTAAGGAATACAGATGTTCATCATGCCTGCTTCCTCACCAATTTTAATTTCCAGAGTAACAAGAATAACCATTTCGCCAGGGGCAACAATCTGTGCAAACTGAGGGTTTGTTTCTATCTGCTGAAGACGAGGTCTCAAGTCTATTACCTGAGTCCAAGCCTCGCGCATGTTGGCAAGGATGCGGACAATAACGCCTTCCATTACAGACTGTTCAATATCCGTAAGGTCGCGGTTTACTTTTCCGCCAGTGTCTCCAGAGCCTCCGAACAGGCGGTCAATCATGATAAATGTAATTTCTGGAGCAATTTCAAGAACGGCGTTACCCTTAAGGGGATCCATGTTTACAACGGCAAGAGTTGTAGGAGTAGGAATTGAGCGGATAAACTCTTCGTAGGTAAGCTGGTCAACTGAAGCCACATGAACATGAACCAATGCCCGAAGCTGAGCCGAAAGGCTTGTCGTGGTAAGACGGGCAAAGGTTTCGTGCATGTTGGAAACGGTACGAATCTGTTCCTTTGAGAATTTGTCTGGGCGGCGGAAGTCGTAAATTTTTATGCGTCGGGTGTCACTTACCGGCTTAAAGTCGTCGGTCTCGTTTTCACCCGAAGAGATTGCCTGGAGAAGCTGGTCTATTTCGTCTTGCGACAGAACTTCATTCATTCCTCACCACCACCTGACATCTTACTGCTGTACCACATCCAGTGACGTAAACTGAATGTCTCGTATTCTCGAACTGCTCAAGATATCATCATTTATCTGATCACGAATCTGCTGACGAAGGACGTCTTCATTTTCTGGTCCCAGTTCGGCAACCGTTTTCTGAGAGAAAAACCTTCGCAGGAAGGCTGAAATTTCTATACGGCGGGAAGTAATTTCTGCAGAAGCGTTCTTGTCATCCTTCTTGTAGCCTATGGCAACCTGGACTACAACGCTGGCAGGAATAGGATCTCTTGTGTTTGTACGGACCTGATCCAGAGAAGTGTACCAGTCGTATACTTCCCTTGCGGTCACATACTCGTCGGAAACAGGTATGGAGGTCGCCTTCGTGTTGTTCTTGTTCATGATAAGGTTCACAACAACGACAATCGTAACAATAAGGATAATCGCCGCAATTCCAATGAGAATATATTTTAAAACGCCAGTCAAAAATCCCTTGCCACCGCCTTTTTTTGCGCTACCACCGCCGTCAAGGTCGCTTGAAAGATCTTCATCGCCACTGTCTGCCATATATGCCTCCGTTCCCTAGTTTACCACTAAAAATGACCTTCGTCTAGAATGATTATGTCTACCCTACGGTTGTAGGCTCTGCCTTCAGCCGTATCGTTGCTGAACTTTGGACGGGTATCAGCGTAACCCGCTATAGAAAACTGCTGTTCGTCTACGCCAAAGTCCGACAGATAATGCAGGACATTTGCCGCACGGGCAGCAGAAAGTTCCCAGTTGCTAGGAAAGCCAATCCTCTGACCGGTTTCCTCGTCAAAAAGAGCCTGAACGGGCATGTTGTCCGTATGGCCTTCAATGCGCCACCTTCTACCCTTTAATTCATCATCGGCAAAAAACTGCGCTATGCGTAGTAAAGTTTCCCTTGTATCGTCTATATTAAGTTCCGCACTGCCCTGCTCAAAGAAAGCGTCTCCTGTAAGGGTAATTACCACTCCCCTTTCGTCGCTAGTAATGGTTATCTTGTTGGACTTAATGTCCGGAGCAAAAGTAGAGGTGGCCTTCTTCATGGTGGGACCCATCGCACGCCCCCTTTCTATGGACGGAAGCGCACTTATGGTGTTGCCCAGACTTGCAAGGGCACCGGGGCTAAGAGAGTTGCCGCCGCCAGTAGTATTGTTGTTGATAGCCGCCATCATCGCCGCCATCTGAACAGCATCCGTTTCGGAAGGGTCATACAGCATGACGAAGAAGCAGAGCATGAGGGTAATCATGTCTCCGTAAGTCCCCTGCCACGCGGTTGACGGTTTTTCCGGTTCCTTTGCTTTCTTTCCCATCAGCGTCCGCCTTAGTCCTTAAGAACCTCAGACTCAATTGACTTTCGAGTCTTGGGATCAAGATAAGTAAGGAGTTTTGTTGCAAGAATACGAGGGTTATCACCAGCCTGAATTGAAAGAATTCCCTCAAGAACCATTTCGCGGCTATTCATTTCCCTGGAATTTTGGGCAAGAAGTTTGGTAGCCATTGTACCGAACAGCCAGTTTGCAAGCATTGAACCGTACAGCGTTGTAATCAAAGCAACAGCCATGTTAGGACCAAGAGAGCTCTTGTCTT
>CALAEZ010000119.1 GCA_937891125.1 uncultured Treponema sp. | reverse complement strand
CGTCGTCGCGGGTATACAGCTCGCCGCCGCATTTGTCGCATTTTCCGCTCACTTTCGGCGGGTTGAATTTTACATGGAACATCTGACCGCAGTCCTTGCAGCAGACGCGTCCGCCAAGGCGTTCAACAACAGCCTCGTCGGCAATGTCAAAGTTTACCGCTGCATCGATTTTTGCAAAGCCTTCAAGCGCTTCTGCCTGCGGAATGGTGCGCGGAAATCCGTCCAAGATATAGCCGTCTTTTGTGTCGGGCTGTGACAGTCTGTCTTTAACCAGCTCGCAGGTGATTTCGTCACTTACCAAGCCGCCTGCATCGATGATTGCCTTTACCTTTACGCCCAGCGGAGTCTGATTTTTAATATTTGCGCGGAAAATGTCGCCAGTAGAAATGTGAGGAATCTTGTATTCCTCTGCAACCTGTTTTGCGAGCGTGCCTTTGCCTGCTCCCGGTGGTCCTAAAAAGATAAAGTTCATTTTTTTTACTCCCCGTATCTAGCAGCACGCAGAGCGTGTACTGCCGTAATATGCGTTACTATAGCATATTACGGCAGATGTATGCAATTTGCTGCTACTGCGGGAAATATGCACATTGCCGAACTCTACGCATCTGCTACAAGCTCTATGCCGTCTGGCACCTGTTTTTGCACCTGTATGCTGCCGTCGGCCGTTCGGCGCGCTGCCACTGTAATGGTTCCGTGCGGCGTTGCGTACGAGCAGCGAAACTCCTGCATGTCGCTCGGTAAAAACGGCGTAATGCGCACGCGTGCGAAGCCTGGCGCAAGCGGCTCTATGCCAGCAATGCCGTTAAAGTACCACTCGGCAATGCTTCCGAGCATGTCATGGTTGTGGCTGCGCGGGTTGTGCTCCCAGTATTCACCGAGCGACGTTTCGCCGTCCTTGACAAATGCGTAATACGACGGATGCTCTTCACGCAACAGGTAGCGCGAAAGCGTTTCGTTCATGCCCAGTCTGTTTGCACACTGTATGATAAACGGAAGCGCAACCTCGCCTGCAACTAAGGCGCCGTCTTGCATAAACGACTCGCGAAATGCCTCTTCTACCTTGCGTTGTGCATCTTCTGGCACCAGTCCCCAGTACAGGGGAAGCGCCTGTGCGCTCGTCGTTCGCTTTTGAGTGCTGTCGCCAAAAATCACGTAATAGGCGCCTTTTTTGCCATCGTGCTCACGTCGCAAAAGCTTTTCGTTGTAGTTCTGCTTTATGCGCGCTGCTTCTGCGGTATAAAACGCTTCGTCAGACTGCTTCCCAAGCACGTGCGCTGCTTCTGATAGGGCGACGGCGTCTGCATAGAAAAAGGCCGTTTCAGTGTTTTCTCGCGAAAACTCACCCGTGGGGTTTCCCCAGTCGCCAAGCCCGTGGTTTATAAAGCCGTCGCGTGTCAGCTTGCGCGAAAGGTGAGCAAAATAGCGCACGCCGGCGTCGTAGTTGTCGGCAATAACGCGCTTGTCGCCGTAGTGCAGGTAATGCCATTTTGCGCCTAAGATGATAAAGCTTCCCCAGGCAATGGTGTCGTAAAAGCTTCCCATGCCAGGAACGGGGAGTACATTGGGGAGGTAGCACGGCGCCTGTGACGGAATTAAGCCCTCGCCAGGAAAAAATCTGCCGCCGTTGCCGTCATTAAATGAATCTGCTTTTGTGTGCTGAGCGGTGCGGGCGTCTAACAGCATTTTTTCCCAGAGTGCTTTTTCGTTTTTCAGATAGAAAACGCTGCG
>CALAEZ010000118.1 GCA_937891125.1 uncultured Treponema sp. | reverse complement strand
CAAACTTCTCAATGTCGTCATAGCCGGCTTCTTTAAGGACACTTGCAACACGTGCATCCACTCCTGGAAGCTCGCTGACCGTAGAAATCTCTTCGTAGTCTTCATCTGCCGCTGAATCTGCAGCATTGCTAAAGAGGCTTTCAGCAGCCTTACGTGAGCTGATTTCACTTAAATCAAGCTCCGCAGCCTGCTCTTCGGTCTTAACATCAATGTTCCAGTCGCACAAGCGGTTTGCAAGACGCACATTCTGTCCCTGCTTACCGATTGCAAGCGAGAACTGCTCGTCAGGTACAATTGCAAGAGCAGTCTTTTTGTCTTCATCAAGAATAATAACCTTGCTTACCTCTGCCGGAGAAAGCGCATTCTTAATAAAGACGGTCGGATCTGAATCATATTTTAAGATGTCGATTTTTTCGCCTTCAAGCTCGCGGATAACGTTCTGAATGCGAACGCCCTTTAAGCCAACACAAGCACCTACTGGATCGACATCCTCTTTATTTGAGAAAACAGCAATCTTGGTGCGATAGCCAGCTTCACGGCTGATTTTATAAATTTCAATCGTCTTATCATAGATTTCCGGCACTTCAAGCTCAACGATTGCACGCACAAAATCAGGATCAGAGCGACTGAGCACCAGCTGTAAACCACTTGATGTGCGCTTAATTTCTTTTATAAGCGCCTTAATGCGGTCATTTTTTTCATAGCGTTCACGCGGACTCTGGTATTTTACCGGCAGCACGCCTTCTACCTTACCTAAGTCAACATAAATGTTACCATTATGCTCGCGCTGATAATAGCCGATGATAATTTCACCCTGCTTATCCTTGTACTCGTTATACAGGTTATCCTTAAAGCTTTCATTCAAGCCTTGATGAGCCGCCTGTTTTCCTGTTGAAACTGCTGAACGCTCAAAGCTATGGGGGTCAATCTGAATATCAATTTCATCGCCAACTTCACATTCTGAACTCAATTTAAGCGCGTCTTCAAGCTCAATCTCAATAACAGGGTCGTATACGCCGTCAACAATCGTTTTACGTGAATAGACCATAACATCTGACATATCATCAGCAAACTTTACAATGCAGTTTTCTGCCATTTTGCCGAATGTACGTTTGTATGCCGCCTTGATTGCGCTTTCAATAGTCTGCCTGACTGACTCTTCCGAAACTCCCTTTTCTTGGATAAGCTCACGGATTGCCTCTGCCATTTCTGACATATCAAGCCTCCCTTACAAATGAATAAATTTTGCTTTCGCTATATCTGCATACGCAACAGTTTTTTGCTCCTGCTGCGCTACTTCCAACGTCAAAGACTGTGTATCAGCAGCAATAAGCTTACCACCCACCCAGTCTGTTACATTTTTATCCCACACACGCACTTCCCGACCGATAAACAGCGCAAACTCTGCTGCATTGCGGATATTGCGTTCCATTCCCGGTGACATTAGCTCCATATAGGTATCATCGGTTCCTAACAATTCTTCAAGACGCGGAAGCAAAACGTGATGCACTTTAGAGCAGTCGTTCACACCAATTACCGCAGTCGGATCTGCACTACAGATGGTAGCAAGAATATGCGTTGTTCCATGCTGCGGGCTGATTTTTAATTCTACAAGATGGTAGCCCATCTCAGAAACCAGTTTTTCACACTCCGTATAATACGGAAACGAATCTAAAGCTGTATATTCCATGCGCTCTTATTGCCTGTATATAAAAAAAGACCCGTTTGAACGAGTCCATTCTAAGAAAGTTAAAATGTACGGATTATTTATAACGGAACAGCAAAAGAATGTCAACAGCGCTAAAAAAAACTAAAAAAGCATTGCAGTCCAGCCGCATTATAAAAATGGCATAGTGTGATTGCCCTGTTTCGCGTTTTTTCCCGTTGACAGATTATGTTTTGCCATTTAGAGTTGACCCATGATTTCTGCACCGAACGAAAACCCGATAAAGATTCTTTGTATTGGAAATGTTTCTGTAGATATAAAAGCCTACAGCACCGAAGAAGACACCTCCGAAGCCTACCGCGACGGCACCATTGACCTCGTACCTGGTGGCGTTGGACGTGGCATGGCAATCAACCTAAAGCATTTAGGCTTAGATGCCTACATTTATTCAGCTGTCGGAGACGATATTTTTGGAGATTATTTACGTACTGGCTTACAAAAAGAAGGCATACACACCGACTTACTGCGCACGATACAAGGCGAAACGACCTCACTTTTTTCGGTTATGGCAAGTGGAAAAAGCAGAGCATCATGCATTTATTCCACACGTGTTTTACAACAGATTGATTTTGAAGCAGACATCATTTCTTTTATTGAAAAAAACGATATTCACAGCCTTGTGCTCGACTCAAACCTGTCTCCTCAAACGCTTGAAAAGATTTATGCATACAAAAAAGCACATCCAGCGCTTTTTGTATTCCAAAATGCAACCTCTCCTGACCTGGCACCAAGGACAAAAAGCTACGTGTCGCTCATAGATTTATTTGCCTGCAACGAATTTGAAGCTGCTGCCCTATTAGGAGAAGAGCCTGCAATGGATGAAAGCTGCGCGCAGAAATTTCATGCGCTCGGCTATGGCAATATCATTGTAACCTTTGGAGACCGCGGCGTGCTTGTTGTTGTCAATGGCGATACCTACATAGAGCCGCCGTATACGCCGGTAAACGTGGTTGACACTATCGGAGCGGGTGACGCCTTTGCCTCTGGCTTTTTAATGGGCTTTTTAGAGCACGATCCGGTAAAAAGCTGCATTCGTTACGGGCTTATCTGCGCAAAAGAAACGCTGCTTACGCGCAGCACGGTAAGCGAATTCTTATCCCGCGAAAAGGTGCGCACTATACAGGAAGCTAGCGGGCGCAGTGTAAAATAGACGACATAAAAAAGACTACCCAAAAAGTTTGCAACATACGTGTTATTGTATGTGCAGCGCAGTTTCAAGTAGCCTGGCGAAACGAGCTGCACGCAAGCGTGCTTAGGAAGTTTGTATTGCAAACTCGCAGCACGCTATCATGCTTCACCTTCGTAAAGAGCGCGGTATTTTTGGCAGCGCGCTAAAAGTTCCTGATGAGTGCCGCGGTCTAAGACTTTTCCGTCGTCAATAAAGAAAATGACATCCGCGTGGATAACCGTTGAAAGCCGGTGGGCTACAACAACAATGGTCTGTTTTCCGTGAATGTTTTCCAGCACGCTCTGAATGCGACTCTGCGTAATATTGTCAAGTGCCGATGTAGCTTCATCTAGAAGCAGAATCTTAAAATTCCGAAGCAGTGCCCTGGCAATGGCAAGCCGCTGACACTGGCCGCCGGACATAGTAATGCCGCCCTCGCCTACGACAGTATCGTAGCCGTCTGTCATGCTCATAATGTCGTCATGGATGCAGGCTTTTTTGCAGACAGCAATCATCTCTTCTTCGCTCATATCCGGCTTTACAAGCAGCAGGTTCTCTTTTATGGAAAGATTAAAGATGTAGGGCTTCTGGTCTACAAGGGCAATGTTTTTCCGTATGGTGTCCTTGTCTAATTCGCGGATATGTATGCCGTCCAGCAAAACTCTTCCGCGCCCGGCTTCATACAGCTTACTGATAAGCCTGATTATCGTGCTTTTTCCAGAGCCGCTTAAGCCCACAAGAGCTGCCGTAGAACCGGCTGGTATATGCAGGCTCAAATCTTTCAAAACATCTTTTGGTCTATACTGGGGATCTGATTTTTTGTATGAAAAACTCACGCTCTCCAGCTGAATGTCACCCTGCAGGCTTTCAATATGCCGGCTTCCAAAACGCTCTTTGGGGAACTTATGCCCCTGCAAAAGCTCGTGCACGCGTTCGGTAGAAAGGTTAAAGTCACGCACAAACTCAAGGAAGGAGCTCAGCGCGGCTATTGCGGCATTATCAAGCTGGGAATAGTAATTAAAAAGCACAATAGCCGTAACGGCAGAAAGCCTACCGCGCATAATGAGATAGCCGAGCAAAATCATAAAGCCTAGATGCGTAAGAACGCCAAGCTCCATGCGGGTAAGCCGGTAGACCCAGCTGCGGGATTGCATATACATGCGCTTGTCGTTTGCATCCCGAATACGCAGGGCAAGCTCCGCCTTAAAGGCTTCTGCGCTGTTAAGCGTCTTAACATCAGTTGCTCCTTTTACCATTTCGCTGATAAAACCGGTAAAGCGTTCGTTTGCCTCGCGGTAACGGCGGTCAAGGACATTTACTTTTATGCTGCGCAGCTGTTCAAATGCGCCTTGCATCACAATCAGTATGAAAACAACGATGAATACCGAGGGGCTTATAAAAAACACAGCGCCTAAAATGCCCAGGTAATTAAAAAGCGTTGTGCTCATGTCTGCAAGCGTATTAAAGCCGGTGGCAAGCTTTGTGGTGTCCACGGTAAGCCGCTGTATAAAAAGCCCCGTTCCGTTTTCGTCTATGCAGCCTTTGGTAATATGCAGTGCGTTGTCGATTAAGTCCTCTTCCAGATTCGAAAGGGTTTGATTATAGACGATATTGTAACTGCGGTTTGCAATAAAAAGCACCACATTAGAAAGCAGGCGGACGGCAAAGATTGCAAGGGCAACCAGGACGATCTGATTAAAGACCGACTCCGTATAGGAAACGATAATCTTTGCAGAAAGAACCGGCGTAACAATGGAAAAGGCAACGCTGATAAGCTGACTGATTACTGCGATAAAAAAGTAAAGGCGCTGGCCGCGCATGTATTTCCACGAAAACTGCAGGTTTTTAAGCATGGTGGAATACACTTGAAAGACAAGGTTAATCTGATTATAGCCATGCCGAAAAGCCCATACAGGCGCGCTGTCCATGCCGTCGATAACGGTACGCAAAATAGGAGAAGCCGCATCAAGCGGATTAAAGGCCGCGCCACCAACACGCAGTCTCACTAGTATGTTTCCGTTCTGCAGACGAAGAGAGAGCGAGAAAGACAGCTCTTTTCCGCCACGCTCCACGCCGGAAGATTCCATGTAATCAAGCAGCATTTCCTCAAGCGCAACAGAAAGCTGCACCCGACTTTTTTGGGGAAGGCCGTTTTTTTCTGAAAACGCCAAAACGGTATCTATGGTCTCTTTTATCGT
The DNA here is from genome assembly GCA_937891125.1 of uncultured Treponema sp. Taxonomy (GTDB): domain Bacteria; phylum Spirochaetota; class Spirochaetia; order Treponematales; family Treponemataceae; genus Treponema_D. The sequence goes on along the minus strand of CALAEZ010000118.1, from coordinate 336 downwards.
GGCCGGATTAATATCTCCCTTTAACGTCATTTGATTTTCTCCAGGTAGTCATCTAGCTGCGTTTGGGCATCATCCAGCACTTTCTGAAGGCCTGCCGCATAAGAAAGCTTTGCAATTTCTCGCATTGCAGTATCTGGATCTACGGTTCCAGTCACCAACTCCGAAAAATACGATTTCCAGATGGCAGAGATTGCAGCCTGCTCGGCTTCCGTGCGCTCGCCGTCATAGCTGAAGCCCTGTGTATCACTCATCTTTGCAGACTTGTATGCCTCATACACATGCTGCCACTGCTGGGCATCTGCCAGAAGCTGCTTTCCCGCAGAGACAACAGAAGCA
>CALAEZ010000117.1 GCA_937891125.1 uncultured Treponema sp. | reverse complement strand
AGGTAGGATGCGCCATTAGTGCCAACGCCGCCCGTTTCGAGCACGAGCGAGCAGGCCTCGGGAATTGTCATAAAGTAGCGCTCCATGGCAGGGTCGGTAATGGTAACCGGTCCGCCATTTTTAATCTGGCTCATAAATAGCGGTAAGATTGAGCCGCGGCTTCCGAGCACATTCCCAAAGCGCACGAACATAAATGCCTGGTTCTTATCCGCTTTTTTTGCCGTCTCGAGCACCATTTTTTCGCACAAAAACTTGCTTATGCCATATACGCTCACCGGCTCCACCGCCTTATCCGTGCTGATAAGCACAAACCGCGCCGTTTTTGACTCCAGCGCCGCGTCCAACAGGTTTTTCGTGCCAAATACGTTGTTTTCAATAGCGGCAACCGGGTTTTCTTCCATCATGGGCACATGCTTGTAGGCGGCGCAGTGAAAAATCACGTCTGCATGCGTCTGCTTAATAATGTACTGTATGTAGGCGCGGTCTTTCATGTCGCCAATAATCGGTACGACGGTTGCTTTTTCGCCGACGCCTTCGTTTTGCAGCACAATCAGCTCGCGGTAGATTTGCACAATGCTGTTTTCGCCATGCCCGAACAGATACAGCCGCTCTGCGCCGCCGCTTAACAGCTGCCGCGCAAGCTCGCTCCCGATTGAGCCGCCCGCACCGGTAATCAAAACGCGCTTTCCACGCAGGTATTGCAGGCTTTCGTGCAATGGAATAAGCACGGGCGTGCGCCCTAAAATGTCGAGCGGGTCAATGTCGCGCGTCTGCACAAAGTGCGCCTTGCCGTCAATAATCTGGCTTGCGGTCGGCACAATGCGGATATGCTCAAAGCCGCTTGCCTTGAGTGTCGTGTAAATGCTTCGGATGCGCTCGGTAGGAACACTCGGCATGGCGATAATGGCTTCGTCATTTGCTTCGGTGCGCAAAAGCCGGGCGGTGTGTTCTATCGGTCCGAGTACCGGAATGCCGTCAATTTGTGTGCCGATTGCGTCCTTGTCGTCATCTAAAAAAGCGGCAACGCTGCCAAATACTTTTTTTCGCGCTATATCGCGTGCAATCATCTGTCCGGCAAAGCCTGCGCCAATTACGTACAGGCGAACATCGCTTTTTTGTCTCATCATCCCACCTGCGTGCAAGTGTACCACGTACAAGCGGTCAATTCAACCGAGCGCGCGCAATTCAGTCGATAAATCTCTAAACCATTTTTTTCGCACGCCGATACTTAAAAAGACAGACAAAATCTGTACGGGAGTGGAATTATGAAAAAGCGATTGCTGAGCGTTTTTTTACTGACAACAGCGCTCACCCTTTCACAAGCAATGGCAAGCAGCCTATCAATTCAGGTTGTGCAGCAGTATGACGCACAGAAGGAGCCGTGCGCAATTTCGTACCTTATCGAACAGAGCGTTATCGATTTTTTCTTTGACGCAGGGCACGTCGTTTCTAACAGCCCCGTGCGTGTGGTAGAAGATGCCACCAAGGATACGGCTGCACTCAAAACGGCGCTTAAAGACACTCTCGAGGGCGGCATGGATTATCTGGTTTCCATCACCGTGCATTACGCGGTAGACCACGAGCTTGCAGATTCTGACCCCATGTTGCTGCAGTATATCAAAAACGTTGATTGGACGATTTATTCGTCGGCAAGCGGACGCGCACTCATCTCTGGCACGCGCAAGCCGAGCCTGACGAATAGTAACAATAATGAACAGGGAATCGTTGGATTTTCGAGCTTGCTTGCGTCGCAGATTAGCGCCGGATTGCAAAAAACACGATAAGGAAGCGCACTATGAAAAAAATCATCAGTTTTGTTCTGACCATTTGCACCGTTGGTATTTTGTTTGCAGCGGCTCGTCCTTCGCTTGACGGCCGTGCGCTTGTTTCAGAAGCAGGCGCCATGCCGAAGGGCTTGTTTGCGCGCACGATTGGCTATTTGCCGGGCGACAGCGTGCATGTAACGAATCCTGCAACTGGTTCAAGCGTTGACGTTCTCGTGTTAGGCGCCATTGACCCGTCAGAGGGCGTTGCGATTCTGCTTTCTCCGGAGGCAGCAGAGGCGCTTAACATAAAAAAAGATAGCAACGTGCAGGTAAAAATTACCAAGCGCGAGGGAAGCCTTGAAGACAGCGTGTACGGAACGGCAGTGCTTGCAGAAGAGCCTGCGTCTGAATCAGCTGCTCCTGCTGCAGAAACGAGTGAAGAAGCGGCAGACGAGCTTTCTGCTGACAACGCACTTACGCCGCTAGAAGAAGGTGCAGCTACTCCAGAGGAAGCCGTTGCGGAGGAAGCGGTCGCAACGGAAGCAGTTGCGGCGGATGAGAGCGTTTCAGAAGAAGAAGCGGCGGCAGAACCGGTGAGTGAAGAGGCTGCTGTTGCAGAAACAGAAGCAGAGCCCGTGACTGAAACAGAGCCGGTGACTGAGGAAGCAGTAGCATCTGAGCCCGTGACCGAGGAGGCAGCGTCTGCTCTCGAAGCGGTGTCGGAAGACGAGCCTGTTGATGAAAGCGCACCAGAGACAGAAGAGACCGCCGAACCCGTTTCTGAAGAAGCGCTTCCTCCTGATGAGGACACCGCCGCCGAGCCGGTTGAAGCAGAAACACTTCCTGAGGAAGAGACCGCAGAGCCTGTTGCAGAGGAAACGCCTGATGAGGTGGTGGAAGAAACTCCTGTTGACGAGCAGCCAGTTGTAGAGTCAGTGACCGAAGCTGAGCCAGAACCTATCGAAGAAGAGCCGACTGAAGAAGAGGAAGAAACGGCGTATCAGCCCATTATTTTAGTGCCTGCAGAGCCGAATCCGCCGGTTGAAGAAACGGAGCCGCTTGCTGTTCCTGAAGAAACGGTGAGCGAAGAAGCTGCGGTCGAAGAAACAGATGAGCTTGTAGCGACTGAGGTTGCAGCAGAGGATGACGGCGATGTGCCGGTTGTGATTCTCGAAGAAACGGCGCACGCAGAAGAAGAGACCGCATGTGCAGAAGCGGATCTAGCCGAAGAATCTGCGCCTGAAAGCGTACTTGCTCCTGTTGCAAAGCCAGCTGATACACTTGCCGAATACACCGTGCCGAGCCTAAAAGAGCTGCTTTCAGGCTGCTATTATGTGCAGATTGCCGCCTTAAGCGACACAGCACGCATTAGCGAGCTGCTTGAAAAATATGCGACAACCTACCCGATGACGCTCGTTCCGCTTGCAAGCGGCAAGGGCTACCAGGTGATGGTCGGTCCGCTGACTGCCGATGAGTACGGTAGCATTCAGGCGAAGTTTAAGGCATTTGGCTTTAAGGACGCATTCATCAGAAAAATCCGCTGATGCCAGCATGCAGATTTAGCACTTGACGCCAGGCGGTAAACCCAGTATATTCAGCAGCGAGCAGATGAAGAGTCTGCCCGCTGTTTTTTTTAACCGACATCTTTTGGGGGTGCACCGGTTTCGACGGATGCCTTAAGGCTTGTGCTGCAGGTGGGAGTGAAGGTTCCCTAAACTGACAAAAACTATAACTGCCAAACGTAGAGAAGACGAAGAGTCTGAAAACGAACAGTTAGCTCTCGCTGCTTAGGTAGCGACTTAAAGAGCCGGAACGTACATGGCGCGGGTACTAGCGATGTATGCTTCTGTTACAAACAGTGCCTTGCTGTCCGGTGTTTCTGGTCGCCGGCTGGGACTTTTAATCAGAATACGGTTCAGACGCTTGTAATGCTGCTACCTGAGCCCGACAACTACCTCGCATTACTAAACCTGTAGACGTGCTCGACTTATGCACTCGGACGCGGGTTCAATTCCCGCCATCTCCAGAAAAAACAACAGCCCGAAGCTTGCTTCGGGCTGTTGTTTTTTTAAACGGGAGATTCCGCAGGGCGGAATCTCCCGTCAGCATTTTTTCTGCGGCATGTATTGGCGGCGGCGTTTTTTGGCGGCGGGGATGGAGCGGGGGCTGGCGGCAGATGTGGCTATGCGCGCGGCGGGAAACGTTACAGTGCGAAGGAAAGCGCATTACCGGTACTCTTTTTGCTTTTATACAGGCTTTCGTCAGCGCGCTGATAGAGTGTTTCAAAGCCGTCATGCCCAGAAAGCGTTTGTTTCGGGTAGAAGGCGGCTCCTACACTGACTGAAACCGTGCGGTCCTGGGGTGCCGGAATATAAATGCTTCTGATTCGCTCAAAAAAGCGCTGTATAATTTTTTCTCCAATTTCAGGTGCAGTAACGCCGTGCGCAAACGCGGCAAATTCGTCGCCGCCTAGACGGAATACGATATCGGCATCGCGGAACGCCGTTTTTAGGCTGTCTGCAACGGCGCAGATGACGTCGTCACCCGCCTGATGCCCGTAGGTGTCGTTAATCGACTTAAACAGGTCTATGTCTACAAGACAGAACATACCCGGCGTTCCCTGTGCGAGTGCGCTACGGATTACCTGCTCTCCGGTGCCGCGGTTTTTAATGCCGGTCATCATGTCTGTTTCAGAAAGCTTTCGCAGCTTCTCCTGCTGCTTGCGGTCTTCGTCAATGGATTCAAGCGCCCACAGGACATGATGAATGTCGCCTTCTAGTGTGTAATCAACGGTGATAAAGCGGATTCGAAGCCAACGACCCTTGCTGTCTAAAATCTCTTGTGAGATGGAGTTAACAAGCTTTAGCCGTTCTGGAAGCGTTTTGGTGTCCATAAAGCGTTCTAAAAGCTCGTATGACTGCTTACTTGAAAGTACGCTGCACAATGCTTTTGTTCGCGCAGGAAAGTGGGTAAAATCACCTTTGAACAATGCGGTAAAATCATCGGTTGTGCGGATAAGCTCCACGGAGCCGGTCTGCAGGCTGATTTTTGCCACGGCAAGGTAAATGTCAGAAACCGCGCGAACTTCGTTTGCAAGCGCGTGAGCTTCCTCATACTTTCGGCTTATGTAGAGAAAAGCACTGGTAATAAGCATAATTGTCACCAGTAGCACCAGCGCCGTTGTCAGATACACCGCTTTTAGCGACTTAAACAGTATGCGGTTCTCCAGTATCAGAAGCAGGCTCCAGTCTTCGTTTATTTTTTCCATAAAGCTTGAGTGATTGGCGAAGGAATTTTCCGCTTCAAGCGCAAGCATGTTTTTTCCGACATTTTTGTGATTGGAATCTGCCAGCACATCGCTGTTTTTGTTTATGACCGACGCAACGCGCACCTCAGGATTTTTTGCAAGCGCTTCCTCGTGGCTTGCTCTCTGCTCAAGCATGGCCGTACGCTTTTTACAATGTTTATTTTAAGGAATGAAACGACCGGAAAAGAAATGCGCAAAACTGCCGTGAGCATTTCCGCACTTATTTGACAAAAGCACCTACAAATTCAATAATGGCGGCATGACAATCTACGACCACATTAACCGGCTCGCCTCGTATGGCGTTGTGACCGGACTTATCGAAAAAGAAGACGTTATTTTTGTAAAAAACCAGCTGCTGCTATTACTCGGCTTAGATGGCTTTGAAAATGATGAGCAGGTAGCCTCTCTTCCTGCCGTGACGACAGATGATTTAGAGGACATCTTACAGAATCTGCTTGACTATGCGGTAACGCACAATCTTACTGTAAACGACGGAAATGCCGCCCGCGACCTGTTTGACACGCGCCTGATGTCCGTGCTTGTTTCTAAGCCGAGCGAGGTTACCGCCCGCTTCCGTGCGCTCTATGCAAAATCGCCAAAGGAAGCAACCGACTATTTTTATACGCTCAGCCAGAATACCGACTACATCCGCCGCTACCGCATTAAGCGCGACATGAAGTGGAAGGCTCAGACCGAATACGGTGACCTGGACATTACCATCAATCTTTCTAAGCCAGAAAAAGACCCCAAGGCGATTGCCGCTGCCCGCAACATAAAGCAGGTAAGCTACCCCAAGTGCCTGCTCTGTAAGGAAAACGTCGGCTATGCAGGTCGCTTAAATCATGCGGCGCGCGAAAATCACCGCATTATTCCGCTGACGTTAGCGGGCGAAAGCTGGGGCTTTCAGTATTCGCCATACGTGTACTACAACGAGCACTGCATTGTGTTTAACTTTGAGCACACGCCCATGTGCATCAGCCGCAAGACCTTTGAGCGCCTGTTAGATTTTGTGACGCAGTTTCCGCACTACACGCTCGGAAGCAATGCCGACCTACCGATTGTCGGCGGCTCAATCCTCACCCACGACCATTTCCAGGGCGGTGCTTATG
>CALAEZ010000116.1 GCA_937891125.1 uncultured Treponema sp. | reverse complement strand
AGGGCAGGATAAGAAGATTCTAAAACCAGTTTTTCGAGGTTCCCTTTACACTTTTTTTTGAACGATGCTAGCACTACGTGCTACACCGCCAGCTGTAGCGAAAATTACCGCCACTTGCTGGCTAGTTAAAAGCACGGACACAACAAACACAGCTCTTTTCATTCTTAAGGTACCTCTGAATTTTTCCAGTAGAAAAATACAAACTCCAGGCGTTTTCATGGTAAGAAGAAATCTGTGACGAAGACCAGTAATAAGTGCTTGCAATTTCAGTTCCGCCAAGTGCGCTTAATACACTGTTTACCACCGTTAGGTTACGGTACAAGTAGCACAGTTCTGCAAGGCTTGGCAAGTACCAGCCTATTGCATAATCACCGGTAAGGTCAAAGTTTGTCGCGTAAGTATTGACATAATTGAACACAGGGTAATTTTTTGCTGTCTCTGCGGTACCGTCAAGGTCTACGGAGCAGATGATATCCCAGTTGTCGCTTCCGTCCGTGCCACCTGTAAAGGTACAGGAGCTTGCAGCGCCCCTTCCCGTACTGCTTGGTGTACAAATAATGTCAGTAAATTTTGTGTTGTAGCCAGTTGTTGCACTACTCCAAGTCCATTGGTACTTTCCAGAAGCAGTTCCAGGAATGGTAAAGGTTGCTAAAAGAACGTTGTCGGTTGAAATACTAAAACTTGTGACAGACACGATACTCGCCTTACTTGTGCACATTGCGGTAAAGTTTGACAAGTCCACATCGGGAGCCGTAAAGTTTTTGCCAACAATTGTTGCCACTACCGCATTATCTTCTTTTGAGATTGCAACCGTCGGAATGGTAAGACTTGTAAATGACAGCTCATCGTATATCTGTAACATCCGTGTGTAGGAGTTCTGCGCCATACCGTCAAACAGCACTGTTACCGTGTATATTTCATTCTTTGTTGGCACTGAAATTACCGTGTCTATTGTCTGGTAATTTGCGCCAGTTGTCGCCGTCCATGCAACCGAGCTTGTATCTACCGTAATCGCCTCAGAAAAGTACGCCACTCCAGTTGAGTCATACAGCTGAATCTGAGGCGTTGTTAAGTCAAAATTGTACCCAATGATTCTAACCGTTTCTACGGTGCTCTCATTTACGTCTGCATGCGCAATTTGTACGGTATCAGTAGAGAACGTAGATCCGTTTCTCGACTGTCTTAAGCCAGCAAGGCTTGCCGTACTACTTACATTAAAGCGTGTGGTGTGTGTGGTATCAGCGGCCTCGTTGCCGATTTTGCACAGAACGGTATACGTCATTCCAGTCTTGCAAGAGGTTGTTGCGGGAGCGGCAATAGTTGCCGTGGCTGTGGACGCTGTTGTGTCAACTGTTGCAACCGTATTTGTTACGTTTCCGTCCGTGTCTTTAGTCTGAAGCTTTACCACCGTGTCACTGTCTAACAAGTCTATATTGCTTAAAGAAGCATTTGCCGTCAGCGTCTGGTCATCGTCATCGTACGCTATGTGATAACGGCTTAAAGTAATGCCTGTTACAAAAACAGCCATGGAAGGTGTTACACTTGCAGTCGTCACATTTGCGCTGTCATAATTTCCGAGCGCATCGCAAGTTATGGCAGTGTAGGTTCTCTCTGTTCCATCGGGATCTACATTGCTTATGGTGTAGGTGGTAGTTCCAGCGCTCGCGGTGGCGACTGTTGTGCCGCCGCTTGTAATGACGACGTAGCTATAGTTACTATCGCTTGGCTCTGTCCAGCTTAAGGTAATTGAAGTCGTGCTGTAATCGTAGCTTGCCGTAAAGGCGGAGACAGCCGCAGGTGCGGCATAAGGCATTGCGCTCACACATACAACGCCTGCCGCATTTTGCGAGGTGTCAAGCGCATACAGGTTAAACATGTATTCGGTATAGTTCGTAAGCCCCTGAATTTTTACAGAAGAAGTGCCAGAAGCTTCTCCTTCCACGACGATTGACTGCGTCACGCCACGCGCCGAACTATCGCTTGCAGAGAACGTAATGCGCGTTCCGTAAAAATCGGTGTCGTCAGGATTAGTCCAGCTTAGAAGCACACACTCGTTACCTGCTATCGCGGCAACGCCAAAAACGTTGCTTGGGGCTGTTGAGTCACCTACCGTTTTTTCAAACTATAAATCTTTTTTCAGCAGGGGAATAAAATGAAGCAGGTAGTCGATAAAAGAAGCATAGCTTAACACAAGGCAGCCACAGAACAACACAAGCGCTACCGTATGCAAAATCGAGACGGAAAACGGAAACTGAAGCCCCAGTCTAAAAGCACTTTCTACCGCAAGCATAAAAAAACCAGAGATGATGTAAAACACCGTCTTGCACTTACCACCTTTTCGTGCAGCAATCGCTATTCCACTTTTTATAGCAATCATACGCAAAAAATTCATACTAAACTCTCGGTACATAATAAGCACAAAAATCACCAGCGGCATATATCCGTGACTCTGCCAAGACGAATGTTGCGCACACAAGAAAACAGTCAAATTAAGCATAACGTCTGCAAAAGGGTCAAACAATTTGCCAAAATCACTTACTTCGTTATTTTTGCGCGCATAATGACCATCCCAGTAGTCAGTAAGCTCAAAAAGCGCAAGCAGCGGAATCATCACAAAAGCAGATATTTTTCCCAGCACTATCGACTGTGACCAAACAGGAATGTAATACAGCAAGAAAAATACTGGTGCGAAACACAGGCGCATAAAAGTAAATGTATTCGAAAGTTTCATAATACTAGAGTATCTAAGCTCACGTCTAAAAAGTCAAGCAAGAACAATTATAAGCGCTACTCGTTACACGAACTTGGCTACAACGTGCGCTGCAATGAAAAGCGAATCTGTTCCCAAGAACGGATGAGTGTGCAGGTATACAAAGCAGGAAGTGAAGTTTCTTGATCTAAAGGCACCCTTGCCACAGCGCTTCTTGAAAGGCACCAGTGTACATAGCGAGCAACATACTGTGAAAAAAACGTATTCTGCGCCCGCGAGTACACGACCGCAGTAAACGCCTGTGTGTCTTGCATCCCGAGCCTATACCACACTCGCGGCACGGGTAACAGTAGCTGTGGTGGCAGCGTGTACAACATCACAGGAAGAGAATCAGCAACCCCAGCTACCTCAAGGGTGCCATCAACATATATGCCATCTGGCTGCACCGCAATTTCAAAACTATCCTTTTGCAAGCCAAAGAGCGCATAGAGGCTTACACCAGTAAAAGCAGAAATCGCAATATAAGCGATAAGAACAAGCGGCAACAAAAGCTTCCTGAAAACTACACAAAAAAGAGAAAGTAAATACAGAATCGAAAGAAACATAATGTAGGAAACATCTAAAAGCTCACGAAAAAATGCTTTCTGCGGAACAAAAATAAGAAGCGCCGTGACTCCCGCAATTGCTGCACTTAATAGCAGGCAAAAAACAACAAAACGCGCTTGCATATACGCCTTATGCAACAGCGTGCCGCATAATAAGCATACGGCACAACCGCTCGCTCCTCCTAAGCACACCAAAAGAAGTGCACAACAGGCAAAAAAAAGCGAAAAACTCATTGCGGGTAGGCCTTAAAATCCTGCACGATGCTGATTGCAGATTCTACCTTGTATTCGGGCAATTCACTTGCAGCAATACTCAATGCTTTTTCAACGATTGCATTTGAATCAGCCACGCCATGTAACACAATTTTACGACCGATTGTTACTGCACGCATAAAATTAATGTTCAAATGGTAATCCAAAACAAGCATATTTATAACACGCTGCGCAATTAAAAGCTCATCTACGCGCCGCTTGCCAGCCTCCTCTTTTTCTGCAGTCATAAGCGTACGCACTGATTGCGCAATCATGTCAGATGCACTTTCTATATCGAACAAGCCGGTGTTCACCACCAGATGAAATAAAGAGGGATCGGCACTGTTGTAGTTAAAAAAGCTTTTATGAAACCCCAGCCGATTTGCATCGCTTTCCTGTATGCGTTTTTGTGCCTGCTTAGTATTCCAGCCAAATTCATTTTTTAAGCGCTCTAAGCGCACCGTGTCAGAAGCAATAAAGCGAAACGAAAGATGATTTGGCACATCATTTAAAATAATAAAGGAGCCACGTCCGATGAGTATGCAATTATTTTCCGAGGCAAACTCTAAAACCGCTGTTTGCAGGTAATCTAAATATTCATCGCGGTCTTTAGTAAGCGAAGCAAAAAATCCCGGTTTTTTTTCGTCATACTTACGAAGCTTTTCTTCTGGAAAGCCTAATTCCACAATGCGATTTTCTATATCCTTGCGATTTACAAAACGGTATCCCAGTTTTTGGGCTGTTGCAGTAGCTATTTCGTCACCCATAGAGGCAACTGCGCGCGATATTGTCAGTATAGCCATAAAAACTCCTTGCAAGTATACTGCACTATAATAAAGCGAAAAAGCCTGGCACGCAATATTTCAAAGGAGATTTTATGGGAACTAGAGGAAAGGATGAAAAAAGCCTGCTTTGGACTCAAGGAAAGGCGGAAACGCTGCTTACCACGCCGGTCCTTACAGTTACGCAGGTACCGGCCACCTCTGCTGACGG
>CALAEZ010000115.1 GCA_937891125.1 uncultured Treponema sp. | reverse complement strand
TATCCTGCCGATAGTCGAAGTCCATGTCCACGTCAAAATCCGGCATGGAAACGCGCTCTGGGTTTAGGAAGCGTTCAAAAATCAGCTTGTAGCGGAATGGGTCAATGTCCGTAATCGTCATGCAGTAGGCGACAAGCGAGCCGGCTCCAGAGCCGCGGCCAGGCCCAATCGGCTTACCGTGCTCCTTTGCCCAGTTGATGAACTCCCACACAATCAGGAAGTAGCCGGAAAAGCCCATGGTGAATATGATGCCAAGCTCGTATTCTGCGCGGTCGCGGATTTCCTGCGTGATTTCCTTGTAGCGCATTTTTAAGCCCTTTTCGACAAGGTAGCGCACATAGTCGTTCTGGTCTGACTGGTAGTCGTCGCCGTGCGTCTGAAACTCTTTTGGAAGCTCAAAGCGCGGTAAGCAGTCTTTAAGCTCCTGCGTCTTATACTGGTGAATCGTAAGATTGCACATGTTTGCAATCTTTATTGTGTTTTCATACGCGTCGGGGCAGTCTGGAAAGAGACGCCGCATTTCTTCTTCGGTCTTAAAGTACCATTCGTGATGCTCGCCACCCATCGTCTGGTGGGGCTCGTTCATGTTCTTTTTAAAGCCGATGCAGCGAAGACAGTCCTGCGCTTCCCAGTCTTCTTTTTCTATATAGTGAATGTCGTTTGTAACGACAAGCGGAATGTCAAGCTCGCGGGCAAGTGCGATAAGCTTTTTGTTTACGATTTTCTGGTCTTCAAGCCCGTGATCCTGCAGCTCAATGTAGTAGTGGTCGCGTCCGAAAAGATTCTTGTACTTGAGAGCCAGTGCCTTTGCCTCTTCGTCGCGCCCGTTTAAGAGCATCTGCGGAAGTTCGCCTGCAATACAGGCAGAGCAGCAGATTAAGCCTTCGTGGTATTTTTCAAGTAGCTCAAAGTCAATGCGCGGCTTGTACCACATGCCTTCGGTAAAGGCGATGGAAGAAAGCCAGCACATGTTTTCGTAGCCCTTCTGATTTTCGCACAAAAGGATTAAGTGGAAGTAGCGGGCCTGCCGGTCGCCGTCTTCGCCTTTGTGCGACCATTCAACGCTGTTTTTTTCTAAGTGGCTTCCGTAGGCAACGTAAAATTCTTCGCCTACAATCGGATTTATGCCGTTTACGTGGCACAGGTGCTCAAAGTTGAGCGCACCGAACATGTTTCCGTGGTCGGTGAGTGCGAGAGCTGGCATGTTGAGTGATTTTGCCTTTGCAACAAGCGCGTCAATCGTGGCACAGCTGTCTAAAAGAGAATAGTCTGAGTGCACATGCAGGTGCACGAAATTGCTTTTGGGAGTGCCCGCGGGGGCATCGGGAAATACGTGATAGTCGGCCAAATAAAGCTCCTTTTTGCTGTGAGCGAATATGCGGTATTTTACGCGAAAAAGCGTGCTTGGGCAATGCGCGCGCCAGGCAGGTGCGTGTCAAGGGCAGCCGCGTTTTGCAGGCGAGGCTGCGGGTAACCGAAATTTGTGGCAAAAAACGGGATTATGGCGCATACTGATACCTATAGGAAGTTTTTTATGAACAAACGTTTTTATTTCAACGCATTGACCGCCGCATTAGGTGGCGTCTGCATGATGGGTGTTGCCGCGTGTGCGTCAACAGCAGGCTCAAAATCTGCCGGGGCTAACGCGCCTGCAGCGGTGTCGGGAACTTACACCTTTGGTACTAGCAAAGGCGCAGTCGCTGTTTCCGAATACAAGGCGGCAAAAGGCATTGGCTTTACGGTGCTGAACGGCGGCATTCTTTCGCTTAAGGCAGGCGAAACAGGCATTACCGCGTCAAAATCGTTCCAGTTTAAGATTGCGGCACCAAATGGAAACTACGAAGTGTCTGCGGTTACCTCTGCGACAGAAATTATTTCAGAAGCGATAACAGAGCCGGTTGTCTACATTGACGAAAACGGCACAAAAAATAGCTACAATCCGCCAATCGATACTGCAAGCGGCATTCCGCTTATCGGTGTTCCTAAAACCATTGAGTCTGGAAAGAGCTTTTACGTGGCGGTTTGCGACGGCGTGCTTGACCTGACGTTTATCCGCACTGACAGCGATATTACGCTTTCGTCAATTACGATAAAAGCGCTGCCGCAGGAAAAGCGTGAAAAGCCTTGGCTGATTGCAATTGGAGATTCAACGACAAATCTTGACTACCAGGACAAATGTTCATGGGGCAATGTGATTGACAAGGGCATGGTGCAGCTGCCGGACTCGCTCGGCGGATTTTTTAATGCAGGTAGCTCAGGCGCCGATGATATTACCTATATCGCTTGGAGCCGGCTTGAGGCAGCGCTTTTGCATACCGCGCCTGGCGACTATGTTACCGTCAACATGGGCATTAATCAGGCAAAAAAGTACAAAATCGGTCTGATGGAAATTGCAAAATCTGACTCCCGTGGCGCAACGCTGCCACTCATGGAAAAATACTATGTCGAAGGCATTTTGCAGCGCGGCGGTATTCCGGTAATTACTACGATAACCGCACGCGGTCCGTATGACAAAGCGGGAACGCCGGAAGATAACGGCGGTCTTTTCTACAGTGCGGAAACAAAAGCATCGGAAGAAGTGTATGTGGCGGGAAGGCGCTATGCGTCAGGACAGACAATTCCGGCAAACACGTGGAGCAACAGCCGCCACAATGGCACCTACAATATTCGTCTGTATGATATTGCCAACAACTACGGGCTCCAGGTTATTGATTTAGGCATTTGGGGCGAAGGCTTCTTCCAGTCGCTGACCGAGGAAAATCTAAAAGCATTTAATGCAGAAAACAATACGGATTTTGCTACCGTCTTTGATATGGTAAAGCACGGCTACTATGCCGACCAGAATCATTATCATTCGACGCTCGGCGTGGTGTTTGCAAACTACATGCTTTCATGTGTTGATTCGCTGATTAAGGGCACCTACAGCTATCCGTACTGGAGCTACGAGCCCTGTTACCTAAAAAAAGCAAAATAGCAGCTGGCTCTGCGCTTGCGGCTCTGTTTTCCGATGCTGTTTTTGGAGGTGTTTTATGAAGCACAGAGAGAAACAGAGCGAGACAGAGCCGTTTGAGCAATTTCTACAAAAGGCAGGACTTGCGGAAAACACTAGACGTGCGTACCGCTGGTCTGTTACGTATTTCAAAAAGCAATTCGATTCTTTTAGTCACGACAACCTGCTTGCCTATAAGGAACGCCTGCAGCTGCATTGTAAGCCTGCAACCGTAAATCTGCGTCTGCAGGGAATCAACAAATATCTGGAATTTACCGGAAATGAGCAGCTGCGCCTGCGTTTTGTGCGGGAGCAGCAGAAAAAATTCCTGGAAAATGTCATCAGCAATGCCGATTACCAATTTCTAAAGGCACAGCTTAAGGCGGTCGGAAATCTGCGTTGGTATTTCCTTGTTTGGTTTATGGCGGCAACAGGCGCACGGGTAAGCGAGGTAATTCAGATTAAGGTTGAGCATGTGCAGCTGGGGAGCTTAGATTTGTACTCGAAAGGCGGAAAAATGCGGCGGCTGTATATTCCGTCCTGTCTGCGGTCAGAGGCGCTGCGCTGGCTTTCTGAAATGAACCGGACGAGTGGATATCTGTTTTTAAATCGGTACGGTAAGCGGATTTCACCGCGTGGCATTGCCGCTCAGCTGAAAGCCTTTGCAGAACGGTATGGCATTGATCGGCGCGTTATGCACCCGCACTCGTTCAGGCACCGGTTTGCAATCAATTTTCTGGAGCGGCATAACGATATAGCGCTGCTGGCAGATTTGATGGGACACGAAAGCATAGAAACGACGCGCATCTATTTAAGGAAAACGGCGGCAGAGCAGCAGTCGCTTGTAGACAGCGTGGTGCGGTGGTAGTCGCACGGCTGACTGAAAAGCATCTACGCTGTATATAGTGTAGAGATTCCGAAACACCTGCCTGACCTGCCTTG
>CALAEZ010000114.1 GCA_937891125.1 uncultured Treponema sp. | reverse complement strand
AGCTTTCCGAGACATCTAGCGCTCAGTCACGTACCATCGGAGATCAGCTTAAGAGCATAAAGGAGTCTATCGGTAGTGTCGTTACTGCATCCCAGCAGTCCAGCGCGGCATTCCAGGATGTTACGGTAAAGATTGCCGAGACGGATGAGCTCGTCCGCCAGATAAAGGCAGCGATGGAAGAGCAGGCACAAGGCTCTCAGCAGATTAGCGATGCCCTGCATTCTATGAACAATAGCACTGTAGAAGTTCACGCTGCTTCAACTGAAATGGCTGAAGGTAACAAGGTTATTCTAGAGGAAATTAAGAATCTTCAAAATGCTACTACTGTAATGAAGGGCAGTATGGAAGAGATGAAGATTGGTGCTCAAAAGATTAACGAAACTGGTATGATCTTAAACGAAGTATCTGGTCGCATGAAGACTTCTATAAAGGCTATTGGCAACCAGATAGATCAGTTTAAGGTTTAGTTGATTTGTTGCTGTCAAATAGGAACATGTCGAGTTTCTACTGCCAGTAGAGAAAAATGTGGTAGCGAGAAGAAAAACAATCGGGTACGAGGCAGCTTGTCGGGGACGAACGAGGAGTTTTGCCGTAGGCGAAACTCGGAGTGAGTTCGATACCTATTCCCGACGACCTGCCGTAGCTACCCGTGCTTTTCTGGTAGCGGACACATTTTTTTTCAATAATGCAGAAACTCGGCATTTTTTTTAATCTGCGAGGCTGTAGACGACGGTCGTCACGACGCGGACGCGCTTTATGTCTTCAAGCCCCTGTGCGGCATCTTCTATTGAAAAAAGCCCCTGTGAAGCCGAATTGATTTTTCCAACCTTGCTGTGGCTGTCGTGCGCAAACTGCTCTGCGGCCTGCCGAGCGTTTTCCGTTGCGCACGCTATCATTTCAGGCTTTATCTGATTTAAGCCGTTAAACTCATATTCCACTTTTGAGTCATATTCAGAGGAAACAGAAATTTCCTTTCCTAAAAGCTCGAGCGTGTCTGCATGAGCTTTCTTTACTGCCTGCACCTTGCCGGAACGCACGAGGACAGTCTGCTTTGCTATGTACACGTAATTGCGCTTTGAAGAGTCCAGATACATGTTTACGGAAGTGTCGATGATGCCGGGTGCCTGTACGGCAAAATCGCTCTGTTCAAGCCCGTGCTGTAAAAGAAAGTCAACGACAATGTCGGTTTTTTCGATAATTTCCTTTTGCAACGACGGCAGGTCGTTTCCGCCAAGCGAAAACGATACGCGCCAGACTGCCATGTCTGCTTCTACCTCGCGCTCAGCAAGCCCGCGAACGCTTACCGTGCGCTTTTCTTTCATAATGTTTCCCATGCCAATCGCAAGAATAAGGCTTCCTGCAATCAGCGACAGGGAAAGCATGCCCACAACAGTGATGTATTTTGTAAATCCATTCATGTAAATAATCCTAATGAAAATGCAACTGTTGTGCCAGTACTGACCGCTGCAGTGCTGACCGCTGCACATGGCACTGACAGCCGCGCGTTTGTTCTTTTTTGGTTGTACACATACGTTTTTTTTGGTACATTATAAGCATGAAGACAAATATCATTCTTGCTGAAGAAGACGAAAAAAAGAAAGAAGCTGCTGCATCCGATGCGCTTGCAGAAAAGTTTTTGAAGACGCGTCAGATTATTTTGAGTGGCGAAGTAAACCATGAAAACGCAGAAAAAGTTATAAAGCAGCTGTTGCTTCTTGAAGCCGACAGTGATAAGCCGATTTACCTCTATATCGACAGTCCTGGTGGCTCTATAGATGACGGCTTTGGTATTTATGACATGATTCGTTTTATCAATGCGCCGGTGTACACTATCGGCACGGGCTTGATTGCAAGCATGGGAGCGATGATTTTGCTTTCTGTGCCTAAGGAGCGCCGTTTTGCGCTTCCAAACAGCCATTATCTGATTCATCAGCCACTCATTGGCGGTGCATTTCGTGGGGTTGCAACCGATTTGGAAATTCAGGCGGTAGAAATTGCCAAAGCAAAAGCAAAAATCGTGCAGATAATTGCAGACGAAACGGGTAAGACGCCGGAGCAGGTTACACAGGACACTGACCGCGACTGCTGGCTGACAGCGGATGAGGCGCTTGCATACGGGTTGGTGTCTAAAGTGATTGCAAAGCGGGCGGACTTGCCAAAATAACGCTATTGGAACCATGGTTTTTGAGTTAACCGACAGACTGACATCAGCAATCCTCTATGCAATGGAAAATCAAGATGCGCAGTTTGCGCTGGACGCTGCTACAGGTAAACTTGTTGATGCACATGCTGTTTCGGTTGATGAAGAACTGGTATATTCACTCCCACAGTGGACAAGCGCTGATGGGTTTAAGATGCTAGAATCCTTTGTGTTTTCCTTAGGCGAGTCGAAAGCGAAGCTTGAGCTTAAGCATGTTTTGATTGCTGGCAGGGGGGTGTTTAGAAACTTTAAGAATGTACTTTCATCGTACCCAGAAATTGACCGAAGGTGGCATCTGTATAAAAACAAGCTGCTGTATGTACGTCTTTTTGAGTGGTACAATGCATTGCGCGAATCATGGGGTCTGGAAGCACTTGAGCAGGATTTTGAAGAATATGATGACCTGACAGAGCAGGACTTTACATTCGGCATGTACGATTCTGGAAAGGACGCAGAGTCGGTGGCGCAACAAGCGCATGTGGTGGCAGATGAGCTTACAGAAACATATACTGGCGCATTGGGAACAGCTGCAGCTGACGTTTTTTTGCGTTGCAGCGCTTTTACACTTCCCGAAAAAAAAAGCGGCGTTGTGTGTCGCTCTCTTACTGAAGAGTTTGCCGGTTGCCTGTTATATGCTCCCTGTCCGTCCTCAGCAGAAAATGCGGTCGTAGTGACAGATTTTTTTGTTGTTCAGAACTACCGTGGGCTTGGTATAGCACGAGAGCTGTTGCAGCTTTCTTTTTTACGCTTGAAGCAGAGCGGTGTTCAGTGGTTTATTATTGCAAATACAGCGATTCCGCCCTCGCTGGATTCCTTAGTCGCCCGTATGGGCTTTGAAAGAAAAGGAATCGTTTTAGCGGCGGATATAACAAAGCTTTAAGTATGGAGAATTAAAATGGCTTTTAGACGCAACGAAGAACTTGACATGAATCAGGTTGCAGCATTCTTGCAGGATGCAGTAAGCAAAGTAAAGTCAGGTGATGACTTATCAACGCTTGAGGAGCTCAAAAGAGTATTTAAGAAAAATGTTCCGCTGACACTGCGCTCTTATGTGGCAGCGTATTTGTTAAAGAATGCACGTGGTGCAATTTATCATTTCAGCAGCCGCCAGAATCGTGAGGATTTCCGTGCACGCCGCGAGGGCTTTGACGGTGAGCGCCGTCCTCGGTTTGACAGCCATGAGCGCTTTACCCGTGAAGAGGGTGCAGAGCCAAGAGAACGTGCGCCGCGTGTGCATATTGACCCATCGGTTGCTGCAACTGTATTTGTGTCTATTGGACGCAACCGCCGCGTGTTCCCGCGCGATTTAGTTGGACTTTTCATCAGCGTTGCTGGCTTAGAACGCGAGCGCATTGGTGACATTCGCGTGCTTGCAAACTATTCGTTTGTGCAGCTTTTTGCAGAGGATGCAGAAAAGGCGATTGCAGCGCTTAACGGCTATGACTACCGCGGTCGCAAGCTGAGTGTAAGCTACTCTAAGCAGCGCGAGGACGGCTCTGTAGATGAAAGCTTTGCCGAAGAGGCGGCTTCTCAGGCTGCAGCAAGCGAAGCAAACGCAGATGGCGCCGTGAATGAAGAGCGCATTCCTAGCAACATTGAGAATGTGTCAGCGCCAGTGGTAGACAGCTTTACGCAGACAAACAGCAACACCATGGCAGAGCAGGCGGCATTTGCCGCTCAGCAGGCGGCGCAGGCAGAAATGACTGACGAGGAAATCCTTGCGGCTCGTGCTCCGCGCTCAAGCTCATCAGCAGACCTGTAGTGTATGACACCAGTAGTACTGCATACCGGCCCACTTCGTGTGAATACCGTGATTGTTCCGCTTGGTGAGGGTAGGGCGCTTATTGTAGATCCTGCGGCATGCAGTTTTTCTGGCGACGAAAGCGTGATTGTCGATTACCTACAAGACAATGCGCTTATTCCTGTTGCCATCGTGCTGACGCATGGCCATTTTGACCATGTGTCAGCGCTTCCTTTTCTAAAAAAGCAGTATCCCCAGCTCCCGATTCTAATCCATGAAAAAGATGCCGCCTGCATAGGAGCGCAAAGCCAGCGCGCGCAGGAGTTAGATTTAGCGGCAGTGGGCTTTTCGGCATTTCTGCCCGCTGTGAGTGCGCTTCCTGAGCCGACCGCTTTTTTGCGCGATAATGAGCCGCTTTCGGAGGCACTGCATACAGCGGACGAGGCGCTTACAGCATGGACTGTTTTACACACGCCCGGACACACGCAAGGCTCGTGCTGCCTGTATAATGAAAAAGAAAAGCTTTTGCTGAGCGGTGACACGCTTTTTTATATGTCCTGGGGGCGCACCGACCTTACTGGCGGCAGCGAGCAGGCGATTCAGCAGAGTCTGCGCCGAATCGTTTCGACGTGTGCGCCTGATACCCGCGTGTACCCGGGGCACGACCGCACGGG
The DNA here is from genome assembly GCA_937891125.1 of uncultured Treponema sp. Lineage (GTDB taxonomy): Bacteria > Spirochaetota > Spirochaetia > Treponematales > Treponemataceae > Treponema_D. The sequence continues at coordinate 7,444 of CALAEZ010000114.1, read as the reverse complement.
CTTTCTTCTCAGCGACATGCTGCGCTAAGCACACTATTTTTCTGCTGCCTCTTACCACAAAAGATTAAACTCGCCCGTGCGCGGTGCGTATGGCTCAAACGAAATGCTGCTGCCACATCCTGAAATCTGATAGTACTCATAGCGTATGGCGCTACTGCCAGCTTTGCTGCCGTCAATGGTGACAAGCGCAAAGGTATGTGGCTGTCCGCCACGGGGGCGCGAGCAGCTTCCCGGGTTTAAAAGCGTAACCGCAGCTGATTCCTGCACATTAGCAATATGCGTGTGCCCAAAAAACACTATTTCAGCCTGTTGCTGCTCGGCTGCTTCGTAGAGGAGTCGTGAGCTGTAGTACACGTCATAGCGATGCCCGTGCGTGATGAGTAAGCGCTTTTGTGCAACGGTAAGCACGAGCTCGTTTGGAATATGCACCTCGGTAACAGGCGTACGGTCTGTGCTACTTGCGCCGCCGTCTGGGCAGAACCACGCCGTGCCCGTGTCGCCGTTTCCGCGCACGATGGCAGCGACCGGTGGAATATGCGTGCGATTCAGACCGTGCTTTTGTGCGGCGGCTTCTTCAAACACAGTAAGTACGTCCTGTGCGCCGTCGCCACAAAAGCAGAGCGCATCGCAGTCGGCACCAAACTGGCGCAAAATCGTGTTAATGACGAGCGCGCTTCCGTGGGAGTCAGAAATGACAAGCAGCTTGGCGCACTCTTTTTGCGCGAGCGCCGTGCGTGCGTCACTGCTGCCAAAGAGAAAAGTGTCTTGCTGAATAAAGCTAGTCATCACGGTAAGCGACTCCGAGAGCAGAAAATATGCTGTTACTGAAAGATAAAGTGATTTGCCGCCTGTATGCCGCTTTCAACATCGGTGTAGTGGCTAATGGCGCGATTTTTGCCAACAATATCCTGCACGAACGTCAGCAGGTTGGTATCGGGTGAAACGGCGCCTTTAAGCGAAATCATCTCTTGAATCGAGTTGGAAATGAGCGTATCCGCATCAAAATCTTGCGTCACTTCAACCTCTTCTTGCAGTGCTGCAGTTTCGCCACCTTGCGCATAATCAAGCACAAAATCTGCTGTTGCCTCCGAGGCAAGCACATCGTCCTGCGTAAACAGCGAGAACACCGGATACGGCAGGGAGCCGCCAGCAGCATCCTGTAGCTTTGCAAGCGGAATGTTCATGCCCTCTGGCGCACCGAGAATAAGAATACCGGCAAGCTTCCGCTCGTCTAAAAGCGAGGTGAGCTTACTGATGCGCGTTTTTCCGCCAACGTCAAAATCATCTGGGTACACATACAGCAAAATAAGTCCTGCGTTCTCTGCTGTCTCGACACCGTAGTCGCGGTCGAGCATGAGGCGCGATTTTTCAACAAAGCTCTCGTCATTGTAGCCGTAGCCGAGGACAACGCAGATGTGCTTGCCGTCAAGAAAGGCTTTTGTTTCGTCATCTATGCGTGAAAGCTTTTGTGCGGTTGCTGGAAGTGGTGTCTCGGGGGCTTTTGGGGCGGTTTGCTGCCTGTTGCAGTCTTGAAATGCAAAAAGCGCTCCTACCGCTACGGTAAGCGTGAGCGCTTTAACGGTTATCTGGTGATTAAAAGCAGAAAAAATCTTCATGCAGATACTGTAGCAGATTCTGCATGTTTTTGGAACATGCAAAAGCCGCTGCACATGAAATCTGCTGTAGGTAAAATCTAAAGCGGCGCACCGCTGTCGGAACAGTAGAAAGAAGATGCCGTCTTTGCCGCCAAGCGTGTGGTCGTTGTATTTGCACCTCAGTTTCAAGCAGTCTGCGGTTGCTAAGCCTTGTCGAAGCATCGGAATGACGCTGTTCAGCAAACTTTTTAGTCATCCTATTTTCTTAGTTGCTGCTTGAGTCAACGTACGCGGTTATGGTTACCGTGCCCGTTTTGACGCTGCTGCTTGTTGTGGTTGTGCTTGCAATTTCTGTTTGCGTGGCAGTTGCGGCCTGGGTGACAGCCTCTACGGAAGCCTGCGTGGTGGTGGCTGCTGCCTGCGCGGTCGCCGCCTGCGTTGCGGTCGTCTGTGTAGAGCTTGCCTGTGCCTCGCCTGCAGAAACCGCCGTTGCCTGCCCCGCCGCGACCGAAATCGCGCCGCGTGGTGTCGGTTCGCTGCCAGCGTCTGGCGCCTGCGTCGTGTCCTCGTCATCGGCTATTTCTGCCTCGTCATTGTTGGTCTTCCAGACCGTAACATGCCCGCGCTGCGTAGACACGTCAGTGCCATTAAAGGTATTGGCAACCGTAAGCATGGTTCCGCGCACAGAAGCCGTTGCAACGGGGCTTTTTACCGTAAAGCCGACGCGGCGGTTTTCGCTTTTCTGCACGTCGCTTTTAAGCGAACCCGTATCTAAAAACAGGCGTGTTTCGTCTGTTGTCCCTTTTTCTGCAAGTTGCTCAACGGTTAGCCGGGAAAGTGAGTCCATGGTTACGGTAGACTCTTTTATTTTAAGTATAACCTGAGACTTAAAGCCGGTTTGAATCACATCGCCCTTGCGTACCGTGTCACCTTGCGAAAGCGGTTGCCAGGCTTCTCCCTTTAAGATTTCTGTTTTTCCTGTTGCCTGCACAACCGTGGCATCAAAAGCGAACAGAGAGCCCGCGGTAAGCAGGATAAACGCTACGACTGCACTTGTTTTTTTCATAGATTACCTCCATCAAAATCTGCTGTCATACGCTGTCGTCTTCCTCGCTTAGAAAGCGATAGCGCACGAAATGTCGATGCAGCTTTTATTTCTGTCATCATCATCGACGTCATAATACTGATAGGTCAAAAGCGAAAGAGAAACGTCGCTTACTAGCTGCCACGAGGCGCTCAGCTGCCACTGAAAGCCTTCGTAGCCTACCGCGGTGTCGGCGGCGTCAAAAATAAGGTCTGCGCCGAGAGCGGTCAGCAAGGTGCGGCAGGGCTTAGCAGAAGCGGCAAGGCCTGCTTTTATGAGCCCGGTGTATTCGGTGCGGCCGTTTAATGCGCGGACAGCCGTTTGGCTTGTTACGCCTTCAAATGCCTTGAACGGTCCCTGCTCGCCAGAAGCATACACGGCAGCTGCGCTGAGCGAAAGCGATTTTGGCTCTGCAAACAGCGTAAGCGATGCTTTTGTCAGATTAGAAAGCTCGTTTTCGCCGTCATACGTGCGAAGCGCAAGCGTTGACGACGCCGTGTAGTACACGCGCGGTAGCACGGGGCCTGAAAAAGCGAGCGTTGCATACAGCCGATTAAAGCTCTCGTCTTCAAGACGGAAAGCACCGAGCGCCTGTATGCTTGCAGTCTGGCTTCCGATAAAGCCTGTCGCTGATGCGGTAAGTGCGGCGACGGCGTATTTTGCAGCAAAATCATATTTTTTTGACGGCTCCTCGTCTGCGTAGCCGTCTTCGTTGAGTATGGAAACCGTGCGCGTGTTCAGTAAACCGGTGTAGGCGCCGTACGCAGAAAGTTGTAGGCCGGGAATGGCGTAGGTAAGGGCAACGCCGTCGCCTGCCTGTGCGTAGATAACGCTGGTGGTGTCAGCGGTAGCAAAGCGCCCTGCTGAAAGCGTAAAAAGCCCAGACGGTAGTTCCTTCTGGAGCTGGAATTTGGCAAGCGATAGGTCTACGCAAGATTCATCGTCGGCAGATTTTGCGTTTTCTTCAACGTCAAACAGGTCAATCCACTTTTTTTCAAAGCGGTACATGCCTTCTGTCGTAAAGTAGGCGTCTTTTCCGAGTGGCACTTTAATCCAGGCGCTTGCCGTGTCGCTCTGGTCAAGCATGAGTTTTGCGTATTTGTTTCCCGTAAGATTTGAGTCATTTGAAAGTAGCGCGCCAAAATCAATGCTGTAGGCAGCCGAAAGGGAAGCAAGCGCAAGCGCCGTGCTGAGTGTACGCAGTGTTTTTTTCATTGTGCGCCTCCTGTCAGTGAAAGACAGCCGTTTAAGACGGCAATTGTTTCGCGTCCGGTTACCTGCTGTGATGGATCTGCCTGCTCAGGAATAATGCCCTGCGCTTTGAGCTCGCGGTAGGCGTAGCGTGGTGTGCCAAAAAGCGTGTAAAAAAGTCCGCCCTTTAGTCCTGTTGCCTGCATGTACAGCTTTGCCAGCTCTTTTAGCGTGATGGCGTCATCTGCCTTGCGGTCTGCACGAATTGCGCCTGCCTGCACCATTTTCGTAAATGCAGCCTCTTCGGTGAGCTCTGCACTGTCGTCAGTGAGCGCTGCCGCTAGGTATGCGGCCTGTGCAAAGGTTGCCTTCTTTGACGTAAGCAGCTCGCTGATTTTTTCTGCACTTTGTGCAAACGCTGCTAGCGAAAAAAGCAAAACGGCTAGCGTCAGAATACTTTTTTTCATGCGTCCTCCGAAAAATCTCTTAAAATTGTTTGATAGAATTATATCATGTGATATACTTCTTGTCATGGAAAAACAGAAAGAAAACGTTTTTTTGCGCAAGGGCGCTCGTCCTGTCGTCGCTTTGATTGTCAGCATTTTTTGGTTCGTGCTCATGCTTGCAGGTCTTTTGCAGAAATTTGACTACCGCTTGTATGATTTGCTGTTAGGACTGCATAAGGCGCCGCAGTCGCGCCCAGAGGTGCTGTTTGTAGAGGTCGATAATCAGTCGCTTGAAGAGATGGGACCGTGGCCATGGACGCGCGATAAGCTTGCTGACGCCTTGCTTCGCATGAAGGAGCTTGGCGCGGCAACCGCTGTTTTTGATATTGAATACCTGTCGCCGTCAAATCTTGCAGTGGCACCTGATGCCGCCGAAAAACTGAGTGCAGCCTTTGACAGCCAAAAGCACGAAATTGCTGACCTGATTGGCGAGCTTTCAGGAGCGGTAGAAAGTGGCTATGTGACGCAGCGAGATGTTTCTGCGATGGCAGATGAGCTGATTACCAGCTACGTTAATCCTGGCATGGATGCCTTGCGCGATTCTGTGGAACAAAGCGTGTATCGCGATAACGACAGCTTTTTTGCTTCTGCCCTGCAGTTTTTTGGCAACAGCTGGCTTACCATCAATATTGTAAACATAGAAACAAAGGTGACGCCGGAAGAAGATGCGTACGTTACCGGCCGCTTTTTATACGATGGCGTTTTCGATGCCGCAGACAGAATCAGCGCGGCAAACCGCTACTACGCGCACGATCAGGGAAATGAGCTGGGGTTTGCTCCAGCGCTCGCGCTCTTTATGCATCACGCGCACGGAGCGGGCTTTACCAACGTTGTGTTAGACAGCGATGGCACACGCCGCCGTGTTGAGCTGCTGCATAAGCATGGCGACGGTGCTGACGCCCGCTACGTGGCTCAGCTGACGTTTGCGCCACTGTTGCGACAGCTTGCGCCAGAACGAATCGTGCGCGAGCGCTCAAGTGTGCGTCTTGTGCGGGCGCTGATGCCAGGGAGCGAAAAACGGCGCGACATCGTCATTCCGCTCGACAGCCATGGACGTATGCTCATCAACTGGCTGCATAAGGAGTTTAAGGATTCGTTCCGTCATGAAAGCGTGTATTTTCTGTACCAGATTAATCAGATGGAAAAAAATATCGTTTCGCTGCTTGAAACGCTCAGCGGCTTTTCGCTTTGGAACGCGGATGGATCTGCTATGGCGTATATGGCGCAAACAAAGGAGCTGCTGTCGTACTACAGCGAGCTTGCAGCCTACCGCGCCACACTGTTAGATGCGTGCAGTGGCTATGACGGAGCGGGTGCTGCGCTTGACGGCGCGCTCACCGATGCAGATTACGAGGCGTATTTTGCTGCCCGTGCTGATTTTTTTGCGGGCGTACATTCGTTTTTACAAGCCGACCATGCAGGCGCCATTGTCAGCCGCCTTTCTGACATGCAGGACGAGCTTGCCCCCGAGCAGATTGACTCGCTTTCCGCTGACATTAACGCGCTGTTTGCAGATTTGACGCATGAAAGCGCCTTTTATGACGAAAGCTTTGGCGAGCTCAAAAAAAACTATGCGGGCGCCTTCTGCATTATTGGCGAAACGGCAAGCAGCACGACCGATTTGGGAAATACGCCGTTTAATCGCGCGTACCCTAATGTCGGTACGCACGCAAATGTCTACAACACGATTTTGCAGCAGGATTTTGTGCGACCCGTGCATTGGCTCCCGTTTACGCTTGTGGTGATGGTGCTTTCAGTTCTTGCGGCGCTCAGAAGCGAAAAAGGAAACTCGCTCCGCTACGCAACGCCGTCGGTGCTCGTGGTGGCGCTTGCCATAGCGCTGCCGCCGCTGGGTATGATGAGCATGGGCGTGTATCTGCCAGCCTTTGCGCCAGGCGCCATTGCGATTAGCGCATTTTTGGCGGTCGTCATCTTAAATTTTTTGGCAAGCGACAAGGATAAGCGCTTTTTGCGCAATGCGTTCAGCACGTACTTAGCGCCGTCTGTTGTTGACCAGATTGTAAAAAATCCTGAAAAGCTTAAGCTTGGCGGCGATGAAAAAGAGATGACCGCGCTCTTTAGCGACGTGCGTTCGTTCTCTACGTTCAGCGAAATGGTAACGCCGACAGCATTAGTTAACATTCTGAATGATTACTTAGGCGCCATGAGCGACCGCATCCTTGAGGCAGAAGGCACCATTGACAAGTACATTGGTGACGCAATCGTGTCGTTCTTTGGAGCGCCGGTTGATTTGAAAAATCATGCCTACAGCGCCTGTCTTGCTGCCGTGCGCATGAAGCAGGCGGAATTTGCCTACAACGCAGAACATGCGTCGGAGCTTCCGATGAGGCTTGAAACGCGCATCGGCATAAACACGGGTAGCATGGTCGTCGGCAATATGGGCACGAATGCTAAGTTTAACTACACGATGATGGGCGATAACGTAAATCTTGCAAGCCGCTTAGAGGGCGTTAACAAGGCGTATGCTTCCTGGATTTTGGTGAGCGAGGCAACGTGGCAGCTGGCAAACGCGAGTGACTGCAAGGATTTGCTCGTGTTTAGAAAGCTTGACCGCGTGCGCGTTGTCGGTAAAGAAGTGCCCGTGCAGCTGTATAACGTGCTTGGTATACGAAGCGAGATGAACCGAGAGCAGATAGAAGCGGCTGCAGTCTTTGATAGCGCAAGCGAGGCATACCTTGCTGGAAATTTTGAAGAAGCGCTCGCGCTGTACGAAAAGGCGCAGGCGCTGTTTGGTGCAGATGACGGCACGCCCGCAGTGTTTATTGCGCGCTGCAAGGATTTTATTGCGCAGGGAAAGCATGGCGCCTGGGACGGCGTGTACGTGATGACTGACAAAGGGCACGATTAGTGCCTCAGGCACTAATCGTGCCCTTTGTCGGTCTGCGAGTTTGCACGTTGTGCAAACTCGTCGTGCACTTATCGGCAGGCAGTTGTTGTAGGGGCCATCCGTGGCACGCAAATCGTCCTACATTTATTGTGGCGCGCGGCAACTGTACATAATTACAAGCACAATCAGCCTGTAGCAGGCGAGCCTGCGGTTTTTCAAA
>CALAEZ010000113.1 GCA_937891125.1 uncultured Treponema sp. | reverse complement strand
AAGGCAGGTCAAGTCGTTTGAAACTTCGTTACGAATACAGCATGACAATACTTATTAGACAGCCCCGCATAACAAATCTATTCCCTTACACTTATATATTGTCGAAAAAGTGCGATTTTTTCATATTTTTTGCGTAAAATCTGCGAACAATTGTCTAAGAAACATTTTTTTTAGCCGCATACAGGCTGCAAGTAACTTTTTTTTATAGAAAAATCTCCGATATGCGTTATAATGAAAAACAAGTTCAGTAAAAGCCAAATCTACAAACAACAAACGGAGGATATATGCATTTACGAAAATTTGCATGGCTGACGGCAGCGTTGCTGCTGTTAGTATTCACTCAAGCGGGCTGTAGTAACAGTTCTTCGGGCGGAGACAGCACAACGTACTACACGGTCACATTCTACAGAAATGCTACAGCAGACGATACGACAACGTACACGCAAAAGATTGCAGCAAACACAGCAACTGCACTTACGCCGTATGCAACCATAAAGAAAAATGACACGAGTTGGGCTCTTGACGACTACGCTTTTGACAGTTGGAATACAGCGCAAGACGGCACAGGCACTGAATACGCAAACATCGAAAAAGTAACCTTGACAGCAGACCTGACCTTGTATGCAATCTGGAAGTCTAACACGTCATTTACCGTCGAATTTCTTGAAGGCGACAGCGACTTAACAGCCACCTACAACGCAAGCGCAGCGACAATCACCGTAACGCCACCGAACAGCAGCGAAACATACACCTACAGCTGGTTCTTGAACGATGTCGATGTTTCAAACTACGCTTCTGACACGACACTTACCCTTTCAAGCGATGTTGCAACAGCAGCAAATCTTACCGACGGCACCAGTTACGGCTTAACGATAACCGCAGAACAGACAAGCAGTGTACCCGACGGTACGAGTGCCCCCATCTACACTGCGTTCTGTACCGTTACCTACAGTGAGTAATCAGGAGAATACTATGGCTAAAAAATCACTTTTTTTTAGAGCTTTCGCCGCAGTGCTTACTGCACTGATTATTTCCAGCTGTTCTAACCTGCTTGACCGCGTAGAAGAGCGCAGCGCAAGCAAAACCTCCAGCTCTGGAAAAAACAGTATTTCCTTTTCTGTAGACAGTTCGCTTAACCGCACCGCCATAGCAGATGTAGATTTCAGCATCTACACCTACAGCATTGCAGGAACTGACAGCAGCTCTTCAAACACATTCAGCAAATCTGACCTTTCGTACAGCGCACTGACCGAAACCAGCTACACGGTAGCCAGCGGCGCCTGGACATTTGTTGTCACCGCCTACAGCGGCTCTACAGCCGTTTTGAAAGCCAGCGCAAGCGTTACCGTTTCTAGCGACGGCATCACGATACCGCTTTCGTTCTATGCCTGCACCGGCGGCACGGGCGGCGCAAGCATTACCTTGCAGTTTGCAACTGGCCGCGTTACAACCGCTTACGTAAAGCTTTGTGACACAGCAAATGAAGCGCTCAACACCAGTTCTGACACCGCAAGCGAGATAACTACTGGCGATGTGTATGACAGCGTAACGTTTACGAGCGATGACATAGCAAGTGGCGTAACAAAATTCGTGCGCTTCTTCCTGTATGATGATAGCGACACCCTGCTTTCAAACTACACGGTCGGCGTTTACACCGCAGCAGGTCTTACCGTCACCAAAACGTATACAACAACGCTTGACGGCACATACACCGTTTCCGTTACGACTATTCTTGACGGCGACGACTGGGACGACAGCACAGCAACACTGACGCTTACAAACGAAAGCGACAGCTCAGACACGACAACGCTTACCTGCGCCACCGGCACAAACATTTTCTATGCAAACGTTGCAAGCGGAAGCTACAAGCTCTCTGCCGACAACGTAGACACGGGAACAACTATCGATGCCAACAACACAAGCGCAGAATTAAGCTTCTGGAGCGTAAGCTTACCGACTGTTACCGGCCTTGTCTTTACTTCGGCAGACAGCTACTCAAATCCGGTGTTGGATGAAAAAGAGTACAGCTTTACCGTACAGATTAAGAGTGGCTACCGCGTCGGCTCAAGCGTGACGCTGTACCAGGACTCAAGCGAAACGGCGCTCACGGCAGCATCTACCGAAAGCACAAGCTACCCCAGCACCTACACGTTAAGCGCGGTGAGCGCTGCCACCACGATTACGGCAGACGAGGACGGCGTTGTAGTCGACCCGACGTACGAGCTTGTGACACCGAGCTACACGCAAGTAGCAAGCGCAGGCGTAAGCTACGGAACAAAGTACAGCGTTGCACTGATTGACTTAGGCGACGGCGGCTGTCCTGCCGCTCTCGAAAAAGGCGCGACCGTTGCAACTGGCACGATTGGAAGCACCAACGTAACCGCGCTTGCCGCAAGCACCGTTTCCAAGGGCGCAAGCCAGATTCCCGTAGTGATAAGCGGCACCAGTTTTTCAGGCGAGGTAAGCCTTGCCATTGAAAGCAGCCTGGACTACCGCTCGCCCGCTGTCAGCGCCGATGACTGCTACGATGTGTACACCGTGTACTACGGGCAGGATTTTGAGAGCGTAACATCATATTCTGATGTGGCGACATACTCTTCAGAAAGCGGTGTTTCATCGGCAATCATGACCGACAGCAACGATAATAACTACTTCCAAGCCTATGTAAACAATGCCAGCGGCGGACGCGCCGTTCGTATGCCTACAATGTCTGCAATACCAAGTTCAGGTCAGTATGTCATTGAATTTGATGCGGGCATATCACCATCAAATACAGCAAACAGCAGCGCAATACTCGCGCTCACAACTTCAACAACGGTGGCAACATCGCTTGATTCAAACTACCTGTTACGCCTGTACTATAACGGAACTGCAAATGGAAGTGACAGCGCAACATCATTCACATGGACGGTAAATGGCTCAACGACAACAGAAGTTTCATTGAAATCCTATACATTCTATCACTACAAAGTAGTTGTTGATATTACAAACAGTGTGGCAAAAGCAACAATAACAAGCAGTGATGGAACAACCACGTACTTAGACAAAGAAACATTAACAGATGTCACTTCATATAAAGCGACAAATCTGTATATGCTCATGGGTAAAGGCTATCGCTCACGCCTTATGCTCGATAACCTTGCTGTCTACACCTACGAAAACATTTCGTTAAATCCGACGTTTACGGCTGCCACAAAACCAATTGACTTAGCAGCGACCTACAGTGACTACGGCATTACGGCGGTGACGGCGGTTTCTTCAAATGCGTACGCAACAGGCGCTGTCGCTTCGACAAGCTCAGCGACCGGTGACAGCTCAACGACGGTGACTATCACCTCGGCGGCGGCGGGCACAGGCTACGTGTTTGCCACCTGCGATGCAACAATCGACGGCGTTACCTACAGCGCAGAAAGCGACTACGGACAGCTTACGGTTGCCATTCCGGTTACCGTAAAGGAGCGCGGAAACCTGTCACTGGGAACGCCGGTGTTCTACGGCACGGCGACAAGCTTTACCCAGTTTGCAGAAGACATTACCGGCACCTCAAGCGGCGAAGGAAGCCTTGACACCACCGAGCCGGACGACCCCGTCGACTGCATTGTCGACACCGACGAGCTTTCCGCATTAGTCGACTACACAAGCGAGGACGATGTTGTGCCGCAGGTAAAGGTGTTCTACAATCTTTCTGACAGCGAATGGAACATCTGGTACACAAGCGACACCACGCCGACCGCCACAAGCGTCTACAAAAAAGCTGCCGCTACCTACACCGGTCTTTTAGACGCGGTAAATGCAGGCTTCAGCTACTTAAGCGGCTCTAAGCCAAAGCTCATGGTCTGTAACTCTGGCTCAACGGGCACGGCAGCTGAAAACACAAGCTCAGTTGTCAACTCAAGCGACCGCATGGCGTCAACACACGCTATCAAAATGCGCGCCGCCTCTAACCGCATCCTAGACTTTGGCGGCAACACCATTTGGGTTGACACCAGCGAAGCCGACAGTAGCGGCTACAACATTTCTGCCTTCATCGACATTGAGCGCGGCTCTTCAAACATTTCGGTACGCAATCTTGTTATGACCGGACAGCCTGGCTACGGCATCTTTATGGGGCAGGCAAGCAATATTGTGTGCGAAAACATTCACTTTGCAAAAGCGGTCGGCGAAAGCATTGGCTGCGGCATCGGCATTCGCCCACAGAGCGAGGCAACCGCTAGCACCAACGTAGCGCTGAGCCGCTGGAGCCACGACCTGTATCTTAACAACATCAGCGCAAACGGCATTAGCGAGCACGTTGTCGAAACCTTTAACGCCTACAACGTGTACATGGATAACATCACTGGCACCGACATCGGCGGTAATGCCGTACTCTTAAACGGCACCTACAGCGCCACCATCGGCACCATAAAAGGCACCCGCTGCTGCTCAGGCGGCGGCTACGCGGCATTCCGCTGTGCAAACGACGTCGGTCCTGACATTAAAGTGCACTACATCTACAGCGAAGGCTGCGGTCGCGGCGTCTTCTTTGTATCTTCTGTTACGGGTGTCACGATCGACAAGGTGAACATCATCAATGCGGTGCAGGGCTGTCTGTACAACAGCATTGAGTTTGCCGAAATCCGCGGCGGTAAGATTCAGACAAATGGCGGCACGGTCACCTATTTTGATTCTAGCTCAGAAGAAAATACGGCAACCTACAGCGTAAAGACAAAAACGGCATCTACCGGTGCGCTGCTTATGGTAAACGGCTCTTCAAGCCATTATTTAGGCGTCTACCACAATAGCATTGAGAACGTGACCTTTACCGGCTTTACCACTGACGTTACCGAGCGTCCCTACATGGCCGCAAACTACAATAGCTACAGCGGCAACACCATGAAGGCGGTCAGCTACGACCTGAGCGGAAAGAGCGGCACAAACGCCACCTATTCTTCCGCTCCCGGCATCTACAATCTGGTAAGCGGCGTAAACGGTGGCGGCGACAATGCTGTTAGCGGCAGCGCCGTCACAGAAAACGGCTTTACCGCATATCAGTCCACCAAGACCAGCGGCTACGTGATTACCGGCTACAGTGGCACAGGCGGCGCAATCACCATTCCGTCTACGATTAACAGCGTAGCAGTTACTGAAATCGGCGACTTTGCTTTCTACGGAAACACGGCGATTACATCGGTTACGATACCGCCGTCAGTTACGTTAATTGGCGACCTTGCCTTTGCCGACTGTACGGCGCTTACCACGCTTACGATTAACGGCGGCGGCACGGTAGAAATTGACGCAGGCGCCTTCCGCGGCTGTACGGCGCTTACAAGCGCGACGCTTACCGGCGTAAAATACCTGCGGCACGCGGCGTTTGCTAACTGCACGGCGCTGACGGCCGTTACCTGCCCGGAAACCCTGGTTTACTTTGGCGCAAACTGCTTCTATGGCGATGACGTGGCCGTGACGATTGAGGCTACAGACGCCAGTGCCGTCACCATGGAGCCCTATGCCTTCTTCTTCATCGGCCGCAAGGGCAGCATTACCTTTACCGGCATTTCAGCCTCTCCAGACCTGCAGAATCTTACAGGCAGCGATGCAAAGCGCTACTACACGGTGGACACGCTGGAGCAGGAGACCTACACGGCCGGCTACTGGGACAGCTACTGGTACCACGTGGCCGTGCCGCCGGTATTCAGTGGAAGCGCTACAAACCGGGTGAACATCAACGGCAGCTATACCAGCCTTGCGCTGAATACCACAAGTTCCTCCAGCTACTACTTTGCTGCCCTTGATGGCACGATAGACGCGCTGAGTCTGGACGGCGGCACCATCACCGCAGGCGAAAGCTTCTTTTTGCGGGTGCCGCTTGCAAACGGCAACTACAAGGTGACGCTGACTACCAGCGCAGACTCGGTCATCTCTGAATGTATGACGGACGATGTTACCTACTATTACACGAACAGCGAAGGTACCAGGCTGAGCAAAACGTACACGCCGCCCACAGATACGGCGACCGACCAGCCGCTGCTGGGCATTACAAAGAGCATCACCAGCGGAAGCCCCTTTGAGGTTGCCGTCTGTGATGGTCTTTTGGATCTTGAGTTTGTGTACGGCAGCACCGCGATTACGCTTTCAACGATAAAAATCGAAAAAGAAAGCTACGCTAAGCGCACGCTTCCGTACCTCATTGCTGTCGGTGACTCAACGCTGGCGCTTGGTGACATAACAATAAAATCATCAGACACCTACTGCTCGTGGGGAGCTTCAATCTCTAACGGCTACGTTGACCTGCCGTCTTCACTTGGCGGCTTTATCAACTGCGGTCAGTCTGGTGGTGATTCAGTCACTATTTACAACGATGCACGCATTGAAAAGATTCTGCTGAACTGTCACCCGGGCGACTATGTATCGGTCAACATCGGTATAAATCAGGCAAAAAGCTACACGATTGGCGGCGTATCGGTTGATGCGTCTGACAGCCGCAATGCCACGGGCGCCGTCCTTGAAAAATATCTTATTGACGCCGTACTGGAACGGGGCGGCATTCCCTTCATCACGACAATTACGGCTCAAGGCCCTGATGCTTCAACAGAAACAGCCGAAAGCAACAGCGGTGTATTCTACTACAGCGCATACGAGGGAACAGCAACTGCCTACTCAAACAGCTATGCTTCGAGCAGCTGGTTTGGCGCAGACTACGATGACGCCGCTTCAAGCAGCTACCAGTATTGTGCAGGGGCTGCCTATGCGGTGGGAACAGCCTTGCCTGTGAGCACCTGGGTGAACAGCCGCCGTACAAATCCTTTCAACATCCTGCTCATCGACATAGCAAACTACTACCAGTGTGACATTGTGGATTTGGGCGTGTACGGCGAAAAGTACCTGAACGAGCATTTGAATGCAGATGACGATTTTGCCACCGTGCGGGACAGCTATTACACCGACAAGCACCACTACCGCAAAATCTGGGGCGACATTCTTGCCACCTACATGCTGGATTGTGTAGATAAAATGGCGAAGGGCAGCTACAGCTACCCCTATGGGGATTACCAGCCCTGTTTTGTCTATAGTGCTGACTAAAGCGTGATGGAGCGTGCTAAAACGCGAGGGCGTCTGCAGAATGTGCTGCAGGCGCTTTTTTATTTTCCGTCGACCGTAAAGTCTATGGCTTCGTCTGCGGGGAGCGGCTTACTAAAGTAGTAGCCCTGAATGGTGTCGGCGTGAAAGTCGCACAGGCGGTCGTACTGCCATTTTTCTTCAACGCCTTCAATAAGCATTTCTTTTTCCAAATCGTGTACTAAGCGGATAACATTTTTGATAAACGAATCCTTGCCGTCAACAAGGTAGGTGTCAACCAACGACTTATCTAGCTTAATGACGTCAACAGGAATATACGTAAGATAGGCAAGCGATGAATAGCCGGTGCCAAAGTCGTCCATCAGCAGGCGAATGCCGAGCGCGCGCAGCCGCTTAAACAGCTCATCTGCCTGCGTGCTTTTGTTCAAGAAGACGCCTTCGGTAATTTCTACCTCAATAAGATTACTCGGCACACCGTAGCGCTCAAGCAGGTTTTCAAGATAGTCCATGTAGCCCGTATCGCTCAGCTGCGTGCTTGAAAAATTGATTGAAACCGGATGCAGCTCGTAACCCGCATCCTTCCATGCGGCAAGCTGGCGGATGGTAAGCTCGGTGGTGATTCTGCCGATGCGCCAAATCCAGCCGTTCTTTTCTGCAACCGGAATAAACTTACTCGGATACATGCCAGGCGCCTTCATGCGTACAAGCGCCTCGTAGCCACAGACCTTTTTTGTCTGCGCATTTATCTGCGGCTGGAATACCATGTAAAAGCCGTCGTTTTCGAATGCGTCAGAAAGTATATTTTTTATCTCGGCTTCTTCGAGCGCCTGCTTTTTAAGCTCATGTGAGTACACAAAAGCGGTATTGCGCTTACGCGTTTTTGCCACCAGCACGGCATTTTCGGCATTGATAATATGCTGCGTCGGCTCGGTTTCGCCGTCACTGTTAGAAATGCCCACGCACACGGAAATGCGAATCTTCTCTTCGCCAACAGGGATTGGCTCGGTAAACAGGTGCATAAGCTCGCGGATAACCGTGTGTGACTCATCAAAATGCACGCCTTTTGCTGCAAGCAAAAACTCATCGCCGCCGTAGCGCGCAAGCAGAATCTTGTATTTTGCCGCAAACATTTTAAGCTTGACGCCTAAAAACTTTAACATGCGGTCGGTTTCGGCGTAGCCGTAGGTTTCGTTTAAGCCCTTAAAGCCGTCAATGTCTGCAAGCAAAATGGAATACGTTGTCTGCGGAGTAAGCTGGCGGTTTAAGATTTTGGTGACTGCGCTTCGGTTCAAAATGTCGAGCAATGCATCATGCTCGGTCTGATATTTAAGCTGACGGTGCTCTTCCTGCGCAGTTTCCTTTAAGTAGTGCACGCAATTTTCTTTGTGATTAAAGCCATTAAAGATTGCGCACGCCATCTCACGACAGCTTTCGCAGCCACACGAGCCGCAGTTTATAATGCGCGACTGCGGCGCATACTTTTTCATTTCGATAAACACGCCGTCAAGCTCATCTGCCGTCGGCTGCTTTATGGTGCAGTGAGCAGAGCGGTCGGTGTAAGTGCGAATGTAATCTTTTAGGTCAAGGTGAGCAAACTGCTTGTTTAATGCATCTAAGCGCTCCTGTGGACTTGCATTTTTTGACCAGGCGCTGCCGTTTCCATCCTTGCGGACGCTTTCACGGATTGCAAGCAGATTATAGAGCGCGGTGTCGGTATGCGAAATGATGGGATCGGTAGCCGTGCCGCACAGACAGCCGTTTTCGCAGTTTAACGCATCGATAAACATAAATGGCGTTTCGCCTTCAGCGATGTGCTGTGCGTTGTCATGCAGAAAGTGGTACAAGCGCTTTTCACCTTCAATGGTGCGTATAAAGCCTTCATCGCCTAAGAGCCAGCGCACATTTTCGGTTAATCCGCCTGCCATGGGGTAGACAGCGCCTAAGCCGTATTCAATTTCGTCCTTCAGTGGCACGCCGGTTATGTAGTGCTGGTGCACGTAGTTCATCAAATGGTCAAAGGTGACGTTGTAGTTCACCAGTCCTTTGTTTACCGGGTCCGAAATCTCAACTTTTTTTGCAATGCACGGACTTATGAAGGCAAATTTGTCGGTAATGCCCATTTCCTTTCGCGCATAAATTGCGGCGCACATAAGCGGGCTCTGCACGGGAAACAGGCTCGGAATAAGCTCTGGCTGATATTTTTCGATATAGTTGACAACAGCAGGACACGGCTGTGAAATGCCTCCTAAAAAGCCGTAGTCTTTAATATATTTGATGTAGCCCCAGGTAGAAATGTCAGCGCCAAACGCCACGTTTATAAAGCGCTTTACGCCAAGCGCCTTTAAGCCGCCAAGCACACGTCCGTATTCTTCGGGGTAGTTTGCACGAAATGCTGGCGCTATCAATACGGAAATCTCTTCGCCCGCCTTCAGGTCGGCAAAAAATGCTTCGGTGTCATCGTTGTAGCTGCGCGCATTATGCTCGCACACATCAAAGCATGCACCACAGGCGATACATTTATCCTTGTCAACTAAGATGCGAGACTTTCCGTTTTTATCAGGTTCAGTTGCAACACAAGCGCCTAATGCACAGCATACGGCAATACACCGATTGCAGCCGACGCATTTTTCGTTTGTATAGACAAGGGAATCAGTAGCCATCTTTTTAAATATATCACAAGATGCTTTGTTTTGCTACCAGCTTTAAGATTGCTTTACTTGAAACAGCGGTTAAAATCAGCTAAAATAAGCATACTCTTCAAATAGCTAAGGGGATTAAAAATGCCTTATTCAGAACCGACAGATTTAGCTGTCGTTGCTTGTCCGGGCGGCGCTCAGTTCGCCGATGAAGTTATCACCCACCTGCGTCACATGTACAAACATCGCTTTACCTTAAAAAACGATGTCATTGCAAAACGTTACAATCTGGATAAGGAAAAGCTCGTCCAAGAAATTAACTACAACAGTGATTTAGCGACATCAGATTTATGCATTCGTGGCAGCATTGACAAATACCGTGCGCCAAACTTTAAGGTGAACACACGCTTTACCTGGTTTGCGAACGGCGAGTTTAAGGCAGAGCTGCTAGACAGCGTGCGCGGAAAAGATGTCTTTATCTTTCAGGATGCCGAAAACCACGAGCCAATTTCAATGAACGAAGGGCGCAATATGGTGGTGCACTCGGTAAACGACCACGTAATGACGCTGCTCGTCACGATTGATGCCGTGCGTCAGGCAGGCGCCAAGACGATTACGCTTGTGCTGCCGTCATTTCCCTACAGCCGCCAGCACAAAAAGAAGGGGCGCGAAGGACTGACTGCAAGCCTGCTCTGTCATATTTACGAAATGATGGGCGTGCGCCGTGTCATTACGCTTGACATTCACAGCCGTGAAATCGTGAATTCCTTTAACACCACCCTGCTTGAAAACCTTCATGCTTCCTACCAGATTATTCGTGAGCTTACCAAAGTCGTTAACCTTTCAGGTCCAAACAAAGAAGATTTAGTCGTTGTTTCTCCCGACACGGGCGCTATTGACCGCAATAAATTTTATGCATCCGGCTTAAAAGTGCCGCTTGCCATGATTTACAAGGAGCGCGACTACTCTGTTGTGACACAGGACGCGAAAAACACCAACATAAAAAGCATAAAGCTCTTAGGTGACGTAAAAGGAAAGGTTGCCTTTCTTGCAGATGACATGTTGGGCACCGGCGGCACGCTCTTAAAAGCAATGGGCTTTTTACACGACCTGGGCGCTACAAAGGTTATCGCTGCAATCAGTCTGCCGTTCTTTACCGGAAACGCTATTGAGCTGTTTGACCAGGCCTACAAGGACGGTCTTTTCTACCGCATTATCGGAACCAATGCCGTGTATCATTCAAGCTTAAAAGACAAAGAATGGTTTATCGCGACAAATGTAAGCGGTTTGTTTGCAAACGTCATTACGCGCGTGCATCACAATCAGAGCATGAGCGACCTGCTCGATAACCGCACGATAATCGATAAGCTGATTAAAAAGGAGCTGTAAGTAGCTCAAAAACGTTACAGCGACTGCAAAGAATGTCGATAATAAAAAGTAATAGGAGTGAAAGTGTATGAATACGACAGTTCTTTGTGTTGATATCGGGACAACGTCGCTCAAGGCAGCGCTCATTGGCAAG
>CALAEZ010000112.1 GCA_937891125.1 uncultured Treponema sp. | reverse complement strand
TCCGTTCGCCAAAGATTGCCGTTCCAATACGCACCAGAGTCGAGCCTTCGGAAATAGCAAGCGGATAGTCCTGCGACATTCCCATAGAAAGCTCAGAGAGCGGAAACTCCGGAAAAAGCGCCTGCATACGATGCGCACAAGCTACAAGCGCAGCAAAGGAGGAACGAACAGCGTGTTCATCGCTTGTGTTCGGCGCCATTGTCATAAAGCCTGCAGGAATAACATGCGGATAGAAGCCATCCTTACAGCGCATGAGCGCCTCTAAAAGAGCCGCTTCGCAAGCAAAACCCGATTTTGTTTCTTCTCCTGTATGAAGCTCAAAGTAAACGGGCATTTTCTTTTCGATTTTTGCGCATTGCTTTTCAATTTCATCGAGCAACGCAATTCTGTCAACCGATTCAATGCAGTTTGCAATCCGCACGGCGTCTTTTACCTTATTGCGCTGGAGCTGCCCGATAATATGTAGCTCAAACTCATAGCCCTTTTCTGCAACGGCAGTAAACTTTGCGCACGCTTCCTGCACGCGGTTTTCACCAAAGAGGCGCTGCCCCGCTTCAATTGCTTGCACAACTGCTTCAACTGAATGAAATTTAGAAACAGCAAGCAGACGCACGCTCTCTGCTGCGCGTCCTGCACGCACTGCCTCGTGCGAAATACGCTCGCAAACAACCTGTAGGTTATGCTTGATTTCACTTTCTGCCATCAGTTTTTTCCTCACTCTTTTTTTCAGAAAGACACGTGTACAGCGCATCTGACAGCGCAAGCAGCGCATCTATCGAAAGATTTTCTGCGCGCTCATGTGCTGCAATGCCTGCCAGCTCAAACACACGCTCCGCGGGACAGCCCTGCAACAGTGGCTGAATGTTGTTGCGAATTGTTTTTCTGCGGGCACTAAAAAGCGCACGCGTCAGGCGCATAAACAGCTTCGGGTCCTTACAGCGCGGAAAATCATCACGCCGTACAAGCGACAAGGCACGAGAAGCAACATTCGGGCGTGGCCAGAAATTGCCTCCCGCCAAATCCATAAGCGGCTTTACCGTGTATGCCCACTGACAGAGCACGGAAAATGACGAGTAATTTTCTGTTGCCGGCTTTGCACACATGCGCTCACCCACCTCTTTTTGCACGGTTACGACCATTTTTTCAAAGCGCATGTCGTTTTCAATCATGTCGGCAATAATGGTCGCAGCAACATTGTACGGAAGATTCCCAAAAAAACGCATTGGCTTTTCTTTTGCGTGAGCCTCCCAGGTCTTTAAAACGTCGCCTTCGACAAGTGTAAAATCACCACGAGCGGCATACGGCTCAAAAAACTGTTGTAAAAGGCTTACAAAGCCGTAGTCAATTTCAAAGGCGGTGACGGTCGCTCCGCGTCTCAAAAGCTCATCGGTCATACTGCCTAATCCAGGACCGACCTCCCAAACCGTCGTTCCTTCGGTTACTGAAAGCGCATCGACTAGCGAAACGCGTGCCGCTTCATTTATCAAAAAATTCTGTCCGAACTTTTTTTGCATTGCAAATCCCTGCGCCTCCAAAAAAAGCCGCAAGGCTGCAGGTGAATTATAATCTGGATGATTCATACCTTTCCTTACAAAGAGAACAAAAAAGTCAGCGGAATGTAACCGCAGGAAAATGCGCAAAAAAGAGCACGAGAGCCTTTATAAGCGCATAAACCGCACTCATAATAGCACATACAACAGGATTTAGAAAAGGGAAAATAAGCGAGCAAACCACTCCTGTAAGCGCAAGACTCATAAAAAAGCCGACCACTGGGGCTATTGCAACAGAGGCAACGATACCAACAGGCGCCAGGCGTGAAAATAAAAGCGCTGAAATCGGAGTGGTCGCACAGAATGCGCCGCTTGCATCGGAAAAAGCTGCGGCACAAGGAATAAAGGCGCGGACAGCATACCGCTGTATGAGTGGCGAAAGG
This sequence comes from uncultured Treponema sp., assembly GCA_937891125.1. GTDB lineage: Bacteria > Spirochaetota > Spirochaetia > Treponematales > Treponemataceae > Treponema_D. The sequence continues at coordinate 8,862 of CALAEZ010000112.1, read as the reverse complement.
AGTGCAATGCCTAAAAGCGCCGTATAGGAAAGCAGAAAAGCGCTCTCGTACACTTGGCTCGGCGCAATACACACGTGGAGCAAAAAGACTGTACACAAAACGGTCAGAAGCGAGGGGCTTTTTATGCGCAAAAACGAGCAACACAAAAGCAGCATTAAGCACAAAAGCGAGCGCAAAAGTGACGGCGAAAGCCCCGCAAACCACACAAACAGCACGACAGCTAAAAACTCAATAAGCGCGGTAAAGCGCGCAGAAAATAAATGCTTTCCGAGCGCATGCGTAAAGCCTGCAAACAGCGTCAAATGCATACCTGAAAGTGCAAGCACGTGAGTAAGTCCAGCGCACGTAAATGCCAGTAGCAGTCGTTCATCCACATATTCGCGGGAGCCAGAAAGAAGCGCAAGCACAAAACCGCCAGCTTCATGCCAGCTGTACATAAGACGCTTAAAGTACAGCCGAGAAAGTGCGCGCACGCGATAAAATAGCCCTGTAAGCGTTGGTGCCCAGCCTACCGAATACGCTTGCGTAACCAAAAAAGCTGCTTGCTCATTCGGTCGCTGTGCGGGTAGACAAGTCGCTGGTGCGCTCACCGGGCTTGAACGGCTTAGTAGAAAGCGGCCGGTAAGAGAAAGCTCTGCGCCGCTTTCAATGAGCGGTGGCCGTGTCTCTTGTAGCACATCGCTCGTGCCTGCAGCTTTTCCACGTGACACCTGCGCGCTTGTATAGGTTTTTCCCGGATACAGCGCCTCAGACAACGACGCTGGAAACAAAACAATAAGCGAGCCAGAAGCAGCCGCTTTAGCACCCGTGCTTGCGTACGCAGCTTTCGGCATAAAGCACGCCTTATAAAAGCCGCCCGTCGTTTTTACTGGATTTGATGCAACAACGCCCTGCACCACTTGAATATCTGAAAGCGGTAACAGGGAGCAAAAGCGTTCCGTGCGGACAAACGATTTTCCCCACAGAAGCGGTACATACAAAGCAAGCGCGCAAATACAGGCAGAAAGTACCAATGGATTTTTGTGAGCAAGCGCTACCATTTTAAGTGTGCAAGGGCTTCTCGAGCCGCCTGAATCACCTCTTCGGGATAAGACAAATAGGTTACATACAGAAGTGTGTCAAAGGCGGTTTTGTCCCCCAACTCTCCTAATGCAGAAATAACGGCAAGTGCAACCGACTTGGCAGGAGCCGCATTTTCCTGCGTACTCCTGTTAAGGTCTGCCAGATACGATGAGAGCGCAGCTGCAGAATCGGGCGAAGCCAATTTTGCAACATCAGCAATGATTGCAACAAATTGCGCTTCCGTCAGCCTGCCTTCGGCGTACCTTTCTTTTGCATCCGTAAATGCGCGGATGACAAGGCTTGAAGCACGCGTCCAGTTTGTTTCAGCAATAACCGATAACGCTGAAAGCTGCAGCTCTGCTAATTCGTCTGAAAAACCCTCCACTGTATATATTGTCTTAGAAAGCACATTTTCTGCAATTTCTGCGATAAAATGAGGTGATTTTTTTGCATATTTTCTTACGACCGCAAAATAGCTCGCGACCTCAGCAACATCTCCCGTTGCAACAGCCTTTACGGCTTCTGAAGCACAGCGCACCGACAGTGCGGAAAGTGTTTTTTCAACCTCGTCTGCATAGTGCGACCACAGATTGTTTCTCCAAATTGCATACACCACCGAAAAAGAATCACTGTTTCCGAGCGTGTCAAGCGCCGAAAGAAGCGCAAGACTCACTGGCGAAGCAGGCTGAGGTGCACGCGTTGTAAGCTGCGTATTCAAAACAGTAACAACCGTAGCCGTCTGGGAAACGGCTGCAAACGGAACTAATTTGTCAATAATGGCGATTGCCACCGTCTGATCGGCTGTCTGCGTAAAAACCTGCACAAGCTTTTCGCACAGCCGCTCAGCATATTCTGCAGGCGCAGAAACGCCCTCTGGAACCGTTTTAGGAAGCGCAAGCACCGAAGCGGTAGCTAAAGCCGCTATATCGCGGTCATTTCCGAGTAACGCTTGATTTTCAATAACAAAATCAAGCCCGCTCTCGGCTAAAGACGGTTCGCTGCCGGCAGCTTCCTTTACGGCAGCCGTCTTATCAACAATGCTTCCTTTTATAAATTTTCGCCGCGCAGCAGAAATCGGCTGAGAAGCGGATTCAGAAAAAAGCGATGAAAAAAGACCAAAACTAAGTATACAGAGCGCAATTTTTTTCATAACTCCTCCAGTGTCGCTTCTGATGTCAAATCAGCGGTCGTTTCGGTAACGGGGAGCGCAGAAGCAAAATCCATTTGCTTTGCAACCTCAAGCGCTGAATCAGGACCTTCATCCTCTTCGGTGCCTGCAATCGCTTCAAGCTCATCGCGCTCGTTTTGCGGAAGCACGTTGTACACAAAGCTTAAGATTGCATTTTTCATGTCTTTTTCAAGATGCATACATTCAAAATGTAAGCGCGACTGATGAATTTCCTTGTTGTATTCTACGGCACGCACAATACCGAACATCATCACAAGGGTGTCGCCAATCATAAACTGCAATTTTATGCGCACATTGTTAGCACCTTTGCCACCAACACGAATGAGTGCGCCATCTTCAGAAATGTCTTCGAGAATGCATTTATAGCCACCATCGGTTTCAACCGAGTTATAATCAACCTCACCTGGCTGCAAGAAAAATAATTCAGCAGGAAGCTCACAAGTAGCACGCACTGATTTTCGCTTTTGTGTTCGTAACAGCTTTGTCGTTTGCGCAAGACTAATAACGGGCTGGCTGTTAAAGATTCCTGCACTCGTTACCTTAGAGTCAAACACGTAGTGCGCATCCCCTTTCCGCCACAGATAGACAATGACCATTTTTCCAACCCAGTCGCTGCCCGCAATTTTTATGACATTATTCTGAGTTGGCGTTTTTATCGTTATGTCCCGGCCATTATTTACGATTTGAGAAGCAAACACGCCCTGCCCACGCAAAACAATACGCAATCGCTGTCCATTATTCAGATAGCGCGTACTCTCAAGCCCTTTTTTGTTATCATGCGCAAGGCTGATTTTTGTACGAAAATTATAAAGATGTGAAAGAAAATTCTGCGTACGAGGTGCATTTTCTGTTCCATCTCGTCGCGCCTCATACAGCAGCTTTGCTATGGCCATGCTCACCGTTGGCATAGAAACATACAGCGCAAGCGGATCTTCAAGATTTGTTTCCTTTGCAAGCCGCCAAAGCATATTGATTTCTGAAAACAAAAAGCCTTCATCAGACCCAATGGTATAAAACTTTATCTTGTCCTTAAAAATAACGAGCAGTCGTATAACAATAAAAAAGATTATTGCGGTAATTCCTAATACTATATACACTTTCACACCTTGCGTTTATCATAGCATACATGAAAAAACATACTTGCGCTATAGAATTTTTGACTATCTTTATTGTTTTTGTGCTGCCACCCCTCATTACACCGAGCGCAGCCTTGATCACTCCGCGAAAACCAGTATATCCACTCCAAACTTTTTTATATGCCGCATGTATGACGGCTGTACTGTATGCACACAAAAAGCAGCGAGCAATTTCCTCTAATGTCCCCCAGAAAGAAGCTACACCATCGCGTATGCCTAGGATTTTCATACATATAGGCAGTAGCTTAACAGCGTTTGGCGCACTGTGTCTTTCCGCCGCAGTGCTTCAATTGCTTGCGTTTCTTTTCCACCTTCCACAAGTCACGCAAGTGGTGCTTTCACCCGAAAGTGTTTTGCAATGGATAAACTGCATACTCGGAACCGTCTGCGCTGCTTTTTTTGAAGAAGCAGTATTCCGCCGTTACTTGCCAGATACGATAAAATACTTACTACCAGAAACAAGGCTTAAAGAAACAGTTTGTATGCTCTCCGAAGCACTCTGTATCGTTCTGTTTGCTCTTTCGCACCGCGCTGCAGGCTCTTTAAGTGTTATCAATGCATTCGTTGCCGGCATTATACTGCGTGTCTGCACCATTCAAACAGGACGTATTTTTTCTGCATGGATAAGCCATAGCGTGTACAATCTGCTTGTGCTCCTTATCAGCTTTTCACGTTAAGCAGCTCACACAACCGATTAAACGTCCATGCGCTAATCTCTGTCTTGAAGCGACACTGTGAGAGCGCTTGCCGTTCTACTTCTCCATCGGCAGGAGAAGGTGTCACGCACGAAACACACTGATACACTAAAGTTGCTGCGGCTTCATTGCTTTTATATATCTGCATAGAACACATACGACCCGTTGCATCAGAAACAGAAAGCGTCGCAACAGCCGTTCCGTGAAGCTCGTCTGCTAGCGGTAGCAGTCCTCCATGCCGAAGCGAAAGCAATGCATGAGAGCGGCTTTCAAAATCGGCAGTAGCTTCATCAAGAGAAACGGTATACGCCATCGAATCAGTTCGCAGAGAGCCAGAAACAGCTATTGGCGTGGAAATACCCCAGAAAAATGCATCAGAGGCAAAAAAACGAGCATCAAGCGTGCAATACGGAGAAATATCACGCTCTATGCTAAAAGCACCTTTAAGCCAGTCAAGTTGAACAACGGGGGAAGCTAACGAATCGGCAGTAGTAAATACGTACACATTTTTAGACATGTTTATATTTTTTTTATCATTATTCACAGGATATCCCGTGTCATTTTTCTCACCAAACCCAATGCTTAGTCTAAAATTATCGACATCAACCGAAACACCACTGTTACTGTATGAAATTTTATACATCTTCCGTTTTTTTATAAGCACGTGTATAAAAGCCTCTACCCGTTCGGTATTAGCCAACAGCATATAGTCATGTGTAGTTACCGTCCAAAGTGTTCCCTGTTTTTGTAAACAAAGAAAATCGTCTTTATGCGTAATTGTAATTTCAGAAATCTGTGCTTCAGAAACCGGTTCGCCCTCACCTAAGGGAATAAGCGCAGCGTGTATTGCATGAGGATTTGTTGCATACCTTCCGATTGGCAGGAAGGAATACACACACACCAAAACAGAAACAGTAGCGCCAAGCGCAAGAATATGCGTTACAGTATTTTTCATACAGTTACTCCGAAACAGAGCGGCGGCGGATGGAAACAGCCACCTGTAGCATAATTATAAGCAAGGGAAGTACGGCAAAGACAAACACGAGCGTACGTTTTTTTTCACTGCTAAAGGCTTCTTCATCAGAAAGCTTATACAGCGTCTTAGCGACACTTTTCTTTTGAAGCAAAGCAGCAAATGCGTCTTCACCTCTGAGATGGAGCAATTCGCTTGTCATAAAATCATAATTTCTAAAATCACCTGCAGATGCATGAGAAATATACGCAGTCATAAGCGAGTTTAACGCATACTGGTCAGCAATAACAGTAACACGGGAACGGCTAACGCCCGCATCAAAGTAGCCATGCAGCAAGCCACTTCCGCTTCCATCATCTAAGCGTGCGGCAAGAATGAGGCTTTGGGCGGTAGCTCCTGCTTCAGATGCTGTTTTTGCAAGCAAAAATGGATTTGTAATAAACAAATCCTCTTGAGCAGTGCTATGCGCTGCCTCATGTTGGAGCCATGCATACGGAGAGGTAACAAGCAACGCTGTTGCATCGCCGTAGAGCGAAAGTGGGCTTGGCCAAAAAAGCGTCATTCCTTGCGGGCTTGCCTTTTGAGGCATGAGTGAAATCCATTGTGGATAATTAACCGTCTGGTACTCTGCGCTTCCCCCATTTCCACTTTGGAGAGAAAGCGGAAAACAGGAAATATCCTGCGCAAGCGCATTTTCAAAGGCAAAGCCCCATGCGCGTAATGCAGGAATAAGTGCATCCTGTGCATTTTTTGTAATGGTCCAGTCATCTGAAATAGCAACAGTATACGGGCTTGTTTCAATGAGTGCAGGAACGCCGTCTTTTATAAGGTGCTCTAATACATACGCCTCTTCTTCGGTAAATGCAGATGAGCCAAGCACCAGCAAGACGCTTTTTTCTGGGAGAGAATGCTCTAAAAAAGCGGGAAGCTCAGAAGGTAAAAGCGCATGAGGGGTAAAGCCCATTCTTTCTAAATAGGGCAAAACATATCCATACCCTGTCTCTACGTCTTGTGATAATCCATTTCCGATTACCACATAGACGGCTCGTGTTACTCCTGACACAAGCTCCTGGATTCGCCGAGTTATATCATATTCTAGCGTTTCTGTTGAAAGCACAAGCGGTAAAATAAGCTCTGAGTCAAGATAATCAAGTATGATTGTCGAATACACCGTCACGTATTCCGTTCGCCCATTTTTTGTAATGCGTAACTGTGTTCCGTTCACGCCACGCGATTGGAGGTGTTGGATTTCCTGTTGTCTCGTTTTTTTTACTTCAAACGAAATGTTACGACTGAGCTGTGCATACGAAGTAAGATATTCGGCAATATCTTGCGTTGCTTGATATGCAGAAACAAGCTCATTTGAGCGGTAATACGTAATGCGAAGTGGCTCTTCAATCTGCAAGCACAGCTGCCGGCTTACCGCTGACACACTGTAACGGCGCGAAGAGGTAAAATCAACCCGAGCGTACAGTCGGTAGCTTGCTATGCTCCCACACACAACTATGCTCGCTAAAAGAAGCACATGTATACGCTTGCAGGTGCGGCCCGTACGATGATACTCAGCAATGGTTGCCATGAGTAGCAGCAAAAATGTTGCAAACACATAAAAAAACACATCGCGCGTATCAAAAATTCCTTTTCCAGCAGCATCAAAATGCCACGAAAAGCTCACGTTCTGTACAAAAAAAGCAAGCACGCCTTGAGGTCTAAGAAATTGCCCGAGCAGATGAATTGTGTGAGCAAGCGTCAGAAAAAGCATTGAAAAAAGCAGCGCAACGGCAGGATGTGCAGGAAAAAACGAAAACAAACAAATGCACAGCGCTATTGCAGTAAGTCCATAGAGAAGTATGCAGCTATACCCCGTAAAAAGCTGTCCAGGCTCCACATCGCCAAAGGATTGCACGCAAAACGGTATTGCCAGCAGCAGAATAAGTGCTACAAGATATGCACAAAGCGCAGCAAGGGAAAGCGCAAAAAGCTTTATAAATGGAAAGACAGGAAGAGAATCATCGGTAATACATGAGCGAAGCCGAAAGACAAGAAGCGGTAGTACAAGCACAGAAACGGCAGGAATACTTACAAAAAAAGGGCGTAATTCAGCAGAAGCCTGCACGGTAAAAAAAGAGAGAAAAAAGGTAGCCGACGGAACGACAACCAGTACCATAAGCGCGGCAGAGCACAAGGGCGTAATAAACAGTGCTATAACAGCTTGTTTCCAAGTAGAAAAGAACAGTGAAGGCTTCATAGCGATTCTTTACTCCCCGTGAGCGCAAAAAAAGCTTCTTCTAAAGAGCTTGTGTGCGTGGCGGCTACTATTTCAAGCGCGGTTCCATGCGCAACACAGCTTCCTTTATGCAAAATATACACCGTATCGCAGAGCGCATCGACTTCCTGCATTAAATGCGTCGAAAGCAGCACCGTGTGCTCGGGAAGCAGCTGCTTTACAAGCGCGCGCATGCGTACAATCTGAGCGGGATCTAAGCCGCTTGCAGGCTCATCAAGCACGAGCACCGGCGGATTATGCACAAGCGCCTGCGCAAAGTTTACGCGCTCTAAAAATCCCTTGGAAAGCGAGCGGATTTTCTGCTTTGTAACGTCATCGAGCGCGCATTGTGCGGTCACGCGCTCTACCGCTGCTTTCTGCGCACTGCCTGAAAGCCCAAACAATGCGGAGCGCATGAAAAGATACTCGCTTACAGAATATTCGCCGGGGAGCACGGACTGCTCGCTTACAAAGCCGGTAAGCATGCGCACCGCCTCAGGCTCTGCGGCTGCGTCAACGCCGCAGATAGTAACCGCGCCGCTTGTTGCAAAGTGACGCGCACAGACAGCCTTCAGCACCGTCGTCTTTCCGGCTCCGTTCAGCCCTAAAAGCCCGGTCACCGTTCCTCTTCGGCACTGCATTGAAAAGCCCTGGACGGCGGGCGCATTCTTTTTAGAATAGCTTTTCGTAACGTTTTCAAGCGCAATTACTATATCGTTCATCAGTCAATATACGGTATGTCAATCTGCATACGATCGCGGCTCAGCTCTGCGCCCGGGAACACTTCCTGCGCCTGCTTAAGCAGAATGTCAAGCTCCCGGTCGGTGTAGCGCGGGCTGTAGTGAATCATTGCCATGCGCCGCACCCCTGCATCGCGGGCAACCGTCGCCGCCTGCCGCGCGGTCATGTGCTTTTTCTCTTTTGCCTGGTCGGCTAAATCGTCGGCAAACATGCCCTCGCAGATGAGCAAGTCTGACCCGCGCACTTCCTTTGCGATTGAGGGCAGGTACTGCGTGTCCGTCACAAAACTAAATTTGCGCCCGCTCCGTTTTGCACCCATCACTTGCTCCGGCGTTACGGTCGCACCGTTTAAAAGCGTGACCGTTTCCCCGTGCTGCAACTGCCCCCAGAGCGGCCCGCGCGGAATGCCCAGTGCTGCCGCCGCTTCCGGATTAAATTCGCCGGGGCGGTCAAGTTCTTCCAGCGTGTAGCCTACGCATGTCTTGGTATGCGAAAGCGGAAAGGCGCGAATGTAAAAGCCGTCGCCTTCATGGACGACGCACGGCGCGGTAATTTCTTTTACGACCACGGGATAGTTGATGTACATATCCAGCACTTTGCGGCTGGTCTCTATATATTCAGCGATTTTTGGCGGCCCATAAATATAAAGCGGCTCGGTGCGATCAACCTGCGCGGAAAGCATCATAATGCCGGGTAAGCCCGTCACGTGGTCGGCGTGGGTGTGCGAGACAAAAATGGCGTTGATTTTTTTCCATTTGAGATTGAGCCTTCGCAGACTGACCTGCGTGCCTTCCCCGCCG
>CALAEZ010000111.1 GCA_937891125.1 uncultured Treponema sp. | reverse complement strand
TGATTACGCGCGGACACATCGCTTTCCAAAGGGATTTTACATGCTCGCTGTTCCACGGGTTTCGCTTTTGCGGCATCGTCGATGAGCCGACCTGCGTTGAGGCAAAATACTCAAACACTTCGCCGATTTCGCTTCGCTGCAAATTGCGCAAATCGTCCGCCAAATTCGCAATGATTCCGAACGCCACATTCATTTCAAGAAGAAGCCGCAAAACATGCTCTGGCTCAACCAACTGATTTGAATACTCGCTCGGCTTGAGACCTAAAAATTCCGTGTAGATTCGCTCAAGTTCCTCTGGGTCTTTTACAATCATCGAAGGTCCGTTGTAACTTCCGACAGGCCCTGCCAGTTTACCGACCAAATCATTGCTCAATTCTTCAATGCGCAAAATTGATTTTCCGAGGCGGGCGACGAATTCCGCGATGCTCCAGCCGAATGTAATCGGGACTGCGTGCTGACCGTGCGTACGACCGACCTGCGGCGTGGCACACTCGCGCTCGGCAATTTCGCAAAGATATTTTTCAAGCTGCTTTAACTCTGGAAGCACGACATTTTTGGTCACATCTCTCATTCGGCAGCTCAAAGCGGTGTCGAGAATGTCAACCGAAGTCGCGCCCAAGTGGATGAGCGGCCCGATTTTTGAGTCGACCTTTGTTTTCATCACATTGACGAGCGCGCGGATATTGTGCTTTGTCTTTTCTTCCTCGGCATATACTTCTTCCGGGTCGATTTTTTCTGCAACATCGTCAAGTTTTTTCGCCAAATCGTCGGTAAGCTCGCCGCGCACCTTCAAATGCGCCTTTACCAAAGCCGCTTCGCAGCGAGCGCACGAGCGGATTGAAGCCTGCTCGCTTATATAAGAAGAAAGTCCGTCAAAAGCCGCCTTTTCAGAAAGAGAATAGCGGTGGTCAATACAAGAAAGATTCTCAAAAATGTTACGTGTTTCCATGATGCGTATTATTGCCGTTATGACAGAAAAAAGCAATCAGCAGGACAGACTTACAGGATTGTCCCACACGCGAATAGCAAACGCCGACTGCTTTTTTACTGCGTATGCTGCTAAAAACTTGATTATTTATTATATATAACGTATCTTTTTATAGAAACAATGCTGAAAGGAGGCATGAAAAAAATGAAAAGAGTAGGCACGTTGGTTGCTACCGTAGCGCTTGCTGCGTTTGCTACGGTTTCTGCAGTCGCAAAGCCGTCAGAGCTGGATGTCATCAAAAAGACTGGAACACTGCGTGTGGGGATAAAAGGCGATATTCCGCACTTCAGCTATTTAAATCCAGAAACAAAGCAATACGAAGGCTTTGAAATTGATCTTGCAAAAGAGGTTTCAAAAAAGATTTTTGGTTCCCCTGACCGCATAGAATTTACCCCCGTTACCGCAAAAAATCGGGGTCCTTTTTTAAAAAATGATAAAATCGACATTGTTATTGCAACCTTCACCGTAACTGACGAGCGCAAAAATGAATATGACTTTAGCGACATCTACTACACCGATGCGGTCGGCATTATGGTAAAAAAAGCAAGTGGCATTACCTCATTCAAGGGGCTTGAAAACAAAACTGTGGGCGTTTCACAAGGCTCGCTGACAAAAACAACGATTAAGAATGCTGCCATAAAAGAGGGCATTTTGGTAAAAACCCAGGATTACGCAAGCTATCCGCAACTCAAAGCCGCACTCGACAGTGGTGAAATTGACGCATTTAGCGTTGATCAAGCAATTTTGCTCGGCTACGTCGATGACAGCACCATAATTCTGCCCGAGCGCTACGATGAGCAGCAGTATGCTGTCGCTATGAAAAAAGACAATGCAAGTGTAAAAAAAGTAGTAAACGAAGTAATCCGTGAGCTCATAAAAAGCGGAAAGCTTGACGAGCTGCTTAAAAAGAATGGACTTAAATAAAAGTACAACAAAAAAGCCGCGAACTTTTCGCGGCCTGTATGTTCCTTTATTTTATACGCTCTGTCTTTAACGGCGAAGGAACCAAATATGTCCTGCTTTTAGCTGCAGGTAACTTTGTTGTCTTACTGATTAGCCCCAGTCGGGCGTGTTCTTTTTGTCGGAAATTGCATAACGCCTCCTATTCGTGCAGCCGGTGTAAGTCCTCATCTCTTTCCTGACCACGATTTAATGATACCACACCTTTGTAATAATGCAAGTTTTTTTTTCATTTTTTTGACTTTTTTTTCAAAACTACTAGCCCCACCCCCTAAAATCCGCTAGTATTCGTTTTCATGCGGTAAGCAGCTTATCTATTTTCTATGTAATAAAGGTGGTAGCGGTTTGTTCAATCGTGCTGACTTTATCTCGGATTCCGAGTGGAATCGTTTTCAGGAGTTTTCAAAGGATCTAGAAACTCCGAATGTGGTCGTAAATCTTCATCAGATTAAACGAAATTTTATCAAATTGCGCGATTCTTTCCCCTACGCGCAAATCTACTATGCGGTAAAATCAAACCCTGGAGAGCCGGTTGTTTCAATGCTTGCAGAACTAGGCTCATGCTTTGACATTGCCTCCCGCTATGAGCTGGACTCAGTGCTTGCACTCGGTGTGCATCCCGACCGCATTTCGTATGGCAACACCATCAAAAAAGCCTGCGACATTAAGTATTTTTACGACAAAGGCGTGCGCATGTTTGCAACAGACTCGAAAAGCGATTTACGCAATATTGCCGAGTTTGCACCAAAAAGCCGCGTGTATGTGCGCGTTCTTATAGAAAACGAAACGACAGCTGACTGGCCGCTGAGCCGCAAGTTCGGCTGCCATCCGGATATGGCGTATGATTTAATCGTTCTGGCACGAGACTTAGGACTCACTCCGTATGGCATTAGCTTCCATGTAGGAAGCCAGCAGCGCGACATTGGCGCATGGAACGATGCGATTGCAAAAACAAAGTACCTGTTTTCATCACTCGAAGAAGACGAGGATATTCGCTTAACGATGATAAACATGGGCGGAGGTTTTCCGGCACACTATATTCAGGCGGCAAACGAGCTTGAAACCTATGCCTCGGAAATTACGCGGTATCTGCACGATGACTTTGGAGACGATATTCCGCACATTATCCTCGAGCCAGGACGTAGTCTTGTAGGCGACAGCGGTATTTTAACAAGCGAGGTTGTGCTGGTAAGTCGCAAAAACAATACCGCCTTACAGCGCTGGGTCTTTCAGGATGCAGGCAAATTTAACGGGCTTGTAGAGACCATGGACGAATCCATTAAATATCCGGTTATTTCAAGCAAGGACGAGCCGGGAGCAAAGGAAGGCGAAGTCATTTTGGCAGGTCCTACCTGCGACAGCGCCGACATTATGTACGAGGACTTTAAGTACAAGCTTCCGCTCTCGCTAAAAGCTGGCGACAAGCTCTACTGGCTTTCAACGGGGGCTTACACAAGCACCTATGCAAGCGTTGCGTTTAACGGCTTTCCACCTATAAAAACGTATTACATGAAATAAGGAGCATTTCGGTGAATACGGAAATCGACACAACCGTTATCGAAAAATACATCGACAGCCTCATAACAAGCTCTACAGCAGAAATTCCCGTGTGGAACATTGAAAAAGCACGCGCGGGAAAAAAATCTGGCTGGGACTACATTGACGGCTGCATGATTATGGCACTGCTTGAGATTTACGCGACAAGCGGCGAACAAAAGTACCTTGCTTTTGCTGACTATTATGAAGATTTCCGTATTCATGAAGACGGTTCCATTGACGGCTACAAGCTTGAAGAATGGAATCTTGATAATCTAAACGGCGGCAAGAATCTGTTTGCGCTCTACCGCCTGACAAAAAAAGAAAAATATGCCCGCGCGCTGCATACGCTTTTCAAGCAGATAGAAGGACAGCCTCGTACGAGCGAAGGAAACTTTTGGCACAAAAAAATCTATCCTAATCAGGTGTGGCTTGACGGCACCTATATGGCGCTTCCCTTCTACATGGAATACGAGGCAACCTTTACAAGCGGGCGCAACATCAGTGACGTCTACCAACAGCTGTTCAATGTATACGCTCTTATGCGCGACGAAAAAACAGGGCTCTACTACCACGGCTACGACAGCTCAAAATCAATTTTCTGGGCTGATAAGACAACCGGCTTAAGTCGCAATTTCTGGCTTCGAAGCCTTGGCTGGTACTCCATGGCGCTTTTAGACACGCTGAACGTTGCGCCAGACAGAGGAAGCGCAAGCTGGACCCGCTTACGGCAGATTTTTACAAGCCTTGCTGACAGCATGCTTCGCGTGCAGGACGCAAGTGGGCTTTGGTATCAGGTTCCTGCACTCGCACGTGAAAAACCAAGCGAGGAAAGCGCACGCAAAAACTATCTTGAAACCTCAGGCTCTGCAATTATGGCGTACTCGCTACTAAAAGGTGTACGAACAGGCATTCTTGACGCACACTACCAGCAGGCAGGGAAAAAAGCATTTGAAGGCATTGTACGCAGGTATCTGAGCACCGAAAACAGCAGGCTCAGCCTGCAGGGAATCTGCTTAGTCGCAGGCTTGGGACCTGACAGCAACAGGCGGCGCGACGGAAGCTTTGACTACTACATGAGTGAGCCCATTGTGCAGGATGACGCAAAAGGCGTCAGTCCCTTTATTCTTGCCTACAACGAATATAAGCTTTTATAGCGCTTCCCTAAAGCCACCCACAGAAAGCCGCCTGCACGGTCATAAGCCTGCTGCGCACGTTTGGTGAAAGCGAATCGGGCATAAACGCCGCTTGCCGCCGGAAGCTTCCAAACGGATAATACGCATGTGGCAAAAGCTGCGTGCAGACCGTACAGTCGCTTGCAGCAACAATGTTACACGAACGCACTCCCGCGGCGCGCAATACCGAAAGATTTGCTTCTAGCAGCGAAAGCGCGTAGAGCCGCTTTCCTTCGGCATTATATTCGTGAAGTGAGGCAACCGCCTGCGGGGTAAAGGCTTCTGCAAAAAAAGCTGCACGCGCTTCATCGACAACGTAACAACAGCGCTGTATATGCGCGCCAATGGCAACACAAAGCTCTTCCCGGCGCGCGCCGTAGTTTTTTTCTGCAAGCGCAATGCCTTCGCCAATTATGCCCGTACCCTTCCAGCCAGAATGAAAAGCGCCAAACACGCCGGTGCGCTCATCATACAGATACAGCGGCATACAGTCAGCAACCGTAACAACAGGCACAAGCGTACGGTCGGCAGTGATAACGCCATCCCCAGTAGCTCCTTGCAGGCGCGCGGCAGCGACCACATTCGGCACATCATGCACTATTTTAGAATGAATAAGCTCGGTAAAAACGGGCGTGCGCTCTTTTTCGCTATGAGGGCGCAGTTCGCCAACAGTGTGTTTTGCGTTAACGCCGCATACAGTGCCGTCTGCCGTACTGCCGAGAGCAGCGCAGGCAGAAAGCGGGTCGGCACACAGCTTGCGTAAAAAGCGCTCACGTCGCGGATTCTGCTCATTCCAGCGAAAGCGCATGCTGCCAGCAGCCCTAAGCGACATGCCCCAGCGCGGGTACGCAGCTTCAGTAAGCGGCTCGCCGTCCTTGTAAAAGGGAAGTAAGATTGCGTTTTGGCGCACGCTCGCAAGCGAACTGGCAATAGAAATGCGGTTTATCGGCATACCAGACAGCCTATTTTAGAAGCATTGGCGTATCAATCGGCTCAAGCTCTTTTATTAAATCATACGCATTGTTAAGCGAAACATGCGCTTTTGCCAAATGAGCACGGAACGAAGCGTTATTGCTTCCTTGTATCTCTGACAGATTAGAAAGGGAATCATAACGAGAATCTTTTTTTTCTGTCTGCAGAATACCACTTAAAAGCAAATCCATCTGTCGGCACGCTTCGCCAAACTGGTACAAAACACCACCAACATCGCCTTCAAGCGTTTTAAGCATATCTTCTGCCTTTGCCTGCCCCTGCAGCGTACGCGTCTTATCATTTATCAGACGCATAAACATAACACCAAGCTCGCCACCGCTTTTTAATCTGCGGTTTATAGAATCCATCTGGATTGAAACTTCAATCAGATTGTTAAACGATTCGGTAAACTCAATTCGATTCTGCTTCTGCAAAAAATCGCCTTCCATCATGACGGTTTTTAAGATAAGCTCAAATGAGGGGAACACCTCGCGGAAATACCAAAAGAGGAAGCCAGAGATAAACTCATAGCGGAACGGCAAGCCGCCCCAAAGCTCGCTCCAGGGACGCGTTGGCAAAAGCGGAAATTCGCGTAGTTGAAAGTTTGTCTGAAGCTTTTCTCGCAGCGCTTCCTTTTTGCAGTCCTGCACCCACGATTCCCATTTGCGGTCAAACAGCTTTTTCCAGCATGCCTTGTACAGCACAAACCAGTCTTCGCCGCCGACAAAATCGTCTGGCTGCCACTGTGCGTCATTGGCCGCAATACGTGTAATGGCGCGCAACGGCACCTCATACGTAAAACGCTTTATGGCAGACAGCATACTATGCGCTTTTTCCATAAAACGCTCGGCAGAATCCTCTTCATCTGATTTTTTACCAGCAACAGAATCTGCTAACAGCTGCCCTGAATACAAATAGAGCGTTTCAAGCACCTCGTCGGGAACTGCCACCATATTACAGAGCACGCGCGAAAACAGAT
>CALAEZ010000110.1 GCA_937891125.1 uncultured Treponema sp. | reverse complement strand
CCGCTTTTACCTTGCCGCCAATGAAGTTATGCTATAACACGTTTTTCTTGTAGAAGTGCAAAAAAAATCGTGATACAATAAGGCAACTTTTTTTATAAGAGGTTTACATAAGATGATTTCCTGGAACAATCTTTCTACATTAGATTCCTACAAAAAATTGCAGTCTTTATCGGGCGGGGTAACGCTTTCAGACGTGCTTTCTGGCGCGGCTGGAGCTAACCGCGTAAAAAGCTTTCAGGTGCCCATGGCGTCAGGCCTTACCTACAACTATGCGGCAAAACAGGTAAACGAGCAGGTGCTTGATGTGCTTAAAAAGCTTTCAGAAGAAGCGCAGCTTGTTGAAAAATTTGCCGAAACCTACAATGGCGCGGTCATCAACACGGGCGAGAAACGCTTAGTGCTGCACCACCTGACACGCGGTCAGCTTGGAAAAGACGTTATTGCAGATAACGTAAACAAGCGCGATTTTTACGTTTCCCAGCAGAAGGCGATTGCAGACTTTGCAGAAAAAGTTCACAGCGGAAAAATTGCAAACGCTAAAGGCGAAAAGTTTACCACCGTCGTGCAGATTGGTATTGGCGGAAGCGACTTAGGCCCGCGCGCCATGTATCTCGCCCTTAAAGAGTGGGCACGCGCACAGAACCTTTGCAAGATGAATGCAGAATTTATCAGCAATGTAGACCCAGACGACGCGACCGCTGTCTTAAAGAATGTTGACCTTCCGCACGCGCTTTTTATTCTTGTTTCAAAAAGCGGAACCACGCTTGAAACGCTTACAAACGAAGCTTTCGTAAAGGATGCGCTCAAAAAAGCCGGCTTAGAGCCTTCAAAGCACATGATTGCCGTTACCAGCGAGACAAGCCCGCTTGCGCACAATCCTGACTATCTTGCAGCCTTCTACATGGACGACTACATTGGCGGACGCTACTCTTCTACAAGTGCAGTTGGAGGCGCGGTGCTTTCACTTGCGTTCGGCGCAGACGTGTTTGCACGCTTTTTAAACGGCGCAGCAGCGGCAGATAAAACCGCAGCAGAAAAAGACGTGCTTAAAAACCCGGCTCTGCTTGACGCACTTATCGGCGTATACGAGCGCAACGTGCTCGGCTACCCTGCAACAGCCGTGCTTCCGTACTCTCAGGCATTAAGCCGCTTCCCGGCTCACCTGCAGCAGCTTGATATGGAATCTAACGGAAAGAGCGTAAACCGCGCGGGAGAAGCAATTGACTATGTAACCGGTCCTGTCATTTTTGGCGAGCCGGGCACAAACGGTCAGCATTCATTCTACCAGCTTTTGCATCAGGGAACGGACATTGTGCCGCTTCAGTTCATCGGCTTTTCAGAAAATCAGACTGGAAACGACGTTGTTATTGAAGGAAGCACGAGCCAGAAAAAGCTGTGCGCAAATGTAACGGCGCAGATTATGGCATTTGCCTGCGGAAAAACCGACGCAAATCCGAACAAGGCTTTTGCTGGAAACAGACCGTCAAGCATTATCTACGGAAAGCAGCTTACGCCAGAAGCCTTAGGCACGCTGCTTGCACACTTTGAAAACAAAGTTATGTTCCAGGGCTTTATCTGGAACTTGAACAGCTTTGACCAGGAAGGCGTGCAACTCGGTAAGACGCTTGCAAAGAAGGTGCTCGCTCACGACACCGACGGCGCATTAAAGGCATACGCAGAACTTTTGAATATCTAACCAAATGCGGAATTCGGAATGATGAATGCGGAATAGCGGCTTATACACGTAGGCGGATTCCGCATTCCGAATTCCTCATTCTGCATTACATCCTATGCTATGCTTCAAGTCCATCTGCAATTCTTACAATCATATTGACAATTGGCTCTTTTACCGCAAGTGGTAATTTTTCTAAACTTTCGAGCACTTGCTGATTTCTCTTATACATTTCAATATTTTTTATTTTTAGTTCATCATCTGTCGCTTTTGCTGTTTCAGCATCACGGGTATCAATAAAATCTTCACCAATAAGATACTCTATCGGAACTTGCAACACTTTAGAAATTTTTACCGCAGTATCAGCGCCTGGCATACTATTCCGTTCAAGCCCTAACCCAATTCCCTGATACGCAATATTTGCTTTAAACGCAAGTTCCTTTCTTGATAATCCCTGATATTCGCGTTCTCGCTCTACATTTGCCCAAAAGCCCATAGCGTAATTTTATTACAATAGTTACATTCTTCACTTGAAACGCTACTAAAGAAACATTAAACTACAGTAGCATTTACAAACAATAGTAGCAGATAAAGGGGGAAAGAATGTTTGCCGGAAGAAAAATAGTTATTGCCATTGCGTTTTCCTTATCTTTTGTTTCAGCGCAAGAATTGCTTCCTAATGCAACGTCAATTACGGTCACTACACAAAATGAAAAAGAATCAATAAAAGAAAAAGTTTCCATTGTTGCAGACCCACAGCTTGCCATGTCTATGCCCAATTATCCTGTTACAGCAGGCGATATTTACACCCTTGCCTTTGCAGCAGGAACAACTCCTGTGCAATATACCTTACTAGTAGATTTATCAAACAAAATAAAAGTTGCAAATCTCGGTATTTTAAATTGCAAAGACCTAACATACAATCAGCTTAAAGCACAGGTGGATTATCTTGTACGGCAGAATTATCCGATGAGCGGAACACAATTTGTGCTTACCACCCCGTCAATTTTCTTGGTAAGCATCAAAGGGGAAATTGCACATGCGCAGGAAGAAAAAGCATGGGCACTTACACGGTTGTCATCTTTTGTTACGCCGTATCTTACACCGTATTCTTCTATTCGGGACATCATGATTGTTTCTGTAGACGGAAAAAAGAACACGTACGATTTATTTAAGGCACAACGAAACGGTGATTTTACGCAAGACCCATATATGCGACCAGGAGATACCATCATAATCAATCGGAGTAAACGAAAAGTCGAAATAAAAGGTTCGATTGAGCGTCCAGGAACCTATGAACTGCTTGCAGGAGAAGAACTTGCCGAACTCATCACAACGTATGCTTCGGGAATCACATCGACAGCTGATACATCACGAATCAGATTAGTACGAATTGATGAAAGCGCTACTAAATTAGAAAAAGTCCTATACCTAACAAAAGCCGACATTGAAAATAATTATCCGCTCAAAGACAAAGATAAAATACTTATTCCAGATTGGGCTGAATTACAACCCTTTATTGAATTAAAAGGCGTTATAAAAAATCCCCTCAATATGGAATATGAATCTAATATAAACAGTGCGCAAAATAGCACTATCTATAAGACTCGTATTCCCGTTTATGTTGATGAAACATATACTTCACTTGTGCGCCGAATAAAGTACTTGTTGACAGATTTTTCGGATATTGCCGGTATATACATAGAGCGGAACGGCACCAAAATTGTCCTAAAAGCAGATTGCATATTACAGGATATGAGTTTTGAAAGTACCTATCGTGTACAACAAAACGATGTGCTCATCGTTCCCTACCTTCCAATATTCACCAATTAAATCTTAAACAGCTCTTTTATGTTCTTGTCGACAAGCTTGCTCAAGTGCGACGGCGTTGTGTTGCGCCGGGTCGCAATAAACTCGTAGGTGTAGCGGATATTGTTCGGATTGTTCAGTTCTCCGCGCAAGGGCACCGGAGCAAGGTACGGCGAGTCAGTCTCCAAAAGGATGCGGTCGTCAGGCACATACGAAAGAAGTGCGTTCATGTCGTCCATTTTTGCTTTTTTGGTATACGTTGTAGCTCCGCCAAAAGCAAGATACCAGCCGCGGTCTAAAAAAGCCTTCGCTTCACTTAAACCATAACTGTAGCAGTGAACGATTCCGCGGTCGTAGCCCGTCTCGCGTATGCACTCCAAGGTTTCGCGGAAAGCGTCGCGGCTGTGAATGATAAACGGCAGGTTCAGCTCCTGCGCCAGTTCCAGTTGCATCTGGAAAAGCTCGCGCTCGCCCCAAAGCAGTTCTTCGTCAAAATCATTTTGGTCGCGTCCGTCAACTCCGCTTGGATTCCAGTGGTGATCAAGCCCGCCTTCGCCAATGGCAACCAGTTTTTTTGAAAAAATACCACCGTCTTCGCGGAAATTCTCGATAGATTCACGCAGCGTTTCCATGCAGGCATAGCGGTCGCGGATTTCATCCGGATCAGGCCAGATACCCGCGCTAAAATACACCATGCGCTGTGCCTTTGCGTGCGTGTTGTGGTCTTCTATCAAATCAAGGCTTTCCTGCACCGAATACAGGCGCGGCATCAAATCGTCGCTTCTCGTGCCAATATCAAGCCCAAACAGCGCGTCGTTCCGTGCCATCTCCGTCAAAACACGCACGCCAAAATCTGCCCCGTCAGGATTATCATCAACAAAGTGCTTAAAGTGAAAGTGCGTATCAGAAAACA
>CALAEZ010000109.1 GCA_937891125.1 uncultured Treponema sp. | reverse complement strand
GCTTACCGTGCGCGTAATGCCGTCGGTGCGGTTGTTCGTGCCGTCAGCGTAAGTGGCGTAGATAGAGAACGTGTATTCGGTGCCGTCGGTCAAGTCGCCCCAGGTGTAGTACGTCTTGCTGCCGGCAGAGCGGTATTCACTCACGACCGCTTTTGACTTCCCGCCAGTCACCATGCCTATGCTGTATGAAACGGCGTCTGCTACCGGTTCCCATACCACAAAAGCGCTTGCGCTGTCGTCATCGCTGTCAGTTTTGCAGGAAGCGCAGCCGCACAATACGGCAAGGGCAGCAAGCGCACTTACCAGTCGTATGTATGTTTTCATTCCTCTTCCCCCTTAGTACGTAATGCCGCTGGTGATGGCGCTGAATGCTTCCATTTCTGCCTGTGTTACCCTAAAGGCAAAGGCATGGCGAATACCGGTCGGCATAGAATAGGTGCCGTCGTTGTCGTGGTACGTCCAGTATTTTGGAAGAGCGGTAAGATTTCCCGACACACAGCCGACAAAGTTGTTGGTGCCCGTCGCCGTGCCGCGGCTGTACTGGTCGCCAAAGAGCCACCAGCGGCCACAGGTATCAACGACGACCCACGGGCCTTCAATGCCGTTGTTCGTGCTTTGGTCGGTCGTGCGGGTAACCCACTGACCGTTAAACATCGTCACAAAGCTGTCGCCGTCAAGCGTAAGCGATTTTGCAAAGTTGATGTCGGTTGCGCCGCTTGCTTCTCCCTTGTAGGGCATGTAGTACAGGTCATCTACCTTTATCATCGTAGCGTCAATTTCAGAAACAACTTCTTCGCTGTCGCCGTCACTGTCGGCATCGCCAATGTCGACGGCTTCAAAATAGAAGTACGGGCGCGTGTAGGTGTAGAAATCGTTGGTGTAATTGACGAACGTGCGGCAAATCCAGCTTTCGGTGTACACGCTTGCGTCAAAATCGTCCGCTTCAATCGTTGTTTCTCCGCTGTAAGCAGCCTCGCTCGTCACAATTTCCTGGTAAGAGCCGTCATCATTTGCGATAACCGCGTCTCCGTTTCCGCTCCAGATAACGCCGTAGTAGTAGTCGGTGCCATCAATCGTAGCAACCGGCTTTGCCGCACCTGTTGACTCGTCATAGTCAATCAGGATTTCTGGCGCCCATGCGTGCATAGGTCTTCCGCGTGCGCTAATCACTTCGTCAGGAATCGTAATCATGCGCTTACAGAGGGAGCCGGTTTCGGTAACGCCGTACAGGTCGCCATCGGTCGGCTTGTAAAAGTCTACCGTCTGATTTTCGGTATCTACTTTTACGACCGACACGATAATGCTCGGGCTGTAGCCCTGGCTATCCCAGTAGCTCGTGAATGCGGTGGTGCCGTATTCGCTGTTATCACTGCCGTTGTAGTTTGTCCAGTCGGTTGCAAGCTCTACAAACCAGCTGATGTTGTCGCTTTCGTCGTCATCATGCAGGCGGTTCATGTACGGGTCGCGCACACAGGTGTTGCCGCTCCCCACGCTTGAATCAATCATGTAGTAGTAGGTGTTGCTGCAAAGACCGGTATAATGTAAGCCGTCAGTGCTTTTTCCTAAGAATAAGCTTTCGTAAGCGGCGGTGCCGTCAGAGTTAGACTTAAAGTAGCTTACCATGTAGCCGCCGTTGTATTTGGTAGCAAAGGCGCCCACGTCTTTTCCGCGGCGGTTACCGTTTTTGTCAACGCTGTAGAACGTAAACTGGTAGCCCATTTCGTGCGACAGCCCTTCGATTTTTGCATATTCGGTGCCGCCAGCAACCGTAACGGTCTGCTTTACGCCGTCAAGCTTGTAGACAATCTCGATGTGCGAAAAATCGCCATCGCTCGGGTCAGTCCAGGTAAACTCTACCGCGTCTCCTGAATCACAGCTTTTTACCGATACATCGCTGATAGTCGAAGGCGCAATGCTGTCGTCATAATCATCGCTTGCACAGCCAGCACAAAGGAATGTGAACAGAAGCGCACAAGCGGCAGCGCAGGTAACAGATAGTAAACGTAGTTTTTTCATGCTGACTCCTCCCTACTCTGCCTCGCCAAAGTTTGGCGTGCCGTCGCTTTTCCAGGTAAACACCTTAGCGCGTCCCGTGCGGTACGGGTCGTACAGGCCTTCGGTACACGTCGTGTAGGTTGTCGTGCGTCCGTAGTAGCTGTAGAGTCCCGGCCACTGCCGCGCGTGGTAGACAATAACGTCGTAGCCCTTGTAGGTCGTAAACGAGCAGTGCCCCGGCCCATACACGCCGTTACCAACAGAAGTGGTAAAGACGGGAGTGGTGCTCTTCGTCCAGCTTGCAACATCGCACAAGTCGTCGTCCTCAGAAGCGGTCAGCATACCAAGGCAGTAGGTGGCGTCGCACGGGCCTGCGCTAAACACCAAAAAGACCTTGCCATTACGGTTAAGAAATGCCGGTCCTTCGTTTACGTTTACAGCGCTACTTCTGACAATCGTGTCTTCAAAGGAGTTTACGTTGCCATTTTCGTCATACACCGCTTCGCCCCACTCCCACTTGTACTGGGGAGCGGTCAGCACGCGCGTATGCGTAATGTGCGTAAAGTCGCTGCCGTCTTCTACCTTGCCAATAAGAATGCATGACCAGGCGCCCGTTCCCGCGCCGTCAGGATGGTCTACGCCGCCAAAGGTCAGCACGCCATCGCCGCTTTCTTCGCCTTCGTCAGCCCAGCTGCCGTCATACAGATTTTCTGCCCAGGCGTAGTACCATTGATCGCCCACCTTGAATGCGGTGCCGTCAAGATTCATAAGCCACGCCTGAGAGCTGTCGCCCACATAGCGGAACTGCGTTACGTCCATGGTGTCAAGCGAGGTGCTTGAATCAATAGCGTCCTCGTCAAAGGTGTCGCCATACACTGCCTGCATGCGACCGCAGAGCGTCCAGGTGCCGGTAAGCGGATTGGTGTCAGTACACTTTGCAATAAAGTTTTTGACGCCCCAGCTCCCGTATGCGCCATCGTTGGGAACCGCCGTAAAGAACAGGTACCAGGTGCCGTTTATATAGTGAATTTCTGGCGCCCACAGGAATTTCTTTATGCCGGTAAAATTTCCGGTTCCCGTGCCGCTTGTGGCGCTGATAATAGTCGCTTCTTCTGCTTCATCGGCAGAATCAAGCAGATTGATTGTCTTTGCGCGGCGCAGCACAAAGCGGTCAAAGCCGCTTGAAACGCCGCCATAGGTTGCCGTGTAGTAGTAGTAGCCGTCGCTGTGCAGATACACCCATGGGTCTGCCTCTCCATAACGCGTGGTACCATACGCTGACACCAGGCTGTAAATCGGGTTTGCAAACGTGGGCGTAACGCTGTCAGCCTCTTCGTTGTTGTCACAGCCAACGCAGGCGGTCATCGTCACGAGCGCAAGCACACAGCCTGCAAGCAGCTTAGTAGCGGGGGCAAGTTGTTTCAGTTTAGTTTTCTTCATATTTTCCCCCATTAATAGCGCTTCGTAGGCGCGGCTACTTTTACACTTAAAAGCGGATAGTTTGACGTGTTATTGTTGTAGCCCGTTTCATACACGCCGTCGTCATCGCTTGTCTTAAACGTAAACGTAAAGATGCCACCGAGCGCGGTAGGCTCGTGATAGTTTTCATCGCTCAGCCCGTGGTCGTCAGCGGTAATCGTCCAGAAAAAGCCCGTGTCCTGCTCAGCGTAGTCGTCATAATACTGCGCTAAGCGCACCGTCGCCTTTGCCGCGTAGCTTTCGCCTTCGTCGGTCTTTGCGGGCATAACATGCACTTCTACCGCATTAAACGGCACATCAGTTTCGTCATACGCGCGGATAATGTACTGGTCAACGTTTGCGTTGTCGTCGGCAGTCGTTTTTCCCGCATAAATCTTTGTAGCGCCGTTTGGCGGAATCGTAAATTTGTATGTCTGATAGCCTTCCGTGTTGCCAGAGCTGGTACGCTTAACGGTCAGCTCCACGTAGCCGCTTTGAGCGTCTGCATCTAAGCCGTCGGCAGCGCAGGCGCTAAGGCCAAGCAAAAGCGGCAGCAGGAGGCAAGACATCAGTTTTTTTGTCACCTTCATTATATTTTTCTCCCCTTTAAGATATGGGAATGTCCAATAAGTTCGCTAAACAGCGTCATCCCGAACGCTACGTCACGACCGCACGCTAGCTACGCTCGTGCGTCAAGTCGTTCGAAACTTCGTTACGAATACAGCATGACGATACTTTTCAGACATCACCATGACGATACTTTTGGTCATTCCCATGACCGTATCGGTTCGGCAGAACCTGCCCCTACCAGATAACCTTTGTCGTAATCTCAAACTTACCCTTTTTGCCGTACTCATTTGTTGTTGAGTTCAAGAAGCCGTGAATCAGGTCGTTAGATTCCCAGTTGAACTCTAAGCGCACGCGCTGGTAGTTAAATACAAGCGCCGTCTTTACAAATGCGTAGTTGTTGTCCTCGTCCTCGGTGTCAATAAAGATAGAAGTGAGGGCGCGCGGCTCAATGCCAAAGTGCTTGCTTATGCGCTGCCAGTACTTAAAGCCGACGGTTGTTCCGATGAACGTGCGGTCGTAGGTAGCGTCAATAATGTCTATTGCACCAACGCCCTGCAGGTTGTCTACTAACAAGCCGTCGCCTGTGTTGAATGAGCCATGCAGAATAAGCACGTCGTGATCAAGCGTGTCGTGCGTCCAGTTGTTAAAGAATACGCTGTTTTCAGCAAGCTTTGCGTCTGCATACTGGAAGTTAAAGGCAAGACCAGGGTAGGCGCCGTGGTCGTCCTCTTCGTACTTGGTGCTCCAGTAGTCAAAGGCGCTCTGCTTGTCTTCCCAACCGAGCATAACACCGCCAGAAATAAGCGGATAAAAATCGCCACGGCTTTCAGGCTGCACCATGGTAAGGCCAAGAGACGGCTTTAAGTAGAAGATGTCGTAAAAATCCCACTGGTAGTCTACCTGTGCGCCCATGCGGGTATCCTGATAGGTTACGCTGTCAGCACCAATAACACCGCTTGAATAGCCAGCCTGAATGTCTAAGTCTGGCACCATCAGGAAGTGACCGGAAAGCTTGTAGAGCCAGTCGGTTTCGTCCTGCTCTGCCGTGTCGTCAGTCGGGTCATCGTTACCGCCCGTCCACATAGACGTGCTTGCAACATCGCCTTTTACGCTAAAGACGCCGTCCATTTCATAGCCTGCAGCTAAACCGTACACCGTATCCGTTTCATCATGGCTTGCAAGATATGACTGCAGCGGCTTTTTAATCATTTTGCCGTAACGCACATCAGTGCTCGCTCCCATAAATGAGTAAGCGACGTCGCTACCGGTCGTGTAGTTTACAATGCCAAGGTCGGTTTCGTTTCTGTCCCACAGGTTGATGAATGCAGGTCCCATGTGAATGGCGGCGCGGTCTACTTCGATAGAGTAGCTGCCGTCATTGGTATACAAGTCGGTGCCGCTTGAGCTGTCGACCATGTAGCGCACCGGGTCGCCGTCTACGACAACGCGGATTTCGCCCCATACCGGCAGATTTTCGTCATTTTCGCTCCAGATTTCGCCAACATTCAGCACTTTAAGCTTTAAGTCGATGTCCTGATAGCTTGAAAAGCCTGAGTGACCGCTGTCTAAGTCAGTGCCGAGCGTCACGCCTACTTCGCCAGAAAGACCAAGCTCCATATCCAAGTGACCGCTTGAAGGCGCGGGGCCGTATTTGGTAACGGTCACATCTGCTGTTGCCGTGCGGCCGTCCTTACAGGTTGCCGTTACGGTAACCGTACCGAGCTTACGCGGGAACAGGCGTCCCTTCTGGTCGACTTTAAGCGTTTTAATGTCGCTTGAAGACCACTTTACACGCTCCCAGTCGCCGCCGTGAAAGTCAATCCACAGGCTCTTAAAGCCGTCGTAGTCAGTGCCATGCAGCGCCACTTCCATGTCGCCCTTAATTTCAATAGCCGGCGCCGTTGAAGCTGTTGCCGTAGCGGCGGTCGCTGTGCTGGCAGCGGCGGTCGCTGTACTGGCAGCGGAGCTACCCGCGCCGCCTGTCGAAGCGCCCGCGCCGGTAGCAGTCGCAGCAGACGTATCGTCAGCAGCGGGTGCGACAGCAGCAGTCGCGCTTTCCTCTGTAGTAATCGTGGCTTCCTGTGCCTGAGCTGCAGTCAGAGCAAAGGCAAGGGCTCCTGCTAATACTAATTTTCTTTTTATCATATTTCGTTTCTCCTCTACGAAGGTATTTCCTGTTAACTCGCCCGAAAACTTCAGGCGAAAGCTGATTTATTCAGTTGTTGCATTAAAGTACCAGTGCGCCTGCGAGACACCTGGATTACCACCACTTGAATAGCGATAATAGACGCTGCTACCGTCAGAACCACTGTTATCACCGAGCTGGCAACCACCGTTACTGTACGTAAATCGAATTGAATTCGTATAATTTCCAGAAGCATACTGAACGCCATTCAAGAAGAAGCTTGCGGTCGTCGCATCGGAAATACTGCTTGAATCTGCCAGCGCAAGAGAACAAGTAGTCCAACTGGTATTTGACGTACTCAGTGATGTCGCATACAAATACAGTCCTGTAGCACCCCCTGACGCATCGGTAGCCTCAAGGCTGAAAGAGTCATTTTCTTCAACATTAGATGCGGTCTCCGTTCCATCAAGAGCAGGACGTACAATAAATGTCGTTGAATAATCTGTATTTGATGAACTTGCAGACAGCGTCACCGATGAAGTTGATACAGGAAGCATGTAGTGACTGTTATAGCGGTTCTGCAAGATAACAGTGACCTTGCTTACAGCAGCACTTGCCGTGCTTGAGCTTACATAGGTTGCGTTGTTTGTCGGAGTCGCCGTTTCTGCAACAACCGTTGTTACCTTGTAGGTGTAGGTCGTGTCAAAATCAAGTTCATCACTAAAAGTGTAGCTTGTTGTACCAGAAGCAACCGTCGCATACGCGGTTTCGGTGTCGTCATTGTAGGCAGAAACTTTATATGCATACGTGTAATCATCGGCGAGTGTTGGCTCTGTCCAGCTGATTGTGATACCGCTGTACGCAGTGGTTTGTGTTGCAGTTACCGCTGTTACCACCGGCTTTTCTGCTGTTGCGCTCGTGCCGTCGCTTGCGTTGCCGTCGTAGTCGTAAGAAACCACCGTAAAGGTGTAATCAGCATCGGTGTCGCACGTAAAGGCGGCAGTCGCAGTTCCCGCAGCAATCGTCTGTGCATCGGGAGCAGTGTAGCCGCCTGTGTTGCAAACAGCCGTTACCACCACCTGCTTACAGTCTTCGTCGCTCGGGTCGGTCCACGTTACGGTGACGTTACCGTTCACGGTGAATGTTGCGCTCACATCGGTTACTGCCGCAGGCGCGGTGGTGTCGCTTGCCGTCGTAAAGGTGGCAGTGGTGCCCGCGTTGTCGGTATTGTTGCTGTCGCCCTGCGTATTACCGTTTACATCTGTTGTAACAAAGGTAAAGGTATGTGCCGTACCTGCCGCAAGTGAAGAGAAGGTTGCCGTTGTTGTGCCGGCAGCAATCGTCTGCGTGCTCACGCTCTCATCAAGGGCATTTCCTGCAAAGTCGGTTGCCGGGCTTATCGTAATGGTAACACTTGTATAGTCACTGTCATCAGGCTCCGTCCAGGTAAGGATAAGCTCGTGATCGCCGGCTGCTTCTGAAAGGGCAATGCCGGTAACGTCTCTCGGCGCGGTGCTGTCGGCAACCAGTGTTGCGCTTCCGTTTACGTAGGCGACCGAGCGCTTGCCGTTTATAAAGCCATACGCACTGTAATAGTAGGTTTTTCCTTCGCCGTCGGTAAGCAGGTCGCTTATCGTAAGCGTTTGGGTGCCTAACGCAACCGAATAGGTGCTGTAGACAGTCGGCTCGGTGCTGCTTGAAAGAGCGGCAAGCGCGTTTGCCGTCGTACGCGCATCTTCTGTTTCAAACACGTCGATAACGACCTTTGAGGCAATCTCGGGGTCAGTCCAGGTAAGGGTAAAGCCTGCGGTTGTCTCTGAATCTGCGGTTACAGAAACAGCAGTCGGCGGCAGGGCGGGCGTTGCCGAAAGCTCTACGGTGACCATGCAGGTCGCTTCAAGTGCGCCGTCACTCGTGTATACGCCTACCTTTGCCGTGCCTGCGGTGCCTTCGCAGGTCAGCGTAGCTTCTTTTCCGCTTGCAGAAACAGAGATAATGTCGCTGTCAGTCGTATACCAGGTAAGACTCTCGCTTGAGCCGGTCAGCGTTGCGGTAAGTGTTGCCGTCGTGTACCCGCCGAGCGCGCTTGTTATGGTAAGCGACTCCTTGTTAAGCGTAAGGCTTTGCGTCGTTTCGTCGTCATCATCGAGGCTGTTACAGCTTACCAAAAGAGAGGCAGCCGCACACAATGCCGCAAGCAGAACACGAGAGGCGACTTTTACGCTTCGTACTGTTTTCATCTATTATATTCCTCCCTTTTTATTATTCCAGCACCGTCTGACAGTACGCGTATGCGTTGTCAACTGAGCTTGCAGAGTATGAAGATTCGCCAGACACATTTAAGTACGTGTCATACAGGTAATAGCCCGTTGAACCGACCTGCCAGACATACCAGCTGCTGTAGTCATCGCCTAAGGTGCCGTTTGAAGGAGCTGACACCGACGAAGTAAGCAGGCTGAAGCTTGCATAGTCAAGCGAGCCCATGTCTCTTTCAATCGTATCTGCATCAAGCGAGTAAGCATGATAGGAGTGTGAGCTGTACGGATAGCCCCAGCCGGATGCGTCGCCGCTTGAGTTATACGCCTGTACGTTGTCGATACAGAGATACAATCCAGTAGCCGTGCCGTCTGCGGTAGAAGATTCAAGCGAGAAGGTGTCGCTGTCTTCTGGCGTTGAAAGGCTTGGGTGTACAATCCAGTACGGATATGACCAGGAACTTGTGGCGCTTACCGTACAGATATTGCTGTAGGTAACCGAGCTTGTGATGTACGGCGCCATGAGGTAGCTTGCGTTATAGGCATTGACGACCTGCCACAGCATTGTTTTCGGCGTGCAGGTAACGCCTGCGGATGTCGCTAAATGCGTACCGTCTGCGTCATAGGTAGAAACGGTGACCGTGTAGTCGGTGCCAACCGTCAGCCCAGTTACGTGAGCAGACTGCGTGCCGTAGGCAATGCTGTCGCTGGTAACGGTTGCAGAGCCATCCGTTGCACTTACCGTGTAGGTATATTCGCTGTTCGCAAAGTCAGTCCAGGTGACGATGATGCTGCCGGTATACTTTAAGGAAACGGCAACACCGCTCACCGCGGGGGCAGCCGTTACGTCAAGAGAAACGCTTTCGCTCGCAGCAAAATCTTCGGTAAGAGCTGAAAGCGTCACCGTGTAGGTGCTGCCGGTCGCAAAGCCGGTTGCCGAAAGCGCGGTTACGGTATTGTTCGGAATAAGACAGCTGACAGCAGAATCAGACGAGTCAGAAATAAGCAGCGTGTCGTAGTCTGTGCAGAAAAGCACGGTTGGAAGCGTGCCGCCGTCTGTCGCGGTAACAGTCAGCTTCTGATAGACGCCGCTGCTAGATGCAGTCCAGCTAAAGCTTATCGTTTCGCCGCCGTTTTCCGCCACGGCAAAATCAGCTGGGGCGTCAGGAGCAGTTGAGTTTTCACTCTCCCCTGTCGTCACTTCATCAACCGTCACGGCGCTTGAAGCGTTGCCGCTTACGTCGTAGCTGTTAAAGGTAAATGAATACGTACTTCCCGTGCTTAAGCCGGTAATCCAGCCGTACTGCACGCCCGCAGGAATTTCTGCGCTTGCAACGGAGGATTTTCCCGTGTAAGCGGTAATCAGGATGTGGTCTAAGTCCTCGTCGTAGTCAACGGGGTCAGTCCAGGTAAAGAACACGTTGTTGCCGTTTGCCACGTAGGCAACATCTGAAACCGTAAGCGGCGGCGTTGTTTCCATTTCACAGATGACGGTGCAGGTTGCCGTTGCCGTGCCGCTTGCTGCCGTTATGGTTGTCGTGCCGCTTCCTTGCAGTACAATGCTGACCGACGAGGTGTCGTCGGCGTCAACTTCAACGGTTGCAACGCTTTCGTCAGCGCTTACCCAGCTAATCGTTGTATCAAGCGCGTAGCTTGGAGACACGGTTGCGGTAAGCGTTGTAGCGGTAAGCGCGCGGCTGCCAGAAAGGCTTACGCTGTTTGCACTTAATTCAATAGAAGAAACCACAATGCCCATGTCTGGCTGTGCGGTAAACGCATCTGCATCCTGCAGCTTACAGGAAAACAAGCCTGCGGTAGCGAGCGTAAAGGCGGCACATGCGACGAGCGCTTTTGTATAAAACGTTTTTTTCATGCGTCCCCCTTAGTTAGAACCAGAAACAGTGCCCTTGTCGGCATCAATCGTAATCGTGCTGTACTCACGTACAACCGGCACATCCATCGTTAAAAAAGTGTCATCGTCCCACTGAAGCGGGAGCCACGTGTAGGTGCTCTGGCTCATGTCGCTTGCATCCCAGCCGTTGCAGGCAACAATGTAGCTTGTGCCCTCGTCTCCCTGCACGGCAATTAAGGCGCCAAACTCGTAATCGGTTGACGTGTTGTCAAACGCGATTAAGCCGCTCCAGTCCTGCAAGAGGTCGCTTGTCCATGCCCACTTCATGCCCTGGTAGGTAAAGTTTCCGTCACCCAAAAAGTCATGCCAGCTCGGGCGGGACGTAGAGTAGGCATTGTCGTTTGCACTCGTTAAAAGACCGTAGTCAGCAGCAAATAAATAGTAGATGCCCTTGTGCTTTAAGACGTAGGTGCGCCCGATTGCGCGGGTGTCAAAGCAGATTGAATAAATGTCGCCCCAGGTGTTCCAGTCGGTACGCAACTCCAGGTAGTCATCGGTCAGCGCATACACCATCAAAGCCGGCTCATCGACAGAAAGGTCATTCAAGCACTCAGACACAACGTAGGCAGAGCCGTCAGTGTCAACAAAAATAGAGTTGACATACGCCCAAGAATTCACGTTAAACGTCGTGTTGTGCATGTGAAAGTTGCCATACGGCTTATTGCAGGCAAACACCAGGCAGCCCTTTGAGGTGCCTAGCCACATGACGTACATTTCGGTCGTCTTGTTGTAGACAACCTGCGGCGCCCACACGTCGCACATCGTCAAAAGGTCGCTTGTCGTGTTGGTAACCACGTTGTTTTTGAACGTCCAGTTCACTAAATCTTCGCTTTCGTAGCACTTAATCGCCCGAAAGCCGTTTCCGTCGCCAACGGAGCGAAAGCGAGCAAGGACGACGAACTGAAG
>CALAEZ010000108.1 GCA_937891125.1 uncultured Treponema sp. | reverse complement strand
ACACACTTCCCTTCACCAGGCTTGCTCCAGCACAGTCGGCAGCAACCGATTCAAATGAAGAGTAGCTCCCCTTCATTTCGTTGTAGACAACACCCTGTAGGCTCACTGTCCCCTGCTCGTCTACTTCTGGTCGCCACGCTTCCTGCATAAAGATTTCGCTTGTTAAGCGCGGGAAAAACACCGCATCGCCGTATACGCTCATAAGATTAAAGTAATCAGCTTTTACAAGCGAGCTTGCTGGAAAAACCGTGCGATCCGGATACGTCATTGCGTTCAGATACGTTTTAACACTTTGGTTTGAAAGGTGAATAAACGGATCTTTTAAGGGATATTTTTCAGAGCCGCACAGCACCGAATGCTCTAAAATGTGAGCGGCGCCATTTGCCTCATGGTTCGGCGTACGAAATGAAAATGCAAACAGATTTTCCGTTTCATCATTTACCAGGTGCAACACCTCAAGCCCAGTCGTCTTATGGCGAAGGTGCACCGCCTCCGAATGAAAATCGGGAAGTGGAAATGTTTCCAGTACCGTAAAATCCTTATATGAAGCTCCTACGCGAAGCATTTTTTTTGCATCAGATGTACACATCTTCGTCCCGTCCTTTTATAATGAGCGTGCCGTCTTCCCACGCACGCCGAAGCGTCGCAAAAAACAGCGCTGTTATTTTTTCACAGTCACGGCGCAAAAGCGGCTTACGTGCGTCTTCTTCATCCAAAATGAGTCCCGCTCGATTCTGCGACACATTTGACAAAATCTTTTTTCTAAAGGCGTCATCCTTGCCGGCAATCAATAAGGCAATTTCAACGTTGTCCATACCATGCAGGGTTTCGGCAACAAAGCGATTGTCCGCATTGATAATGTCTTCCTCAGTAAACAAGCGATTTCGTAAATCGGCGCCTAAATCAGGATCCTGTGCGCTTAAATTTCCAAGGATTTCTTCTTCTGCGCCAAGCGGCATCTTCTTTAAGATTTGCGCAAGTGCGCTTCTGCCGTCAATGCGGTCAGATTTTTCTGTCGCAAGGCTATCCATCTTTTCTTTCATCGCTTCATCAACACGACGCACCACCTCTGGATTCAGCTCCTTTAAGCGTGCTAAGCGTACAATGACATCTTTTTTTTCATCGGGAGGAAGCGATTGGATAACCGCTGCTGACACTTTAGGATTAAGGTATGAAAGAACGAGCGAGCGCACGGCACCGCCCTCATCCTTTAAAAGCTGCAGCACGCGGTCGCTGTCGGCTTCGGCAAGATACTCAAACGGCTTTGCACCCTTAAACGGCATTGCCTTAGAAAGCATTGACTCAGCTTTATCGGCGCCAAAAGCTTTTTCCAAAATGGTACGCGCTGTATCAACGCCGCCGTCCTCGCGGGATTTTTGCACGAGCGACTGAAATTCAGCTAAAATAACCTCAGCTTCGTCCTTGTCGACATGGCGAATCGAAGCAATTTCGGGAATAATGCGCTCAATCTGCTCGTCAGTTAAATGGGGGAGGATTTTTGCCGCTTCATTTTCGCCAATCAGCAGCAAAAACTTTGCCACGCGGCGGTACACATTTTCGCGGCCGTCTTCCTCACGAGGCTTTTCGGGAACCTTTACTAAGCCGTGCGCAGTAAAGACGCTTGCCGCATCCTTTACCGCCTCGTGCGAAACGGTTGTCTTTATGAACGAAGGCTTTTGTGAAGCTGCTGTGCGAGCAGTAGATTCGTCTAACGGCGCTGCCGCAGTTTTTTTTGCGGTAGCGCCTGCATGTAAGATTTCACCAACCTGTCGATTTACTTTTTCAAACATCGGTTTTTTAATTTCTTTTGCACTACCGCCTGTTTGATATGCAGAATTTAGCCTCTCATTCATATTCATACAGTTATAATACAATGAAGCGCACTGCTTGCACAACTACAGCGACGCGCACGTCTAGGGGCGCTTGTTTCCCCAAAAATACTCGCCGCACCTTCCGCTTGCGTCAACGGTGGTAAACGTAATCGTGCGCCGTGCGCCTGCTTTACGCGCCCAGTCAACGGCATGAAGCGCATAGCCCGTAAATTCGCCGAGCGGTGCATGCTCATTCGTTTCAAGCGTAAGCGCTATGCTGTAGCCGTCACGGGAAAGCGTCCAAGAGCCGGAATACGCGCCGCGAATGCTGCCGTCAGCACACAGCTCAAGCTCACAGCTTTCTGTCACATTGCCGTCAGCAAGGCTAAAGGCTTTTGTCGTTCCGTCAAAACTTTCGATGTTGCCACGTTCGCTATTGCGCACCGTCAGCACGGCGTCGTATACTCCGCAAATCTCTTTTTTTGAAAGCGGCGCAAGGCTTTCCGTGCCGTCAGCAGTAAGATGCGCGTAGTCATTATAAAAATCGTTCTGATTCAAGACCGGCCAGCCGTCAGCGGTAAAGAAGAGCTGATGTATCTGCAGCATAAAATGCCAGCTTTCCATGTAATTAGTGCGCGCATGATTTGCAAACAGGATTTTACCCCTGTTGTCGCGCCAAATAGAAAGACCGCCAGGAGCGGTAAAGCCGTACTCACCCTGCAAAGCCTGCGCACCGATGATTTTTCCACCGACATTGTGATAATACATACTGTCGCCAGGAATATCGGTAACGGCGTTCATGTCGCGCCCTGACGGGTCAAGAAATGCGGTCGGCAGGGTCTCCGGCGTAAAGCTTTCAACAACGTCAGAGCGGCCAACGCCAACACGGTATTCGTAGCCTAAATCGCCCATCGAAACAAAAAGATAGTAGCGCTTTACGTCGCTGTTATATACCAGCTGCGCTCCCTCATACGCCGTGCCGTTTCCGCCGGCAACGCGAATGCCTTGGTTACCGTTTATGCTGTCGCAGGGAGCGTCCATCACGTCACCAACCGCATAGGTTTTTCCGTCATAGAGCGAGGTGCCCGAAACCGTGCAAACAGGCTTAAAGGTTTCTGCATCCACAAAAATAACAGCTAAACCGCCCTTCCAGCTTCCGTAGAGCACGCCATAACAGGCGGTCGTGCCGACAATGTAGGTAACAAGCTTTCCCGTTGCTATGTCGTAGATAAACTCAGGATCGATTGCACCAAAGCCCGCCCGCCAGGAAAGCCCGACATTGCAGGTAGATTCGTAGCCGCTCTGCGTATTATTCCAAGAATAGCGCACCAGTGTCGAAGTGTGGTACGTTTCGCTGTCAGCCGTGACTGCCGGCACAAAGGGACCGTCTGCGCGGTCAGCAATGGCAAGCGAGATTGCCGCATGCAAATCTGGCTGCGTTCCCGTGATAATGCCGTGAAACATATAGTAGCGCCCGTTCTGCTTATGAATGGTTGGCGCCCAGCTACCGCCTTTTTCTCCCACCCACGCGCGAAATTCACTGTC